>JAWKYA010000019.1:0-34806 GCA_041396725.1 Alphaproteobacteria bacterium
TGCGATTAGCTGCTTCGTCAACCTCAAATAGAGTCATATCTGAACCGCCGGTGATATTGATTAGAACACCACGAGCACCTTTCATAGATACCTCATCCAGCAGCGGATTAGAGATAGCTGCTTCGGCACCTTCAATCGCGCGCCGCTCACCCGTTGCTTCACCCGTACCCATCATTGCTTTGCCCATCTCACTCATAATCGAACGAATGTCCGCAAAGTCGAGATTGATAAGACCAGGCATAATCATAAGATCGGTAATACCGCGGACGCCGCTATAAAGGACATCATCGGCCATGGCGAAGGCTTCGGCGAAGGTTGTGCGTTCCGTGGCAACACGGAATAGATTCTGATTCGGAATGACGATGAGCGTATCTACATACTGCGTTAACTCTTCGATTCCTTGCTCCGCCAGACGCATGCGGTGTGACCCTTCGAAATGAAAGGGCTTTGTGACGACACCAACCGTTAAGATACCTGCATCCCGCGCTGCGCGTGCAACAACAGGTGCCGCCCCTGTTCCGGTCCCACCGCCCATTCCGGCAGTGATAAAGCACATATGCGAGCCTTGAAGCGCCTCGAGGATTTCATCCATAGCTTCTTCTGCTGCCGCGCGACCAACATCGGGCCGAGAGCCTGCACCAAGACCCTGAGTAATCGTGCGTCCAAGTTGGATAACACGACTTGCGCTTGTCATAGACAGAGCTTGAGCATCCGTATTCATGACCAAAAATTCAACACCATCTAGGCTTGACTTGATCATGTTATTCACAGCATTGCCACCAGCGCCGCCAATCCCAACAACTGTAATCCGAGGCTTTGTGTCCGGCTCGGCCCGGGGTACTGTAATATTAATCGTCATTTTTGCCTCCAGTTTCATATCGCCGCTTTGCCCTCGCCGGGGCTAAAGCAATGGGTAGTTACTTGCCTTGCTTTGCCCCTTCAATCCGATCAGACAGTAGGGGGTATTTTCCCGAGAAGCGCATCAGAAGGCCTCCCGGAACCAGGAGCCAATCCGACCCATAAAGCCAGATGGCATATCTGTATGGCGTACCGGCTGCGCCGCCGCCTGCAACTGATGCACTGTCGCGAAATTCAATAATCCAACGCAGGTTGAAAATGCCGGACCGCCCGTCGACTCTGCCAGACCCGTACATCTGACAGGTCGACCAATCCGCACACGTTTATCCATGATTTGCCCAGCGAGTTCACGGACACCAGGCAATTGACAGGCACCGCCTGTAAGAACAAGACGACTGCCCCCTAACTTGTCATGACCCCCTGCCTCCAAACGACCACGTACTATCTCAAAGGTTTCTTCAAGACGTGGAGCAATAATAGAGACCAAGATTGAGCGAGAAATACGCGTAGTTTTGGGTGGATCTTCTTCACCAACCAATGGAACCTCAATCATATCGCGGTCATCGCCCGGAGCGGAAATCGCGCTCCCATACAAAGTCTTCATTCGCTCCGCATGTCGTGTCGCTGTCGATAGGCCGCGCGCTAAATCTTGTGTGACATGATTACCGCCGATAGGGATCGTATCAGTGAAAACGACTGCGCCATCAAAGAATACGGCAATGGAGGTTGTACCACCGCCCATATCCACAAGCGTTACACCGAGATCCATTTCATCTTCAACCAGAGACGATAGGCCCGACGCATAAGGAGAGACAACCAAGGTTTCCACATCAAGATGACAGCGCGCTATAGCTTGTGTCAGGTTCCGTATAGGTCCCGAAGCAGCGGTTATTTGATGAATATGAACACCTAATCGTTCACCATACATACCACGCGGATCACGGATCCCTCTATTACCATCGATCGAAAATCCAACGGGGATAGCATGGATTAATTCACGATCGCTTAAATCATCAAAAATCTGACTTTGATCGAGAAGTTTACGGAGATCCGTATCCCCAATGATACGTCCATTGAGAAGCACTTCATGATCGAGGGTCTGGGATGTCGGGGCGCCCCCAGAAATATTAACGAGAACCGAAGATATCGTTTGTCCTGCCATCTGTTCCGCAGCATGCACTGTCGCTCGAATAGAAGCTTCTGCCGCCTCCATATCAATGACAACACCACCACGAACGCCATGCGCCATTTGATGGCCGATACCAATAATACGCGGACGGTTATCTCCTGCTATTTCGGCAATGAAACAACAGGTTTTAGTCGTGCCAATATCGAGAGCAGCGACTAATCAGGTCCGGGACTTGTTATGGGACTTCATCGTTATATAGCCTTTCTTCCCTACGAGCCCTTACTAACCAATCCAAGCTTTTGAGCCGAATTGGGTGCTAGCTTAATCACCACCCGATTCGGCACACGAAGGTCGATACCGATAATATCCCGATCGAGAAGGCGACTTTGCTCTTGTAGATGCGCTAGACGTTCCCATGCTTCAGCTACTCCTTGCGCTGGCAAATAGACATCCACACCATTATCAAGACGTATATCCCAACGCCGCTCCCCTAAACGCGTCGCCACCAAAACCTTTGCAGCTAAATCTGGCTGCCGCATCAAAACGACCATTAAGTCACGAACATGTTGGGGCGCATCTGGACCAATGACTTGCGGAAGCATCGGATATCGAGCCGTATCAGCATTTGGAATAACAATACCTTCCGCATCAACCAAATCGAAGTGACCTCCGTGCTGCCATAATGCGGCCGGAGTCCTTTCAATAACTGAGACATAAAGTCGATCAGGTAACCGACGTTCGATCGTTGCTTTACCAACCCAAGGAAGTTGTTCAAGCCGCATCTTTGCTTCTTTAAGATCGATACCTAGTAGAGGCGCTCCCTTTCGCGCGCCTAAGGTAGTTAGAATAGTTTCTCTGTCTGTATGATTGATACCTTCGACGCCTACAGTATCAATCTGCATACCCAAAATACCTGTAGTGGCAATCAAAGCATTTTTAGCCTTATCACCAACGACGACGATCGCCCTACTTCGCCATAACCAGATCGGTCCACCGACGATTGCCATACCCAAAAGGACAG
The DNA here is from genome assembly GCA_041396725.1 of Alphaproteobacteria bacterium. Classification (GTDB taxonomy): domain Bacteria; phylum Pseudomonadota; class Alphaproteobacteria; order JAWKYA01; family JAWKYA01; genus JAWKYA01. The sequence continues at coordinate 3,009 of JAWKYA010000019.1, forward strand.
TACCCAACACTCTTAGAGTTCCCGCTAAGGTAAATTTTGGCCGACGTTGCCGACGTGCAGCCGTATGGATACGAGTCACGCGTCGCATGCTGCATTCTCCACCATCCAACCAACCAGATCAGGGAATGAAATTCCGCAATGGCGTGCTTGCTCCGGAACTAGAGACAAAGGGGTCATGCCAGGTTGGGTATTGATTTCTAGCAACATAACCTTGGTAGGATCGTGCCCTACCGTATCGTCGTAGCGAAAATCGGCTCGACTTACACCTCGACAACCCAATGCTTGATGTGCTGCTAAGGCAATATCCAATACTCGCTGCGCCACCATAGGAGGTAACTCTGCGGGACATATATGAACTGTACGTCCTTCCTCGTACTTTGCTGAATAATCATAAAAGCCGGCTTTCGGACGCAACTCAGTTACACAGAGAGAACGGGCTCCCATAACTGCAGCTGTCAATTCACGTCCAGGAATATACGGTTCGACCATCACTTGATCCGCATAAGGCCATGACGTATCAAACGGAGATGTATTATCGCCATGACGAACAATAGCCACACCTACACTCGAACCTTCGTTGATCGGCTTTACAACATAAGGGCGCGGTAAAGGGTCACCCTTTAGAAGCTCCTCGCGATTTACCGTTCGGCCTTCGGGGCAAGGAAGGCCCACTGCTGTAAACAAGCGCTTTGCTGCCACCTTGTCCATGGCGATAGCTGAGGCCAGCATCCCAGAGTGGGTATAAGGAATCCCTATAATATCCAACAATCCTTGGATGCGACCATCTTCGCCAAATCTTCCATGCAAGGCGTTAAAGATGACGTCCGGTTTATTACGTGTAAGGATGGTAGCGATATCCGGAGTAACATCGATCTCAGAAACACCATAACCTTTTTCTCGCAAGGCAATCGCGCATTCTCGGCCACTAACGAGAGAAACTTCGCGCTCGGCCGACCATCCACCCATGAGGACTGCAACATGTTTTTTCATCGCATACCCCCAAGTGTCGCAGGGTTTGCAAGGGCCAATGAATCGCTAGAAGGAACCCCAATACGCTTAATCTCCCACTCTAAGGAAATCCCAGAGGTGGCCATAACCCGGCGACGCACTTCTTCACCAAGACCCTCAATGTCTGACGCTGTTGCCCTTCCTTCATTAATTAAAAAGTTGCAGTGCTTTTCAGAAACAACTGCAGCACCTCGCCGTAAACCTCGACACCCAGCTGCATCGATAAGTTGCCATGCTTTATGGCCTGAAGGGTTTTTGAAGGTCGATCCTCCTGTTCGCGTTCGTATCGGTTGGCTTTCCGCGCGTGTATTAGCAATCTCTTTCATGCGATCAGCAATTTTTGTGCGATCGCCGTAACGACCTTGTAAAAGGGCAGAGACAAAAATCCAATCGTCCGGTATATCGCAATGGCGATAGCTATAGCCCATATCCGCACGGTTAAGCTTGTGAAGGACGCCCTCTGCATCAACTGCCGTGACTTCAATGATGACCTCTTGTGTTTCACCACCAAAGGCACCAGCATTCATCCGCAAAGCACCCCCTACCGTCCCTGGAATACCAGAGAAAAATTCTAATCCGGCGAGACCAGCATCGCGGCAAACGGTTGCAAGATTAATATCCAACATACCTGCCCCAACTCGCACCTGATCTCCCTCGATCTTCGCATCAACGAATCCCTTCATAAGGCGCAGAACGACACCCGGGACACCTCCATCCCGGACAAGCAGATTGGATCCAACGCCAATTACCGTAATTGGAACCTGGCGTGGTCGTGCTTTAAGAAAGAATGCAAGATCTTCTGGATCTGCGGGACGGAATAAGACTTCTGCTACCCCTCCAACCTGGAACCAAGTGACGCGATCCAAGGGGGCGAAAGGCGTATAACGGCCTCGCACGTCAGGCAAACGATTCATCAAATTTTGGAGAGGTTGTGCTGTCGTCATACACCTCTCCCTTGACGGCGATTATTTGATGATTCAATGAGTTTCTGCAGTTGACTGGGAAGCTCATGCGCCCAGTAAGTAATCGATCCAGCACCCAGGCAAACAACCATATCGCCAGGTACAGCGATGTCAAAAATCATAGCCGGCAAATCTTCAGGCGTACGTAACGGTAAGACATGACGATGGCCATGACTTATTAAGCCCTGAACCATGGCATCGCGATTGATGCCGTCAATCGGTGCTTCGCCAGCCGCATAGATATCTGCAACTAATACTGTATCTGCCTTGTTAAAGCATGCACAGAACTCTTCGAAGAGATTTGCCAAACGACTATATCGATGAGGTTGCACAACAGCGATAACCCTGCCCTGACATGCAGCACGCGCAGCTTCTAGGACAGCTTCGATCTCAACTGGATGGTGGCCGTAATCATCAATAACTGTAATTCCACTTGCTTCGCCCGTTTTGGTAAAACGCCGCTTAACACCTGCAAACTCAGCCAGAGCTTCACGAATCTTGGCATCATCAATGCCCATTTCGTTAGCAACAGCAATTGCAGCCAAGGCGTTACGTACATTGTGTTGACCCAGCATGGGCAGAGCGACATTCGTGATTGTCCTCCCTATGCCCGTTTGCCGATTGATTAAAATGGTATCAAAACGACTTCCACCAGGACCCATTCGCAGATTAATGCCACGGACATCCGCCTGAGGAGATAACCCATAAGTAATGATTCTGCGATCAGTAACACGCGCGATCGTTTTTTGCACGACAGGGTGATCGAGGCATAAAGCTGCAAATCCATAAAAGGGAATATTTTCGAGAAAAGTCACATAAGCATCGTTCATCTTCTCAACAGTGCCGTAATGGTCTAGATGCTCTGGATCCATATTCGTAACCACAGCAATTGTTGCTGGTAGCTTTAGAAACGAGCCATCACTTTCATCTGCTTCCGCGACTAACCATTCGCTTGCACCTAACCGTGCATTTGTCCCCCAGGCATTAACAATCCCTCCGTTGATGACTGTAGGATCGTGCCCTGACTTTTCTAATACTGTCGCTATCAAAGATGTTGTTGTGGTCTTGCCGTGGGTGCCACCGACAGCGATAGACCATTTCAACCGCATTAGTTCGGCAAGCATCTCAGCACGCCGCACAACAGGGATAAATTTAGAACGAGCAGCAATGACTTCCGGATTATCGGCCTTTACAGCCGACGAAATAACAACAACTGAAGCGCCAGTGATATTTTCTGCCTTATGACCAATGACAACGGTTATACCATGCTCACGAAGACGCTTGATATTATAGCTATCAGCTACATCGCTACCTTGGACATGGTAACCGAGATTCCGAAGAATCTCGGCAATACTGCTCATACCGATGCCACCGATGCCTACAAAATGAAGGGTACCAATATCAAGAGGAAGGCCTCTCATGCTGCAGCCCTCCTGGAATTGTTCGTCGCTTTTCCGGAATAGCTAGGCAGCGCATCCATAACAAGGTCAGCCAACCGCTCGGCAGCCAAAGGAATACCTGCTTGTCGCGCACAGCGTGCTGCGGTAATCAAGGTTTGCGGAAGAGCGAGCAGTGCGGCAAGGCGTTGCGTTAAGGCCTCAGATGTAAAGGTTGGCTGAGGCATAACCCATGCACCGCCTACATCAGCAAGGTTGCGGGCATTCTCAGTCTGATGATCATCCGTCGCATACGGATAGGGAACAAGAATCGCCGGCCTTCCTGCAACCATAAGCTCAGCTGTTGTCGATGCTCCCGCCCGACAGATCACCAAGTGCGTTCGCTTTAAGCGATCTGGGATATCTGCAATAAAAGAGGCCAGTTCCGCCTTGATACCAATCTTTTGATAAAAGATTTTAACACGATCCAAGTCTTCGGGCCGGCATTGCTGTGTCACATGAATGCGCGCTCGATCTGAAGACGATAACTTTGCGAGAGCCTCGGGAACAACATCGGCAAATATCGTTGCGCCTTGGCTACCACCAATTACTAAAATACAAAGTGGGCCTTGAGGTTCAGGTTCAGGATATGGATCTGAGGCAAGAGTAGTAATTGCAGGCCGAACCGGGTTTCCTGTTCGAGTTACGCATGGACCATCATCGCTAGAAGATAAGCCCTGTACATGTATAAAGGCTGTCGCAACATGCGACGCATGAAGAGAGAAGTCGATTAGCACGTCCAAGAACCGCATTCTGTTCGTGAATGATTGTGGGGATTCGTAAGAGCTGCGCAACTCCTAAAGGCGGCACAGAAAGGTAGCTTCCAAAGCCGACTACAGCTGCGGGGCGTAGCCGCCGCAACAAGTTAAAAGATTGCCACATACCAATGACAAGACGCACAATGGCAACAAAGCGATCTTTAAAACTTCGGCCCGCCAACCCTCCAGCGGCAATACGATAAATAGGTAGCTGTCCTAAAATTCCTTCATATGCCGCGCCACGGCGATCTGTCACAAGCGCCAATCGCACACCCCGGTGCGACAATGCATCGGCAAGAGCTTCGGCGGGGAATATATGTCCGCCTGTACCGCCTGCAGCAAGAAGAACGAGGGGTGCTGAAGAGGATAAAACCATCATGCATCCTCCTCAGGACCAAATCGTCGCCGCGTCAGAGCTAGGATCATGCCCATTCCAAACGCCAAACCTAACATCGACGATCCACCATAACTTAGAAACGGCAAAGTCATCCCTTTAGTAGGCATGAGATGTAGTGATGAAGCCATATTGATCACTGCTTGCAAACCAAACTGAACCAACAAGCCTGTCGATGCCAGCACTACGAATAAGTTGGTATCTTGCATCAATCGAGAAAATCCGCGCAGAACGATAAAAGCAAACAATCCGACGATAGCGATACACGCAATGATGCCAAATTCTTCCCCTGCAACAGAAAAGATAAAATCGGCATGCGCATCAGGAAGATGTGCTTTGACGGTCCCTTCGCCTGGTCCACGTCCAAATAAGCCACCATTAGTAAAGGCCTCGAGTGACTTCTCGATTTGAAAGCTATCGCCAGAGGATGGATCTAAGAAACGATCAACACGACTCTGTACATGAGGAAACAGAAAATACGAACCAACAAGCCCTCCAAATCCCAGAGCAGCAAAAGAACCAACCAACATGAGTGGTAGACCCGCCACAAAGAATTGAGCGAACCATACTGCCGAAACAACAAAGGCCATACCGAGATCAGGCTGAAGCAATAATAAACTGAGGACGATGCCATAAAGTACCGTCGCAATAAGGTTTCCAGGGATACCTCTCCCCTGTTTCTGTGTTGCGAACAGAGCACCACTTACCACTGCAAAAGCAGGCTTTATAATTTCTGAGGGCTGCAGTGAGAATCCACCAATCGCGATCCAACGTTGAGCACCTTTGATCTCAGCGCCAGCAATCAGCACAAGCCCCATAAGGGGCATACACACCAAAAACACAATCCCAGCTATTTTACGAATTTCTTTTGGGTTAGCCAACGATATTGCAATCATAATAAGTAGAGCGATTGGCATCATTGCTACATGTCGTCGTACGAAATAAAAGCTGTCGAGACCAATACGATTGGCGACCGCCGGACTAGCCGCCATGGCCAAAACGATCCCCACTGTGAAAAGAAGAAGAATGGCGAGAAGCAACCACCGATCAACGGTCCACCACCAACGGCCTAATTTACTTGTATCCGTACGTGTTAAAGCAATCATGCCGCGATCTCCGCTCTATCTGGAGCACGGTGCTTTCCAGGTAACGTATCAACGATCTTCCGAAAGCGATGACCGCGATCTTCAAAATCTTTGAATTGATCAAGAGATGCGCAAGCTGGCGATAAGAGAACAACAGCATTCTCTATATTTGCTTGCTGAGCATCTTCATGTGCCCGCGCCACCGCTGACGCTAGATCTTTACAGAGATAGAATGTGACTTTACCCTTCAAGAAGGCTGCAAGACTTGGCGCTGCTTCACCAATAAGATAGGCCGCACGAATATTCTTAAGAAGAGGCGTTAGCGCCTCGAACCCACCTTCCTTACTCCGTCCCCCAGCGATCCAATATATATTGGCATAACAAATGAGCGCCCGAGCCGCGCTATCAATATTGGTAGCTTTACTATCGTTTACATATAAAATGTCATCGACATAAGCGACCCGCTCTTGCCTATGTGCAAGTCCAGGATAACTGCCCACAGCCATAGCGATATCTTCGGGTGCTACGCTCATAGTCTTTGCAACCGCATAAGCAGCCGCCGCATTTTGCCAATTATGCTTCCCCAGCAAGGTGGTAAGATTGTTTAAAGAAATGACTTTGCACGAGTCATTATCGATATTATCGATAATGACTCCATCCTGGACATATACCCCACCTGCAAGCTTCTCGCTTACCGAGATAGGGATGATTTTTTGCTCTGCTGCTTTAGTTAACCGGTCATAAATATTTCGACATATTGGGTCGTCAACACCGATAATTGCTATTTGATCACTATTTTGATTCTTAAAGATTCTTTCTTTTGCAGCAGTATACCCTGTCATATCACCATGACGATCTAGATGATCCGGCGTAATATTCAATAAAACACCAACATCGAAAACAACCGATGATGTAAGGTCTAATTGATAAGAACTCATTTCAAGAACATAAGTACCGTTCTCAGTGAGAGGTCTTAGAGATAGAACTGGGATGCCCAGATTACCCCCTACCTCTATATTCTGCCCAGACATAGTAAGAATATGCCCAACAAGCGCCGTAGTTGTTGATTTGCCATTAGTCCCCGTAATTCCTATGTAGGTTGCTGCTTTTTGGGCGCGCCCCAATAAATCGATATCACCAATGATTTCGATATTGGCCTGCCTAGCGCGTATAACGATGGGATGTGGTTTAGGATAATGTAAAGGGACTCCCGGACTTAAGATAAGGGCACACACCTTGCGCAGATCTTGCTGATATAAGTCTACTAGAGAAATACCTCGCGCCGCTGCTGCATGGCGATGTTCTTCGCTATCATCCCATGCCCAAACATTCGCCCGTCCTTTTCGCAGCGCCTCAGCCGCTGCGAGGCCGCTTCGCGCCAATCCGAAGACGGCGACGGTCATATCTTTGAAGGAAGAAAGATCAATCATGCTTCCTACCTCAATTTCAACGTGGCAAGACCAAACAATGCCAATACAAAAGCGATAATCCAGAATCGAATAACGATCGTCGATTCTGGCCAACCCTTTTGCTCGAAGTGATGGTGCAAAGGCGCCATTCTGAAAACACGACGTCCTGTCAATTTAAATGAGGCTACCTGAACAATGACAGATACACCTTCAAGGACAAAAAGGCCGCCAACAATGACGAGGACAAGTTCGTGCTTAATCGCAACGCTGATAGCGCCCAAGGCTCCACCAAGAGATAAAGAGCCCGTATCTCCCATAAATACCATAGCAGGCGGAGCGTTGTACCAAAGGAACCCTAAGCCAGCGCCTACCATTGCCGCACAAAATACAGCAAGTTCACCAGTGCGGGCGACGTAATGTAGCTGAAGATATGTCGCAAATATTTTGTTACCGACCACATAGGCGATTAAACCAAAACAGGCAGCAGCAATAAGAACAGGCATGGTCGCAAGGCCATCCAATCCATCGGTCAGATTGACCGTATTAGAGGCCGAAACCATCACGAGACTTGCGAAAGGAATAAATAACCAACCGAGATCGAGAATATAATCTTTAACAAAAGGTATAGCTAGGCCTGTTGCCATGGCACCTTCACCCCAAACGGAAAAGGCAAATGCCACGACTCCGGCTAGACTAAATTCTAATAAAAGTTTGAACTTCCCTGGCAGACCTTTAGCATTTCGCTTCGAAACTTTTAGATAATCATCAACAAAACCGATAACGCCATATCCTACAGTAATCGCAAATACAGCCCACACATAAGGATTTGTAAGGTCGGCCCAAAGTAAAGTCGACACCGTGATCGCTAATAGGAGCATAAAGCCACCCATCGTGGGCGTGCCTATTTTCTTAAAATGACTTTGCGGACCATCATCGCGTATAGGTTGACCTTTGCCCTGGCGACGTCGGAGATATGCGATGATTTGCGGGCCGAACAAAAAGCAAATTAATAGTGCCGTGAATACGGCACCTCCCGCCCTAAAAGTGATGTACCTAAATAGGTTGAAAAGAGAAACTTCATCGGCGAGAGGATAAAGAAAATAAAAAAGCATCGTTCCCTCAATGACCATTTGCAGCGCGCACAGGTGCCGCTGCCGTAGATAGTCCCTCTATGGCCTCGATAATGACAGCCATACGTGAGCCCAGCGATCCCTTTACCGTGACAATGTCACTCGGCGCTAAAACTGCTGTTACAAGTGGAGCAAGAGCTGCACTTGTTGTCGCATGACCACCTCTTTGCGAAGCTGGCAATATCGCTTGCAATCCACTCATAAAAGGGCCACAGGTGAAAACAAGATCGATCGAATGGCCAATAATTGCTTTTGCGAGATCAAGGTGCGCGCTCTCCTTACCGCCCCTAATTCAAGCATATCACTAATACGGCGATACGCCGACCACCCACAACGTCCGCTCTAGCACGGACAAGGCTGCGCAGACCGAAGCTGGGCTCGCATTGTAGGCTTCATCAATTAGAGTGAGAAAGGCCCCAGTTCCATACGCAGGAAGAGCGATCTGGCGATGTTGCCCTCGCCCCTTCGGTGCCTCAAGTTTCGCTAGTGCAACTGCAGCCTTATCAATATTCCCTCCAATCCCATGCACCGCCGCCAAAGCTGCAAGACTATTAGAAATCCAATGCCGCCCTGGCGCTGCGAGGCCATATTCAACGTACTTACCTTCTATTGAAGCTGAGACTGCACTGCTGTTGCCATGAAGAGAGTAATCTAAAAGACGAACTGCGGCCTCGGAGTGGCTGCCAAAATCAATAACATGCGATACCCCGAAACCCTTTGCTGCGCCGAGAAGACGCATGAAGTGCCGGTTGTCTCGGTTTAAAACGACAGCACCACCTACTTCCAAGCCAGACATAACCTCGGCTTTTTCATCAGCAATCGCCTCTTCGGAGGTAAAAAATTCAATATGGACAGCTTCAACGGTCGTGATCACAGCAAGATGTGGGCGTAGTAGATCAGAAAGTGGCGCCAGTTCACCTGGATGATTCATGCCTAATTCAAAAATAGCATAAACAGCATCCGTGGGCAGTCTCGCAAGAGAGAGCGGAAGGCCAATATCGTTATTAAGATTACCAACATTTGCATAGGTTTCACCGGATTGCGCCAGAGCTAATTTGATCATCTCTTTCGTACTGGTTTTCCCGACGCTACCCGTAACAGCAATGATTTTAGCGCGACTCCTTGCACGAGCTGCAGTCGCTAAGTCGCGTAACGCTTTCATCGTATCTTCGATCTGAAGAAGCACACCTTTGTTGGTGCTGTTTTTGTAATTCTCTTCGACAATCGCCGCAACAGCACCTTTCTTAAAGGCTTCCTCTACAAAATCGTGACCATCGAAGCGAGGGCCTTTGAGTGCAACAAATAAGTCACCGGGCATCACCGTTCGACTATCGATAGAAACGCCTGTGGCAGAAAATGGCCGAACATCGGCACTATTTATGGCAGTTACTATGGTTTCATGAGTCCAAAGCGCAGATGCTATCATGGGAGGAGACCTCCTTGCCGCGCTAGATCAATGATAACTGTGCGATCATCAAACGGTAAGATTTTATCACCGACGATTTGACCTGTCTCATGACCTTTCCCAGCAACTAACAAAGCATCGTTGGAGCCAAGAGCTTGCAGGCCTACCATAATCGCTTCGGTACGATCACCAACTTCCTGAGCGCCTGGGCAAGCCACTAAAATCTCCGTGCGAATTAAAGCAGGATTTTCGGTACGAGGATTATCATCTGTAATAATGACCTGATCCGCTAACATAGAAGCGATTCGCCCCATCTGTGAACGCTTGCCGCGATCACGATCTCCACCGCAACCAAACACCACAATCAGTTTTCCGGTATAGTGAGGTCGCAAAGCGCGAAGTACTGTTTCTAAAGCATCGGGTGTATGCGCGTAATCCACAAAGGCAACACCACCTGTCGCAAGCTGCGCCACACGCTCCATGCGTCCTGGCACCCCAGGTAATTTTTCAAGAGCATGTAATGCAGCTTCATAGTCGCCACCAGTCGAAATAACCAAACCTAATGCCGCCATACAATTCGTTGCTTGAAATTCACCCACTAACGGTAGATTCAAGCGCTGTTCTTTTTGATCCAGGAAACGGATACCAATGATCTGCCCTGATGATCGTGGCTCCTGATAGGTTAAAGTTAACTTCCTGCCCTTGTGGCCATAATCCAAGATAGATAATTTGCGCTGTCTTGCTACTTTCTCGAATACTGGAAAAGCTTTTGCATCTGCATTTAAAACTGCTCCAGATCCAGGCAATAATAGCTCTGAAAATAAACGAAGTTTTGCCCGTTGATAAGCTTCCATTGAAACATGATAATCGAGATGATCGCGTGTTAGATTTGTAAAAGCCGCCGCGGCAAGCTGAACACCATCTAACCGATATTGATCGAGACCATGGCTCGAAGCTTCTAGAGCACCATGGGTAATACCTTCTGTAGAAAGATGTACAAGAATCTTGTGAAGTTCAATAGCATCAGGTGTCGTCAAAAATCCTGACTCATGACTCTTTGATGTCACGACGCCAATCGTTCCAATGGCTGCGCTTGATTTACCTAAGGCGGTCCATAGCTGCTGAAAGAAAAGTGCGACAGAAGTTTTGCCATTCGTTCCCGTAACAGCAACCATGATCTCTGGTTGGCCGGCATAAAAACTGGAGGCTATTAGCGCAAGACTGCGGCGCGGATTGATATCCGTTATCAATGCAGCAGACTTCCCTTGAGGGAGGCTTACCTCGTGCGATGCCAAGATAGCAACGGCGCCACGGGCGATCGCATCTTCGATGTATTGACGCCCATCCTGTTTCACTCCTGGTAAGGCCGCAAAAAGAAATCCTGGGCGCACAGAACGACTATCAGCCGTTAAGCCAACAATCTCTGTCTTGTAAGAAATGGCACCCATTTTCACTTTAAGATGACTCCTTGCTAAGATCTCATCGAGTTGCACTAACGCTATCCCGTTTCGGCGTTGTCGTTGGGATTATGGCTACAGAAGTCGATGCTTTTGTCGGTTTGGCTTGTGTTTCTTTCGTTGAGGCTTTTGCTGTTTTGGGAGAAAATTCAACAGGATGAGGTGGGATCCCTGCCATCGGTGCGATGCGTGCAATCATTCGTCCAACCATGGGCGCTGAAACCCAGCCGGCTGTTGCATATCCATAAGTCGCTTTATTACCTTTAGGTTCATCCAACAAACCAAGAATGATGTAGCGTGGTGCATCGATCGGGAAAGCCGCCACAAATGAAGAAATACGATTGCCTTCATCGTAACCGCCCGTTTTCTTTAATTTTTCGGCCGTTCCTGTTTTACCACCAACCAAATACCCAGGAATGTTCGCAGCCTTACCGCTTCCTTTCTCAACAACTAACCGCATGAGCTGCCGCATTGTTGTTGAGATCTCTGGTTTAATGACCTGCTCACTCACCACATCCGCGGCATCTGTACCTACAGAGCTTTCCGCTGCTGCATATCGTGTGCCTGCACTACTACCATAATCCCGGCGTAAAAGAGTTGCTGGACGCAACTGCCCTCCATTCACGATGGATGCCATAGCTGTTACAAGGTGCAACGGGGTTACGGCGATCCCATGACTAAAAGCTATCTCGTCATTGTGTTAATTTACGCCAAGGTTTTAGGCAGATCGGCGTGCTAATTCCGGTAGCTCTAAAGTGGGCAGCTTTTCTAAAATGCTTTATGCCGTTCAGGCCCAACATCGCGCCATGAGGGCGGCACCAATATTTGACGAATAGATCAGAATTTCGGGGATAGTTAAATAACGATGCTGCCCTTTGTAATCATCGATGTGAAGCGACCAGTCGAATAGGGTCGCATTATGTACTCATTAATTTTATATTACTACAAAGATCGAGTGCCATCGCTGTCGTGAAGAGCTTAAACGTTATTGACCCAAGCTCACCCGAACTTTAATGTCATCCGATTAAAGCGCGTATCGGCTTTCGCTACCTGGCGTATGTGGATCAAAATCAGGCAAGGAGACAAGCGCCAGGATCTCTTTTTACTGTATATGTACATCAAGCAGAAGCCCTCCCGCCACCGATTGCATTGAACTCTGCCATCGCTGCAGAAACTTCTTCATGCATGATATATTGCATACGTGTATCGATGGATAGCGCAATAGATTGCTTATGACCATGAAGCAAATCATCGAAACTCGCTTCAACACCCGCTACACCATGGCCATCAACATCGGTAAATCCTACGACATGAGCGGTTATTTTTCCTTCGGGATAAACGCGACGTTCTTCGCGTTGAAAATCAAGTCCTGGGACACCTAAGTTGTTAACAAAGAAAAGTCTCATGCGGGGTCAGGTTACGTTTTAACCAAACAAATGATTTATCTGAGCTTAACCGTGCCTCTACTTCTTTAACATCTATCTCGAGCCAAAACCTCTGCTAACCGATGCCGCGACATCGCGTGGATCCCGTAATCAAATGAAAGTTGGCATAGAGACTTTTCGGGTAAAGAGACTTGTCGCCAGTTCTCTCAGGAAGCGTCCCATCTTCACCATCTCAACCTTAGCACGCGTATCTGTCATGCGTGGTTCAGAACCCGATTGTGAACTCCCAAATCAAAGCGGCCACATATGACCAAATAAGCGAGTACAGAAGATATCGCTGTAAATGAGTAACCGAGGTCGAGCAACATCGATCGCACGTTTAGTAGTTCCATCTATACACGGACAGTACATACAGATGCTATAGGCACCAGCGGGCCGTTGGATCACCGATCAAAAGAAGGAATCCGATTGTTGCTTAATCTCGTATACAACATCCTCTTTAAGACTTGGTGTAGTATTATTTAGAGGTGCGGGCATGGCGGGATATATTTACGATTCGGAGCGATTATGGGATCTGTTTTTACTGCTGAAGGTACTAGTTCTCGTTCAGGGTTGCATCGAGCTGCGCGCCGCGGCGCCGTTGTCGAAACCGAAGGTAAGATTATTGCACTTTTTCCAGTGCGGCAGGCCGATTAAGATAACTCCATTCCGCACGCTCAATACGCTGGATCGCTTCCTGATCTTTAACGATTTGCGCGTTTAAACTCAGCCATCTTCGAGATTCTGAACTTCATATTTCAATGCAAAGATTGTCGCTGTCACCAAACAGATCAAATATCTTAGGCGCATGCGTACCTCCTGCGGCATGACGGCGCGCTAGTACGAATGGCCGCCCGCAAGCCGGGCGAAGCGAGCACAGGGTTCGCTCTGATCTCGGCGTCATCGAGGAGATCGCATGCTGAGATACCTCGGGAAGGAGGAGTATGTGTGTCCTTAATCGACGCAGGACGATGACGCGAGGCCACGAGGCTCGGCCCCGGGCGTTCAGGAAGCTCTTGACCAAACGGATGTCCAGGCGAATGAAAGAAACAACAGCTAGGCGCCCACCGGGGGCGCAGAAGATTTTCTGCCGCGCATAATCCGCGCTGCAATACTCAAGTTCATCATTTACGTAAATGCGCAGCGCCTGAAAAGTTCGTGTCGCTGGATCTAAACCAATTGCGGACTTTCCGACTACACCTCGAACGGTTTCGGCAGATGTTCCGTTGTCTCGATTATGAAATTCTTGCGCTGAGTGACAATGGCTTTACCGCCACTCGCAGCCGCGGCGTTCAGGTAAAAATGATATCTGCTAAACTATCTTCATCAAGCTCATTTACAATATCGACGCGGTTGGTCCTTGCTGAGACATCCGCATATCTAACGGGCCATCCGCACGAAAGAAGAATCCCACGCGAAGGGTGTATCCAACTGCATGGAATTACCAAGATCAGAAGTACCGTCAACGACATCAACACCCTGATCTCGTATTAATGAATCCATCTTACTAAATTGACTGATCAAACCTTAGCCGGCCCGAATATTTTTATTAAAGATTCACCGTCTCGGCATTGGATCGATCGTTCTTACCGCTACTGTACAAAACAGCGTGGCATGTCAATGCCGGTCGCGCTATCCGCCAGCACCGAAGGTTCCGTCCAGCTTATAAGTAGCGCCATGTTGAGGGTCCAGCGCTTCAGAACTTTATTCAAAAAAGCTTCGGAATGGCGCACCGATATCCTGCCCCATTACGCGGAGATAAACACCTAACGGCAAAACCAATGGATTAAATTTCTGTGATTTGCCCTGCAGCATCATCGCACTATGCGAAACTTATCAGGATTCCAAATTTGGAAAATCTTACCCAACCCGACAAAGACAACCGTCTCATCGAGAGCTGCAGTTATGGCAGCATCCGGTCGGCAATATGATTCTACTTCAGCATCGAACCGTGCCGGGCAAACAGGCACCAAAGGTCAAGCAGGCAAGTTCGCTCTTCAGCCGTAAACCGATTCTGATCATCGAGATTTTCCGATAAAGCGACAACGCGCTCCGCTGGCAGCAATCGATAGCCTGGATTGTGATTGGAATGAGCATAGCATAACCTGAGGCGAGGCAGAACAGCACGAAATTGGGCCGGAACAGATACGCGTCCTTTTCCGATCACTTTGTTCGTCCAAGTTCCGGTGAAAACGGCCACCTAAACCCCCTATGCCCTGCATTCCCATGACCTCATCACTCTGATGGAGTTTTTTTATGGGATACCATGGGATATCATGGGATACAATATGAATAATGGGTCAACGCCCAGATCCTTGCCCCCTAAAGCCTTGGTGTTTAAAAATCAGATATTAGAGATCTTGGTAATCAAAATACCAATATATTTCAATATATTAGATAGGATCATGTTAAATTGTGGGGATGTAGGCGACCTATAAGCCGAGTTCATCAGCTGCCATCAATATGAAGGATGACTATTCCTCTAGGGCGTCGTTACCGAACGTCTCGTGCGACCGACCCGGACAATGATGCGGAATTCATCTGCTAAAACAAAAACAGCTATTGTCCTGCTTGGTCTTGCTCCGTTCAGGGTTTACCTTGCCGCTTCTCATGCGTTGCCGGCTGCGCGGTGCTTTTGCCACGCTACACTTTGCCTGTGCCTCCAGGCGGTTATTTTCTGTGGCGCTTTCCCTGGGGTTTCCCTGCCGGGCGTTACCCGGCATCCTTATTCCGTGGGCCCGGACTTTCCTCTCTAACTTAAAATTAAGTTCCCGAGCAGTCACCTACGGTCGCCTGGCATCTGGGAACAGACTGAGCCATTAAAGCGTCAAGAAGAGCTTCACATTCTTCATCCGGGAGACCGGAAAGAAGATAGGGACGAAATCGGCGCTGTGAAGAAAGCCAGAACAACATGACGTGTTTCGTCGTCTAAAACGCCAGATTGAGGCACGGCATAACCAAAAGCCGCCGAATTTAGCTTGGAGGATAGCGATAGAAGAAAGCATGCGGCGCTGCGCTAACAAGGGATTAGGCCAAATCGCTACCTCATGGCTAATCGTTGCCATGGAAATAACTCACCGTCTTTCTTACGTTGCGGTGCTACCCATCAGAATGTCCGAGCACCCGCTGTGGCGGAATTTATGACGTCCTGGAATCCTACTCAGAGCAATAGCGCTTCTATTTGCACTGCAGGAAAAGGGCGATATCCATTCAAATGGCCTGGATTAACAAGCTCTATACCAATCGAGCGATCGTTTATGTTAGTTGCTCCGTCCCAAAATGAAATCCCTGCATGCCAAGCACACTGGGATTCTGGAACAAGGCTATGAATAACGCTACATTCTCTTCGATCAAATAATGCGCACTCACTTTACGTGCTGGATCACACAAGATTTCCAAGGCCGAGGCTGCGTCTACGGTATCGGTATAGTGAAGCACGAGAATATCGGCAGGAAAACCCCCCCTTCAGTGTGGCTCTTGATTAGGGGATAGCGTCTGCACAAGTCGTAAATCATCCACGGATTTCCGTTATGACAACTAAATCAGCCCTGGTTTAGGCATATCACAAAAATTGCCATAATGCTTTGATTCATAGTAAATTTTACACCCATGCGATCTTACGCCTTGTTTTTGACGCGATCGACACCAAAGATAACTGATGAAAGACAGACTGCTTGTAAAGCAGCGGCTACTAGGAAACGCCTATGGATAATGGAGGTCCTGGTATGCACCTTATTCGTAAGCTGCTGTCTGGCGATACAGACTCGTTAATCGCCCATTACCTACGTCTTGATCCTGATGATCGCCAGTGTCGTTTTGCCGGGTATGTCGCTAATGAGCGTGTGATTTCCTATTGCCAGAATATTGATTGGCTCCATACGGATGTTATTGGTTGGTTCGAGGATGGTGAATTAATTGCTGCAGCTAGCTTTGTCCGCTGACTACGGATTTCTCTGTACAGAAAATATCAGCCGCAGAGCTAGCTGTTACCGTTGAAAAAGTATTTAGGTACGGAATTATTTCGACGCATCCTCACTGTCGCACGTAATCGCGGCATTACAGCTGTTACTATGCGTTGTTTGCTTGAAAATAAGCGCATGCAAACCTTAGCTAAAAAATACGATGGCAAGCTCCTTTTTCTCGATGGCGAAGTCGAAGGTGAAGTTCGGGTCGCATATCCTGATGGTTTATCTTTTTGGCAAGAAATTACAGACGATAGTTGCGCCGTAATGGGGCTTATCGTTGAGCAGTTAACGGGAAAACGAGATCGTGACAAGGCTGCATAATAAGCAACTTAGCATCTACCCAAAACCCTAGAAGTTTGAATAACGGCAGCTAGCTAAAACACGGTTTCTTTTTCAGAACCACGGCTGCTGGGCGCTCTATGAATCGAGCGATTTCTTGCTTTACCCATTGCTCTATCCTTTACCCATTAACCCTAGATAGCATAAGTTTGCATCACAGCCGGGCATACTATGATTTACGGCTTGTGGTTAGGGTAAAATAACAATGGCACAAGATAATATGAAACGTGGTTGGCAATTTTGGATTGATCGGGGCGGCACCTTTACAGATATCGTGGCACGTCAACCCGACGGAAGAATACAGACTCATAAATTACTATCGGAAAATCCTGAGCATTATGATGATGCCGCCCTGCAAGGCATCCGCGATCTTTTACATCTTTCACCAAGTGCCTCCATCCCATCAAACATCATTGATGCCGTTAAGATGGGCACGACAGTGGCGACCAATGCCTTACTTGAACGTAAAGGTGATCGGACTCTTCTAGCGATAACGCGTGGCTTCGGTGATGCCTTACGCATTGGTTATCAAGCACGCCCTCGACTATTCGATCGGCACATTATTTTGCCCGAGCTAGTCTATGAACGCGTCATCGAAGTCAATGAGCGTATGGGAGCAAAAGGCGACATCGTACATCCACTAGATCTCGCCGACGCTGAGCAAAAACTTATTGACGCTTATAATACCGGTATCCGCGCGATCGCCATCGTTCTTCTTCACGGATATCGCTACCCAGCGCATGAAAAATCTGTAGCCGAGTTAGCGCGCAAAATCGGCTATACACAAATTTCTGTCAGTCACCAGGTCAGTCCTTTAATGAAGATCGTTAGTCGTGGCGACACCACTACGGTTGATGCCTATCTATCCCCAATTCTACGTCGATATGTTGATCGTGTAGCACAAGATCTTGGCAGAGCTCGCCTTATGTTCATGCAATCGAATGGTGGCCTTGTCGATGCGCATTTTTTTCAAGGCAAGGACAGCATCCTCTCTGGGCCCGCCGGAGGAATTGTCGGTGCCGTTCGCACCAGTGCTATGGCTGGATTTGATCATATTATTGGCTTCGATATGGGAGGGACATCTACAGATGTCTCTCATTATGCTGGAGAATATGAACGCACCTTTGAAACTCAGATTGCTGGAGTTCGGATGCGCGCACCCATGATGCGTATCCATACCGTAGCAGCAGGCGGCGGCTCTATTCTCCACTTCGATGGATCTCGCTATCGCGTCGGACCAGATAGCGCTGGCGCCAATCCTGGACCTGCCTGCTATCGTCGAGGTGGCCCTCTAACGGTAACTGATTGCAATGTCATGCTAGGAAAACTCCAACCTGATTTCTTCCCAAAGGTCTTTGGACCGAAGGGCGATCAACCTCTCGATCGAGAGATTGTTCAGAAAAAATTTGCGATCCTCGCCGAGAAAATTGAACGCGCCACTGGTGACAAGCGTAGCCCCGAAGCTGTTGCTGAGGGATTTCTAAAAATCGCTATCGAAAATATGGCAAATGCCATCAAGGAGATCTCTGTTCAGCGTGGGTATGACATTACAAAATATACGCTTTGCTGCTTTGGTGGTGCGGGCGGCCAGCATGCTTGCTTGGTTGCTGATGCTCTAGGTATGACGAAGATTTTTCTTCATCCCTATGCGGGTGTTCTATCGGCCTATGGCATGGGCCTCGCCGATCTACGCATTCTTCGCGAAAAAGCCGTCGAAGCGCGACTAATAGATAGCCATATGCAACTTCATGCGATCCTTACGGGTCTTGCTAAAAATGCGACAACAGAAATGCTTCGCCAAGGCGTCAGCAAAGATCAGATTGAAACTTTGTATAAAGTACATCTTCGTTATGAAGGGACTGATAGCGCTTTAATCGTACCCTATGGCACACCGCAAGAGATTATTGCTGCTTTTGAGAATGCTCACCATCAAAGATATGGTTTTATCGTACCCGATAAGAACCACATTGTAGAAGCAGTCACCGTTGAAGTGATTGGTCATACCGATACCCCCAGAGATCTCCCCCTTACAAACACATCGGTGGGGAAACCAACGCCTATGGCGATGACAGCAATCAAAGCTAAAGAAGGCGATCAAGCAGCGCCTATCTACGATCGCGAGCTATTGTCGCCTGGTTCAGTCATTGATGGACCTGCTGTTATTATCGAAAAAACAGCGACTAACGTTATCGAAAGCGGGTGGCGCGCCGAACTTACAGCACAAGGATACTTAATTTTACACCGTACCGTTCCTCTTGCGCGAGTTCACGCGATCGGCACAGAAGCTGATCCTGTCATGCTAGAAATCTTTAATAATCTCTTTATGTCCATTGCCGAGCAAATGGGGGCTACCCTTGAGAATACGAGCTACTCAGTTAATATTAAGGAACGGCTTGATTTTTCTTGCGCTGTATTTGATGCCGATGGAAATCTTATTGCCAATGCTCCGCACATGCCTGTGCATCTTGGGTCAATGTCAGAAAGTGTCCGCGCCGTGCTATCGGCGCGCCGCAACAATCTGAGGCCAGGCGATGTTGTGATGTTGAATGCGCCTTATGCTGGCGGCACTCATTTACCTGATATCACCGTTATTACTCCGGTTTTTGATGATACAGGAAAAACTTTACTCTTCTTTGTTGGTAGCCGAGGGCATCATGCCGATATTGGCGGCATTACTCCAGGCTCGATGCCTCCGGTTTCACGAACGGTCGAGGAAGAAGGTGTTTTACTAGATAACGTCACTCTTGTTGATCAAGGGAAATTCGATGAAGAAAGAATCATCAAGATTCTGAGCTCTGGGGCATACCCTGCCAGAAATAGCCATCAAAACATCGCTGATCTCAAGGCTCAAATTGCTGCTAACGAATGTGGTATGCGTGAGTTAAGGCGCATGGTAGATCAATTTTCTTTACCTGTCGTTCAGGCCTATATGCATCATGTTCAAAACAATGCAGAAGAGCAAGTGCGGCGCGTCATCGATGTTTTGAAAGATGGTGTCTTTTCCTATGAAATGGACGATGGATCTATCATCAAAGTGTCGATCACAATTAATCGAAAACAAAGATCTGCCGTTGTTGATTTTACAGGTACAAGCCTGCAGCGTACTACCAATTTTAATGCTCCTTCTGCCGTAGTTCGCGCCGCTGTTCTTTATGTATTTCGAACTTTGGTAGACGAGGACATTCCCATGAATGAGGGATGTCTCAAACCTATCGAAATTATTATCCCTGAAGGATCTATGCTCCGCCCAACTTATCCAGCCGCAGTAGTGGCGGGTAACGTTGAAACATCGCAATGCCTAACCGATGCCCTATACGGCGCCCTTGGCGTTATGGCCGCAGCACAAGGGACAATGAATAACTTTACTTTTGGAAACGATACTTACCAATACTATGAGACCATTTGCGGAGGATCCGGCGCCGGCCCTAACTTTGATGGTACCGATGCTGTTCATACCCATATGACCAATACACGACTGACCGACCCAGAGATCTTAGAATGGCGTTTTCCTGTTCGTTTGGAAGAATTCCGGATTGCCCCCGATACGGGAGGCAGAGGACGTCATCATGGCGGTAATGGTGTCATTCGACGTATTCGCTTCCTTGAAGCTATGACGGCTTCTATCCTAGCGAATCGGCGCCGTATCCCGCCTTTTGGTCTTGATGGTGGTGAATCTGGTACCCCAGGGCGCACCTGGGTTGAGAGGGTCAACGGTGAAATCATTGAACTAGGTAGCACTGGCAGCGCCGAGATGAAGCCTGGTGACATATTTGCTATCCAAACGCCCGGCGGTGGCGGCTTTGGTAAACCACTCCCTCGACGCCTCGCGGCGGAATAAACTTGCCGAATAAGAAGTGCCTTTATCTTAAGAATAGGCAGCGTGGAGGAAACTTCTATGAATGCTGAACCAGGCTTTACAGGTTTAACAGAGCAACTCCTAAGCGAGTTACGCATCCTTCTTGGTGATCGTGTATCAACGTCAGAGTCTGTATGCTACCATCATGGTCATGGCGAAGGTTATACTAAATCAGCGCCCCCGGATGCCGTTGCTTTTGCACAAACAACAGAAGAAGTTAGCGCCATTGTAAAAGCCTGTGGCCGATACAATACGCCTGTTATTGCCTTTGGTACTGGGACTTCTCTAGAAGGCCATGTTATGGCCCTTTATGGCGGTGTCTGTATTGATCTCAGTCAAATGAATGCCATCATGTCGGTTAGCCCCGAGGATCTTGATTGCCGAATAGAAACAGGCGTTACACGCAAACAACTTAATGATTATATTCGTGACCAAGGTCTTTTCTTCCCTATCGATCCTGGAGCCGATGCATCCCTGGGCGGTATGGCTGCAACCCGTGCTTCGGGCACGAATGCCGTTCGCTATGGAACAATGAAAGAAAACGTTTTGGGCCTGACCGTCGTCCTGGCGAATGGCGATATTATCAAAACAGGAGGACGTGCACGCAAATCCGCGGCAGGCTATGACCTGACGAGCCTGTTTATCGGTTCAGAAGGTACCCTTGGTATTATCACCGAAATTCAGCTCCGCCTACGCGGTATTCCCGAAGCAACGAGTGCTGCAATTTGTCAATTTCCAAATCTCAAACAAGCTGTTGATACGGTTATCGCTATCATACAGAATGGGATTCCTGTTGCGCGAATTGAGCTTCTTGACGACAAACAAATGGATGCTTGCGTCAAGTTTTCTAAGCTAACGGGCTTTGAGAGCAAGCCAACCCTTTTGTTTGAGTTTCATGGGACACAGGCTGCCGTTACAGAGCAGGCACAGAGTGTAGGCGATATCGCATCGGAAAATGATGGCAGCGCCTTCCAATGGGCAACGCGCCAGGAAGACCGTACGAAACTTTGGCAGGCGCGGCACGATGCTTACTATGCCGCCTTAGCTTTAGCACCTGGAAAGATGGGTTTAGCTACAGATACCTGCGTTCCCATCTCTATGCTTGCCGATTGCATCCTTGAGACTCAGAGAGACATCGAAACATCGAGATTACTTGCGCCTATTGTTGGCCATGTTGGTGACGGTAATTTTCATCTTGTTATTCTTGTCGATCCTAATAATCACGATGAGATGGAGCGCGCCGAGGCTCTTAATCATCGATTGGTTCATCGCACACTTGCCATGGGCGGTACGTGTACAGGCGAGCATGGTATCGGTTATGGTAAACGGGATTTCCTAGCATCCGAACATAGCTCAGGCCTTCATACCATGCGGCTTATAAAGCAGGCTTTGGACCCTCAGGGAATTTTAAATCCTGGCAAAATTCTAGCGTGCTGATGTTATAGCCTTAGGCAAGGGAAACTGACTTAAAATAAACATCACCATTGCGGCCACTACAATGGATGGACCAGCTGGTGTGTCAAAATAAAAAGATGCAGCAATCCCACTAAGAACTGAAATAATACCGATTATTCCTGCGAGCACTGCCATACTTTCCGGCGACCATGCGAAGCGGCGCGCTGCTGCTGCCGGAATGATAGATAATGCTGTAATGAGTAATATACCAACGATCTTCATCGAGACAGCAATCACCATAGCAATCAAAAGCATAAAAGCAATATGAAGACTTATGATATTAATACCTTCCGCGCGAGCCAGATCCTCATGAATAGTTACAGCAAGAAGGGGGCGCCATAGCCACGTTAGCACGGTTAAAACAAGCACACCTCCACCCCATATCCAGAATAAATCCTCCTTTGTGACGGTAAGGATATCTCCGAATAAATATCCCATTAAATCAATACGTAACCATGGCATTAGTCCAATAACAACAAGACCCAATGAGAGAGAGGCATGAGCAAGAATCCCTAACAAAGTGTCTGTCGCTATTCGATTTTGATGTTGTAAAAGCACCAACAATCCAACAATGACGATTCCCGTTATCAGTACGCCCCAAATAGGGCCAACTCCAAGCAATAGGCCCAACGCTATTCCTAACAGACCAGAATGCGCCATGGTATCTCCGAAATAGGCCATCCGGCGCCATACAACAAAACAACCTAAGGGACCGGCAATAATCGCTATACCTACACCGGCGAAGAGTGCCTTCCATATAAAGCTATCTATGAACATCATGCCCATGCCTGCACGTACCATGATCTGAATTTAGAGATTTGACTTCTCCAGATAACCCATGATCGTGGTCATGATGATGGGTATAAAATGCAAAGGCCTCAGCAGCCTTCGCACCAAATAAACGCAAAAATTCAGGATGACGCCCTACGGCATCAGGTAGTCCTTGGCAGCAAATATGACGATTAAGGCAAACAACACGATCTGTCGTCGCCATAACCAAATGAACATCGTGCGATACGAGAAGGATCGCGCACCCGCGATCATTACGAATATCGGCTATCAGACGATAAAATTCTGCTTCTCCGGCCAGATCAACACCTTGTGTAGGCTCATCTAGGACTAAAAGATCTGGGGTACCGAGCAAAGCACGCGCAAGAAGGATGCGCTGTAACTCTCCCCCCGATAAAGATGCTACGGGAGATTTACGAAGATGCTTCGCTTTCACTTCATCAAGAACATGGTCTATCGCCGATGAAGGAACACGCCGCGTTAAGGTGAGTAACCGATCTACAGCCATGGGTAATAGGTTGTCTAAGTTAAATCGCTGCGGCACATAGCCAATGGTTAATTCTGGATGGCGCGCGATGGTCCCCTGAGTTGGTGCCTGAATACCCAATAATAACCGTAGCAACGAGGTCTTGCCGGCACCATTTGGTCCAATAATCGTCACAACTTCTCGGTGTTTAATATCAATATCAATATGATCTAGGATTATCTTGCCTGAATAAGCTAATCCGATACCACGAGCATCAATAAGAGGCTTTGTATGAGTCATAATCTATACCAATTAGCGATTTTGATTGTGACATGTCGCGCATGTACCAGCAATTTCAACAAGCGGCGCAACTTTGATGTAGCCCCTTCGACTCGCCAGTTTCGCAATTGCAGCTTCGACCGTTCTATCAGTCACTTCTTCTGTCGCGCCACAATCTCGACAGATAAGTAACTGCGCACTTTCATTATGATCGGGATGATCGCAGGCGATAAAAGCATTCAGACTCGTCACGCGATGAACAAGACCGTTACCTATAAGGAAATCTAGAGCACGATAAACTGTAACTGGAGCCCTATGTTCACTGCGTAGTTTATTCAGCTGCGCTAAAATCTCATAAGCTCCGATTGGCTCTTTACTACCAAGAATAATCTGCAAAACTTGCCGTCTCATAGGTGTTAAGCGGACAGCCTTTCCCGCGCAAACCCTTTCGGCATATGTTAGGTTTGCCGCAGACATCGAAGTTGATTTCTGCTGTTTCCCCCGAATATTCCGTTGATTCTGGCGAACTGCCCCCATTTAATATCCTTTCTATTAATGTAATGATATAACATTATAATAAGATCTGCCAGTCCTACATGAAGAGCACTCTATGTATCTTAAGATTCTTCTATTGGGGATATTTTTCCTGGGCTTTATGTACCCTCTGTCTCTCAAAGCCCAAGATCAATCCAACGTCCCTCCACGTGTCGTGGTCAGCCTTAAACCTATCCATTCGCTGGTTGCTGGGGTGATGGGATCTCGAGGATCGCCGCTACTCCTTGTGTCCGGAAACTCTTCAGAACATGGCTATCATTTAAAGCCTTCCGACGCGCAAAATTTGCAAAATGCCGACCTTATTTTTTGGATCGGCAACGATATGGAAACCTACCTTGAAAAATCCATACAGGCATTACAAAAATCTGCGGTCATCATCACCTTGAGTAAGATCCCTGAAATTAATTTATTACCTATCCGGGGGGATTTACATTTTGAGCGCTATGAAGATATTCGCGAGAACATCTCTCATTCACATAGCAGCAAGTATAACCTTCATATCTGGCTCGACCCTCGTAATGCTCTTACTATAACCGATACGATTATCACTGAACTTAGCAAGATTGATCCTATTTATGGCAGCATCTACCAGGAAAATGGATCACGTCTTAAAAGAAAGCTGATTCTTCTTGATCAAGAATTATCCAAAAAATTAGAGCCGGCTAAAGGAAAACCTTTTATTGTTACCCATGATGCCTACCAATACCTAGAGCATCGCTATGGCTTAAGAGCTGTTGGCGCTATCACTTTATCTCCTGAGCAAAGTCCAAGCGTTTCGAGATTGAGTAAACTTCGCACTAAGATCAAGCAGCTTGGCGCTGTGTGCGTGTTTTCTGAACCGCATCTTAAACCAAGCTTATTGCAAGCTGTTATCAATGAAACTGAAGCAAAGACCGAGACTCTGGACCCTCTTGGAGGGCAAATTGATGCTGGCTCCGAATTATATTTTAATCTTATGAGATCGAACGCTCAAGCACTAGCTCAGTGCTTGAGTTAAGCATGCACATTACGATATAGGGTCACTGATAATGACAGGTTTCCCATCCTTAATGGCATAATAAAAGCAGCTCCGTCGGTGTGTGTGGCATGCGGGCCCTGTCTGATCGACCAAGGCCAGCAAGCTATCTCCATCGCAATCTATCCGCAATTCTATAAGTTTCTGAATATGGCCTGACGTCTCACCCTTGCGCCATAAGCTGTCACGTGATCGTGACCAATAGCAAACTCTTCCTGTCTCTATAGTTTCTTGCAAAGAATCCTTATTCATCCAGGCGAGCATCAATACTTCGCCCGTATTGTATTGTTGTGCAATAGCCGGAATCAGTCCAGCCTCATTGAAAACTAACTGTTTTTGTATTTCTTTAAATTGTTTAAGAGTCATCATCGTACTCACCACTTGCAGAATATGACTCAGTCTATACACTATCCCATCAGGATGTATAGTTTAGCAAGTTATCCCTGTCACGCAACCTATCCAGTCGTATCCGCATTAAACAGCTACTAAAATTGGATGGAGGATCCTATGTCTAATCGTCATAAAGTTGTGCAAATCCTCAGAGTAGTGTTTTTCTTGCTCACTATGATCATTGCCCCTTTTGCACACGCTGCCGATAAAATCACTGTTGGTTCTAAAATCGACACAGAGGGATCGCTCCTTGGCAATGTTATTGTTCTCATGCTTGAGAAGGGGGGATATCAAGTCACGAGCAAGGTGCAGCTTGGACCTACCAACATTGTTCGTGCTGCGATTATTTCTGGAGAGATTGATATCTATCCAGAATATACCGGCAACGGTGCTTTTTTCTTTGGCCCAAAAACGGACCCAGCCTGGAAAAATGCCGACACTGCTTACTCAAAGGTAAAAGCAGCAGACTTCGAAAAAAATAAACTGGTATGGCTGGCGCGCGCTCCCGCTAACAACACGTGGGCAATCGCTATACGAAGAGATTTATCGGCAACTAACAATCTAAAAACCATGGAAGATTTCGCTCGGTGGGTTAACGCTGGGGGTAAAGTCAAGCTTGCTGGATCGGCAGAATTCGTCGAAAGCCCTCTCGCTCTCCCATCTTTCCAAGAGGCTTATGGATTTAAGCTAACATCGGATCAACTTGTAGTCTTGTCGGGGGGAGACACGGCAGCAACAATTAAAGCTGCCGCTGAACAGATTTCTGGCGTCAATACAGCGATGGCCTATGGTACCGACGGCGCTTTGGCTGCATTGGGCTTGGTTGTACTAACTGATACTAAAGGTGCTCAAGCGGTTTATGAACCAGCACCTGTTATTCGCGCCTCGGTCCTAGACAAGAATCCAAAAATTAAAGATCTCCTAGATCCGGTTTTTCAATCTTTTACACTTGAGACTCTCCAGAATCTCAATGCTAAAATCGCTGTTGAAGGTCAAGATGCCAAAAAAGTTGCACGGGATTATCTCACGCAAAAGAAGTTTCTCCCCTAACGACTTTTTGTATACCTAGGACCTGATAGAGTAATGGCGCAAAATCGTGTCCTTCTTTTTTTATGCTTCGTGATTGGTCTTAGCGTTGTTACTTTAGGCTTCGTTAGCCTAGCGCCCAATCGGCTTACATCTGGTCACCCGATCATGGTGTGGATGGTAGCGAGACCAGTCTGGCTATCTACTGTCCTCATAATCGCTATCACTATCTATATAGGTGCTGTTTTAAAACCATCGCGCCTTATGCACTGGATTGTTTTAACTACAAGTATCGGGATACTGTTTTCTCTCATATATGCTGCTGGCGATACGGCCTCCGCTCTTCAAGCACAGGATAATCCGTATGCCCGTATTTCTCTGGGTGCGGGATTTTGGTTTCTCATTTTCGCAATAGCTCTGGCATTAATTGACGCTATTTATCGCCTCGACCTTACTTTATGGGTCCGTGCCAGTATTTTTACCGGCATCGTTAGCGGATTAGTCCTACTTGGTTTCAGTGGAAAACTATTCCGACTCTCTTTAGTGCAAGAGTATTTCAATCGAAAAGAAGTTTTTGTATCGGAGCTTATTCAACATGTTTTGTTAGTGACCGGTGCTCTGATTCCATCTCTTATTCTTGGCGGCCTTTTAGGCTTGTGGGCATTTCGGAGACCTGTTTTTCGGAATCCTATTTTCTCCATCCTTAATTTATTACAAACGATCCCATCCGTTGCCATGTTCGGATTATTAATGGCACCTCTTGCTGCACTTACAAATGCCTTACCTTCACTGAAGAATTTCGGTATCCATGGCGTTGGTGCGGCGCCAGCAATTATCGCTCTGACATTGTATGCTTTGCTTCCCATAGCCAGAAATACTCTGGCTGGATTTTTATCTGTTCCACGAAACGCTATCGATGCAGGCCACGGGATGGGAATGACACCACGTCAAATTATTTGGAACATCAGCATTCCCCTCGCCTTACCGACACTTCTGGCCGGTATAAGAATTGTCATCGTTCAGCTTATTGGATTGACCGTTGTTGCTGGCCTTATCGGCGCTGGTGGTTTAGGAACCTTTGTTTTCCAAGGGATAGGGCAAACCGCCCCGGATCTTGTGCTTCTTGGTGTTCTACCTGTTGTTTTCATGGCTTTATTTGCAGATCTTGCCTTAGGTGTCATCATAATCGCAACGAAACACGCATGATTAATCTTGATTCTGTCACCAAGGTTTACAGTGGCCGACGCGTTGTTGATTTATCTCTTGATATCAATCGCGGAGAGTTTTGCGTTCTTGTTGGCCCATCTGGTTGTGGAAAATCCACAACCTTGCGGATGATTAACCGCCTCATCAAGGCCGACAGCGGTAGGATTTTTATTGAGGGTGAAGATATATCCAGCAAATCTCCTGAGCTTTTGCGCCGTGGTATCGGTTACGCAATTCAATCGATTGGTTTATTTCCTCATTGGACCGTCGAAAGAAATATCGCTACGGTTCCTCGGCTGTTAAAATGGTCCAAAGCAAAAACTCACAACCGTGTGATTGAGCTACTCACACTGTTAGATATGGATCCCAAGATTTTTTGTAAGAAATATCCTAACCAACTATCCGGTGGTCAACAGCAACGCGTCGGTGTAGCGCGCGCCCTTGCCGGTAACCCTGAGGTCCTTCTTATGGATGAACCTTTTGGTGCTCTCGATCCTATAACGCGCGATTCCTTGCAAATGGAAATGTCGCGCATCCATAAAAATACAGGTACTACAGTTGTTTTTGTTACTCACGACATGGATGAAGCTCTCAAGATGGCGACACGCATCGCCGTCATGGATAAAGGTAAAATCCTTCAATATGCTGCACCGATCGAGATTCTCCGCAACCCTGCACACGATTTCGTTAAAGAATTTGTCGGTCGCTCTGATTTTGGATTAAAGTTGCTTGCCGTGCAGAAGGTCCGTGACCGCTTTCACATCAATCAGCAAACAAGCGGCGATCCTATCTCCCCAGATATGCCTCTCCGAGAAGCTCTTTCCCTAATGATTTTACATGGTTGCGATAACCTACCTGTCGAAGGAGGGGATCCACTAGTCAAAGGAGTTATTCGACTGCAGGATATATTGGGTATATAAATGACTCGTTTTTTATTTCCACCAATTTTCTGGGTGGCCCTCTTGCTGGCGCTCGCTGTGCTTGGAATGGAGAAAGCAGAACCATTCTTCCATTGGGTCTTTCCCGATATAAAGCGAGTGATCTATACGCGCACAAGTTTTAGTATTTTGCTTGCTTACCATTTTATAATTGTTGCCACTTCAAGCCTTATTTCCATCGCTATTGGTGTTGGCGCAGGAATTTTTGTGACTCGCCAAGCCGGTCAAGATTTCTTGCCTATCGTTAGAACCATAGCTGCAGTGGGGCAAACTTTCCCTCCTATCGCTGTGCTTGGCATTGCTATTCTTTTAGTGGGCTACGGATCTGCGCCTATACTTATCGCTTTAATCATTTATGGCTTATTACCCATCGTGGAAAATACTATTGCTGGATTGGCTGCTGTTCCCCCTTCCGTTGTGGAAGCAGCAAAAGCTATGGGCTACTCTTCTATTGAGCGGTTAATTTTTATAGAACTCCCTCTTGCTTCTCCTGTGATCCTAGCTGGTATTCGCGTCTCCATAATTATAAATATCGGCACAGCGACCATTGGTTCTACAGTTGGCGCCAGAACCTTGGGTGCGCCCATTATCGAAGGTTTAGCAGGATCAAATACCGCTTATATTATTCAAGGTGCAATCGTCGTCGGTCTGTTTGCGATTTTTTTTGATATGGCTCTAGGTTATCTTGCGCGGCGGCTTCCACAAATCTAAGTACCCATTATGTATCGTATCGCCATAGATTCTGGCGCTCATTTAAAGCTTCAATAATGCCATCACCAATTAGATTGACTGCAAAAACTGTAATAACAATTGCTATTCCAGGTATAAGTGAAAGATAAGGAGCAGACCGGAGGACTGTGCGCCCCTCAGCAATCATCTTTCCCCAACTGACATGATTAGGATCTCCAAGCCCAAGAAAGGATAGCGCTGCTTCTATTAGAATAGCATTCGCAATAATAATCGATGCCATAGAAAGCACAGCAGGTAACGCCGCAGGTAAAATCTCGTAAAATGCTATTTTGACTGGATGCATACCTACAGCACGATCAGCTTCGACAAATTCACGTTCGCGTATACTTAATATTTCAGCGCGCAAGACGCGAGCGAGCCCGGCCCAAGAGCCTACCATAATACCAATAACAATACTGAAGGTGGAAGATCCTAAGACGCCAACTATAGCCAACGCTAAAATAAAGCTAGGGATTGTTTGAAAAGCCTCAGCAAAACGCATGAGAATCTCATCAATCTTACCACCCATAAACCCAGAAACTGTACCGACAATAATTCCAATACTAAAAGTAGCTGCGGCAGCCATAAATGCAATCAGAAGCGTGACCTGTGCTCCATGGAGAAGATTGCTTAAAACATCCCGCCCTAGTCTGTCAGTACCTAAAGGCCATGAACCGTTAATGAAAGCAGGGATGAGTGATGGACCTACGATAGCTTGTGGGTCGCCAGGCCTAACGATAGTTGCTATGGATGCCATGATAACAACGACTATCAGGATAGTCGACCCTATAGCACCTTCCCAAGACTGACAAAAGCGCCATAGCTTTTTCACGTTTCAATCTTTCGCTCTGTACCGATGCGGGGATCCAGCCAGCTATATGCCAAATCCACGAGGATATTCGTTATAATGACAGAAATTGCACTTACGATGATAACGCCCATAAGAAGACTTAGATCTCTCTGGGTAACTGCTTCATAGGCCAGACGACCAAAGCCAGGAATAGCAAATACTGATTCAATCACAACACTCCCACCAAACATCGAACCAAGCTGTAAACCGAACATCGTGACGACAGGTAATAGAGCATTGCGCGCTACGTGATTTAAGATGATCTGCGTTTGCGTTAATCCTTTTGCGCGAGCTGTGCGGATAAAATCGAGGCGCCAGACTTCAATCATTCCACTACGCATCAACCGCAGATACACACCAAGATATATAAGACCTAAGGCAGATATCGGTAAAATGAGATGCTGGGCAATATCGATAAAATGATCCATACCTTGTTTATCGGATGAGACAGATTCTAGACCGCCAACAGGGAGAAGGCTTAATTTTACCGAAAAAACTATAATAAGAACGAGTGCAAACCAAAAACTTGGAATGGCATATAAGAGAGAAGCCATGAGGCAAAGAAATCGATCATACCAACTATAAGGCCTGGAACCAGCAATTAAACCAAAGAAGGTTCCAACTCCAAAAGCTAACCCAATAGAAGCACCCATCAATAATAAAGTGTTGGGAAATCTTTCTGCAATGACATCAAGGACAGGACGACTAAAAATTAGTGACTGTCCAAGGTCGAAGGTTATCAATCGTGCTAAATATGTGATGAGGCGCGCTGCAAACCCCTGCTCTAATCCCCACATATGTCGTAGACTAGCCGCAAACTCTCGATCTCCACCCGAGACTGCAAGGTAACTATCGACCGCATCCCCAGGCGCCAATTCAATAAGCACATAGCAAACTAGGATGACTGTCAAAATAACAGGTATCGCCCCTACAAGGCGACGACATATTAAGGATGAAAACCGCTTCATAGCACGCTGTTAGCTGTACCCATCCATAAAGATTACTTATCGAGCCAAGTATCTGCCCAGTGAGATGTTGCCCAACGCGGATTATTTGCAAGATTACGCACTTCTATGCGCGCTACGGTAACAAACGAGAATTCTGCAACATTAATAAGTGGCTGATCTTCCGCGACCAGTTTTTGGAATTCATGATAGAGCTTTGTCCTTTCTGCGGCATCGATCGTCATGGCGGCTTTAGCGATGACCGCATCGACCGCAGGATTTTGATATCCGTATTGGTTAGAAAATGGAACACCAGCTGGAATGCCACTTTGATAAAGAATTGTCGTTGAAATAGCAGGATCATTCCGATAGACAGGAGACCCAACTGCTAGGTCAAAGTTATGATCTGTATACACAGCTTTTTGATGGCCGGCAGGATCATAAGAGACAATCTCCGCTTCAATCCCTATTGCCTTTAGAGCTTGACGAAGATAATCGCCAAACTGCCGTGTTTCTTCAAACCATGGC
>JAWKYA010000020.1:0-34658 GCA_041396725.1 Alphaproteobacteria bacterium
TCCGGAAGACTTACGGGTGGACGATCTTTTGCGGCGCGTTCATGAATCCCAGATTAAGGAGGTTATTCTCGCTTTAAATGCAACTGTCGATGGACAGACAACGGCGCATTACCTTGCGGATCGTCTTGCCCTAGCCAAGGTTACAGTTAGCCGTCTCGCGCATGGCGTTCCTGTAGGGGGTGAGTTGGATTATCTCGATGATGGCACATTGGCGGCTGCCTTGAGCGCGCGGCGGCAAATGGATGTGTAGTTAATCTTTACCGCGCAGACGTATCAGGTCGCGGCGTTGTTTCTTTGTCGGTCGCGAAGAGATATTTGTCTCTGGCAAAGGTTTTGCAAGGTCGGGGGGAGACAGATCGATGTACAGCCCTTGGGCCTCAAGGGCGGGACCGCGCCGGGTCGCTAAAGTGCGAATCTCAATGACGTGGATATTCCGATGATGACGGAAAGTCAAAACATCACCAGGTTTGATTCGAAAATGCGTTTTAGCGATGGGCGATCGATTGATCCGAAACATGCCTTGACCAATTGCTTGGGTTGCTAGGCGGCGCGATTTAAAAAAGCGTGCATAGAAAAGCCAAAGATCGAGCCGCTGATCGGTGGGTAAACTATCGCTCATCGCCCCAAAAGGTTCTTGAGCGCAGCGAAAGGATGGCTAGGATCGATGCGCGCTTCTTGACGTAAAGTCTTACGATTGTGAGATGGAGATCGCGCTGTGCCCGCTATGGCGCGGCGACTCAGCAGATACTGCTGATCGCTAAAGCTGGCATTTGGTGTTTTGCGTCGAAAACCTAAGCCCAGTAAAACACCATCCATCTCGGCGGGGCTGCATCGGGCAAGGGAAAGCATGGGCGGGTCAACGGCGAAGGCACCTTTATATCCGCGCTGCCGCGCCATGGCTGCAAGTCGTTCGGCGATATCGAAGCGTAAGGCCAAAGGCCCTATGGCATAATACCCGACAGCGTTCCAGAAAAGAGCCTCCGATACTGTTGCACCTTTGTTTTTTAAGATGAACGATACGCGCTGACCCAAGGTAGAAAATACAGAGAGGGGAAGGCCCTCGCTTGGATAAGCTGCAACCCACAAGAGCGCTTTTAAGCGAAGCGCTTCGGGTTTAAGAAGAGGTGAAAGATAGATGTTGTGAGCACCAAACCGAATGCCAAGGTGGTTAAAAATTTTCCGATCGCTTGACGTTAACTGAGAAATTTGAATTGTCGCATCGCTAAGAGCGATTGCGCCTAGTCTCTCAAAAAGCTGGAAGGCAAAGCCGCGACCCGCTGGAGACAAAGCCTTAAGCTCAGTCAAGGCGAAAAGAGGTTTTAGCTTGGTGCGCAAATGCCGCTTCAGCCAACCTTCGAGGTGTTGAATAAGCTGACGCGCCTCACCTCCATCGAGCAAACTATCGACAGGAAGAGTAATGCGCGGCGTAAGAAGATTTGCACCAGGTCTTAATTGTGCGATTGTTGTGTTGCGCCAGTAGATCTGTACCATATCATCTTTTTCAAGCTTTAAATGATAAGCTTGATCGGGTTCTTTTTGTGCCATCATAAGCCGATGGGATACTTCGCGGGCGAGGATGCGCCGCGCTGCGCGCATCAAAGCCCTGCGGCTGCCATCCTCAGGGTTGGTCACAGCGATGGTGTCAGGATAAAAACTAAATCCTGAGATTTGCCCTATATATTCTCCCTCGACAAGGACCGCGTCATCTTTTGTGACGGTGCCGATCAAATCGTTTCCCGCCGCAAGGTGGCGCACTAAGATGGCGGCGCGTCGATCGACGAAGCGCTCGGTCAAGCGTTCATGGAGAGCATCGGAAAGCTTATCTTCAATCTGGCGTGCAGTTTCGCGCCAGTGAACTACATCGTTAATCCATCCATCGCGATGGGTAACGTAGGTCCAAGTGCGAATATGAGCGATCCGGCCCATAAGCGTTTCAACATCCCCATCCGTTCGCTCATACCGCTGCATCTGATTGGCGATCCAATCCTCTGAAAGTTGGCCGCTACCGGTTGGGTCGGTTAATCGCAAAAATAATTGAGTAAGAAGTCGAGCATGCGCCTCGCTAAGCGTTTTGCGATAATCAGGGATTTGGCAAACCTCCCAAAGAAGGCGCAGTCCTTCTTGGTGGTGGGCGCGCTGAGCAATCTCTGGTTCTTTAGCAAGAATATTTAGGGTTGCAAGATCGTTTGCCGGCGGCGCACGCATCAACTCTGGTTGGGGCGGTCTAAGTTCAAGACTAGCAATGAGTTGGGGAAGCGAGATAAAGTTTAGAGCAGAATTGCGCCAGTAAATGCCGTGCAGTGCCCCGAATTCATGCATCTCGACGCGCCGAATACTCTCGTCGTCTATTGATTGAACATCCGCCGTTATACCGAAAGTGCCATTATTCATGTGACGGCCAGCGCGGCCAGCAATCTGTCCGATTTCTGGTACAGTTAATTGCCTAGTCCGATAACCATCGAATTTAGTAAGTGAGGCAAAAGCAACATGATCGATGTCCATGTTTAATCCCATGCCAATCGCATCGGTGGCGATCAAGTAATCAACTTCACCATTCTGAAATAGGGCGACCTGGGCATTGCGTGTGCGTGGACTGAGCGCTCCCAAGACCACGGCGGTGCCACCGCGACAGTGTCTTATTGCTTCGGCTAGAGTATAAACTTCGGCTGCCGAAAAGGCGACAATAGCGCTCCGGGGCGGTAGTCGCGATAATTTACGTGATCCTTTGTAGGTGAGCTGCGAGAAACGGGTGCGGGTTTCATGTTCTGCCTCGGGAACCAACCGGCGGATGAGCGGCCGGATGGTCTCGGCACCAAGAAAAAGCGTCTCCTCTTGGCCACGAGCATGCAGAAGTCGATCGGTAAAAACGTGACCGCGCTCGGGATCAGCCGCAAGCTGTACCTCGTCGATCGCTAGGAAGGCAAATGGGCGATCCAAGGACATGGCTTCGACCGTACAACAGAACCAACGGGCGGCTTTTGGAACAATGCGTTCTTCGCCCGTAACAAGAGCGACGCTGTTTATCCCTTTATCGCGAACGATCCGATCATAGTTTTCGCGTGCGAGAAGACGAAGCGGAAATCCTATGATACCTGTACTATGACCCAGCATACGCTCGATGGCATAATGGGTTTTGCCTGTATTTGTGGGCCCTAGGACGGCTGTTATTTTAGAAAGGGGAGCAACCACAATCGCCCTCTAACACTGGCGTCGGTGAAGTTAAATTAAGCGTGGCCCGCTTCACTCGAGAGAAAGGTTTGATCTATTCCCAGCTTGGCCATTGCGCGCTCCCATTTTGTAGAAAAGTTAGCATCTAAGACCAGGCTAGGATCAGCAGGCACCGTCAACCAGGCATTAGCCTGGAGCTCATTTTCTAACTGGCTTGCTGTCCATCCAGCATAACCTAAAGCAAGGAGGCTTTCTTGAGGGCCATCCCCTGCTGCGATGTGTTTAAGAATATCCAAGGTTGCCGTTAATGCAATCCCATCGCTGACAGCAACAGTGCCCTCGCGATTGTATTCATCGGAATGAAGAACGAAGCCTCGGCCTTGTTCGACAGGGCCACCAAAATGGATGTGACGATTCGCAAGGGCGCTATCGGAAGGAATTTCGAACTGGGCAAGAAGTTGTAAAAAGCTAATATCTTTAAGGAGCTTATTCACAACAATCCCCATCGCGCCGCTTTCGTTGTGGACACACATATATATAACCGCACGGGCAAAGCGCGAATCTGTCATATTGGGCATGGCGATAAGGAGTTGGCCGGTCAAATAGCCCGCCTGGTCTGGGCCAGTCGTTTTTGCCATGATAGACCTCCTTTACTAGAAATCTGAGGTGTAGTTTATCCTATTCTATATCTTTCTGTTAGGAGCGCACGGCATTGTGACAACAGCGAGGCATTTTTCTCCAGTATACCTTTGTTCTCTATAAGAAACTTAAATTTATAACGTGTATGAGCTTGGGGAAGGTTGTGACTCGATTTATAAGTATGTGTTTTTGCTTGTTTCTCGCTTGCGCTGGTTGGGCCCAAGATCAAGGTATTTCTTCGCCGCCTGCAACCAAGATAAACAAGGAAACGGTGCTAGGAGCATCCGACTGGTCCAAAGGACCTTTTGCTGCTATGCGACTGATATCTGCGGCAACGGCGGTAGGCGACTCGAAGGCTTTGCTCTTAGGGTTGCAATTTCATCTTCAGCCTGGGTGGAAGATTTATTGGCGCTCACCTGGTGATGCTGGGGTTCCGCCTCAACTTACTTGGACGGGATCTCGAAATCTGGACCGCAGTCAAACGACTATAGCATGGCCGGCCCCAGAAAGATTTGATGCCTTTGGCCTAAGTACAGCAGGATATAGCGGTGATGTTATTCTGCCGATACATGCGGCAGCAATAACCGCGGGGCAAGCTGTTGGTCTGCAGCTTAACGTGCAGTATTTAGTATGTAGCACTATTTGTGTGCCAGGCGAGGGTGGTCTTGCCCTAGAGCTTCCTGAAGGGCTGGCACTTGATTCTCCCTATAAATCTGAGATCGATCAGTTCCTGGCGCGTGTGCCAGCAATTGATTCCTCACTCATCGAGATTCGCACGCTTACAGCAGAGCCTACCGCTGAAGAAGAAGGTGGCGTTCTTCGCGTCAGCTTCCTTAGTCGCGATCGCGCCTTTACCAAGCCAGATCTTTTTATTGAGGGTCCCATGGGGGTCGTCTTTGACGTACCTCACGTAACGCTGCAAGAGAAAGGAAAGATTGCGGAGTTTTCTATTCCTTTAAATGCACGGCGAGGGGTGGGTATCTTGAAAACTCCTATAACTTTAACCTTGGTCGATACGGAAAGTTTTGCCGAATTCCGGCGTGAGCCGATCATCATGACGGCAGCGCCGTCGCTGGAACAATGGCTGAAGATTATTCTCTTGGCGTTAGCAGGGGGGGTGATTCTGAATTTGATGCCCTGCGTTCTGCCGGTTTTAGCGTTAAAGGTTTTGGCTGTTGCTAACCATCGTCATCAATCTACTGCAAGAGCACGGCAAGGTCTTCTCATCTCAGCAGCAGGGATTATTACAGCTTTTTTGATACTTGCTGGGGGTGTGCTTGTTTTAAAAGGGTTCGGCGTTTTTGTGGGATGGGGTATTCAGTTTCAGCAACCTGTGTTTCTTGCGATCATGGCATTGGTTTTAACCCTATTTGCGGCGAATCTTCTAGGACTCTATGAGATTACCTTACCAAGTGCGCTGGCGACGCGGATGGGTACTCAAAAGGGCGAGGGCTTCTGGGGTCAATTTTTGACAGGCGCCTTCGCGACGTTCTTAGCAACACCATGCTCAGCGCCGTTCCTAGGAACGGCGGTCGGCTTCTCTCTTTCTCGGGGGCCGCTTGAGGTTCTAACTGTATTCACAGCCCTAGGAATCGGCCTTGCATTGCCATACCTTATGATCGCTGCCATTCCTCAAATGGGAAAAATACTGCCGCGTCCAGGTCCATGGATGATCCGGCTACGTCAGGCGATGGGTCTTTTATTACTGGCGTCGGCATTCTGGCTCCTGACCGTTATTGCTACACAAGCCTCATCTGCGCTGGCCTTTGCGATTGGTGCCTTGTTCGCTTTAAGTTTTATAGTGCTTGTCTTACGTCGTTGGATTCCGGCAAGTCGCCTTGGTCAAAGAGCGGGGTTTATCATTGCCTTTCTAGGAGCAGCGGCAGTGCTGTCGCCAATTTATGGATAGGTCGAAAATGAAAGCGCAATGAAAGCATTGCCACACCCTTGGCAAAACTTTGCACCAAAAACGATTGCACAGCTTATCGGAGAAGGAAAAGTTGTTTTTGTTAATGTAACCGCAGAGTGGTGCTTGACCTGCAAAGCTAATGAACTGACAGTTTTGCGTCAGGACGATATAGTGACGCTTTTAGCGGATCCCACCACGGTCGCAATGCAAGCAGATTGGACAAGGCCGGATTCGGAAATTGCCAGGTATCTTGCTAGTTTTGGCCGCTATGGTATTCCGTTTGACGTGGTTTATGGGCCATCGGCACCGCAGGGTATTATTTTGCCGGAAATCCTAACTGATGGGGCGCTTTCTGATGCTGTAGCGCAGGCACGCCACGAATAACGCTGGATTTCTTCTCTTGGAGTCGTTTATCTAACCAACAGAGCGGCATAACCGCACTCTGATTAATAAAATTCCGGTATAAGAAAGGACTAATCATGCCTATTAAGGTTGGCGATAAAATTCCCTCGATGAAGCTTAATAAGCTGGGTCCCGATGGCATGACCCAAGTTTCAACCGATGATATTTTTAAGGGCAAAACGGTTGTGATGTTCGGTTTGCCGGGTGCGTTTACGCCAGTTTGTTCGGCTCGACATGTTCCTGGCTATCTGGAAAAAATGAAAGAGTTGAAAGACAAGGGAGTTGATTCAGTTGTATGCCTCTCGGTCAACGACCCCTTCGTTATGAAGGCATGGGGTGAGGATCAGAAGGTTGGCGATAATATTGTGATGCTCCCTGATGGTAATGCGCAGTTAACGAAAGCCCTAGGTCTAGATTACGATGGTTCAGGTTTTGGCTTAGGTACACGCTCAAAGCGATATGCTTTGGTCGCTAAAGATGGTGTCGTCAAGCATTTGGCGGTCGAAGCTGCAACAGGTGAACTTGATGTTTCAAGCGCTGAAAGCATTTTAAAGAAACTATAATCTTGATTGTTTCGGGATTGAATGGGCGTCGCGCGACGCCCATTTTTACTCGTTTACAAGGTTCGTTATGGCAAGTCGAGCAAGGGCGTCGGCGCGCTCATTTTCCGGATGCCCATTATGACCTTTGATCCAGTGCCATTTGATTTGATGCGGAGCTATGGCCGCTTCCAGTCGCTGCCAGAGATCAAGATTTTTCACAGGTTTATTATCAGCTGTGCGCCAGCCGCGGCTCTTCCATGAAGGTAGCCACCTGGTAATTCCATCTCGGACATAGATGCTATCCGTATAGAGATCGATATGAACAGGCCGCGTTAAAGCTTCAAGCGCGGCGATTGCCGCCATGAGCTCCATCCGGTTATTGGTTGTCAAAACATCATTACCCGATAACTCTTTTTCTTTATCCCCATACCTGAGAATAGCCCCCCAACCGCCAGGGCCAGGATTGCCGCTGCAGGCGCCATCAGTATAGATTTCCACTACCGGTTTTAGTGCATCAATCATCGCTTCAATCCATATTGAGCTGGATTATTAACACCGCGATGGAAACGAAGCTTGGAAAAGTACTCAAGAGGATCTTTAGGACGGACGAAAGCACCTTCGGGATGATTGAGCCAGTCATAAAGACGCGTGAGAAGAAACCGCAAGGCACTTCCCCGTGCCAAGATCGGGAGGGCGGCAGTCTCTTTTTCGTCAAGTCGTCGCCGAGATTGATATCCGGCAATTATGTGTCGTGCTTTCGTAATATTAAAGCTTGAATCTTTCTCAAAACACCAAGCATTCAGAGCCACAGCCAGGTCATAAGCAAGGAAATCGACACAAGCAAAGTAAAAATCAATGACACCAGAGACATTTTCTCCACGAAAGAAAACATTGTCAGGGAACATATCGGCATGGATGATGCCACGCGGTAAATCACGGGGCCACGACGATCTAAGAAAAGCAATTTCTTGATCGAGCTCTTGGCCAAGACCTTTCTGCACCTCATCGGCACGGTCTCGCGTTGCATCGATTAAAGTTTGCCAACCCTGGAGAGAAAGGTCATTTGGGCGTGCGAGCGTAAATCCGTCACCAGCTTGATGCATCAAGGCCATAGCCCTGCCAACTTCGCGGCAGTGGAAAGGTAAAATTCGACGTGGCCACATACCCGGCAAGAACGAAATGAGGGCTGCAGGCCGACCGCAAAGCTCGCGTAAGCTCTTCCCATCTTTTCCAAAGATGGGAATGGGGCAGGGAAACCCGCGCTTTGCGAGATGTTCCATTAGGCCAAGAAAAAAAGGGAGATCAGAACGCTTCACGCGTTTTTCATAAAGGGTCAGAATAAAACTATTACTTTCTGCTTGGACCAGGTAATTTGAATTCTCAACACCCTCGGCAATTCCCTTGCAGGATAGGGGTTCGCCAACATCATATTTAGTGAAAAATCGCGCAAGATCAGCGTCTGATACTTCGGTATAAACGGCCATATTATTGCCGCACCGTTGAATAATATCTGCAGTATACTTGTGCAGATAGCCAGGTTTCTCTAGACTCGTAGAGAAGCTCTAAAGAGAAACCATAGTGTCTACCAGGCATTAGGTGACCTCGATCCTTGAAGGTAGTACCCTTATGCAGAGAACCTTTATACCGCAAAAAGCATTTTGGTGCAGGCCCTCGTCACACATGGGGTCGGGTATCGAATCCGTCGCCAATGATAAAGTAAGCATAGCGATCGTAATTATAGCCCATAACTAATCATAACTCTTTATCGTAGTGGTTGCGCATGACCAAATTCACCCGTAGTGCCCTAAAAACTTTAGTTTTATTTGTGACTCTCAGCAGCATACCCGTGGCTGTGCATGCTGAAGCTGAATGCCCCTTAACGCGCAAGGTTAGATTTGCGGATAAGGTTCTGCAATTTAAATCAGGTGTCCCAGCGGGACCCGATACGATCGAATATAGGGCGAGGATTGGAGAAATTTTTGGTGCCTGTGAACTCAAGAATGGAGCGCTTGATATAAAACTTGAGATTAGCTTTGTGGTTGAGCGAGGACCTAAAGTCGATAAGTACGCTTTTGCAATTCCGTACTTTGTTGCTGTGCATCGTACGAGTGATCAAACCTTGCAGAAGATTGCGAAAACAGTCGACGCCAGTATTGGTCGTAATACGACTGCCGAGTTTAAGTCCGATGTTTCAGAGAAAGTTAAAGTTGCACCCACCGATACGCTTGAAAATTTGGAGCTTTTTATTGGATTTCAATTAACAGAAGAACAACTTAAGTATAACAGACAGAGCCATTAATTAAGCTTCTAATCAAGCAATCTCAATTAAGTCGTGAGGATAAGTTTTTAATTTCTTCTACCAAGAGAGTGTCGCCTTTTGGACCCTGATTAATATCGGCCAGAATATGCGCCGCTGCGGCTACGGCGACATTGGTCGCTACTGCGCGGAGTTCAGCTATAGCTGCAGCTTCAGCTTGAGCTATTTTTTCCTTTGCCTGAGCTTCGCGCCGCGCCAAGGCGGCGCGTGTTTTCGCTTCCGCCTCATGGGTTAGTCGCTGAGCTTCGGCTTCGGCTTGCTCGAGGATCGCCGCTACCTGGCGCAAGGCATCGCGATGTTTTTGCTGATACGTGGCCAATGTCTTTTCCGCTTCCTCGCGAAGACGCGCCGCCTCATCGAGGTCTTGAGCGATTTTTGCAGCGCGGGCATCAAGGCTCGCAGTAAAAGCCTTACTTCCCTTCCAAATCGCAAGGGCAAGGGTAATAAGAAAAGCAATACCAACATAAAGAACTTCCATCGCATCGCTTCCTTAACGTTGCACTTTGGTAGCTACCGAAGCAATAGCGGCCTCTACTTTAGCGGTATCGGGTTTCTCACCGCTTAATCG
Organism: Alphaproteobacteria bacterium; assembly: GCA_041396725.1. Lineage (GTDB taxonomy): Bacteria > Pseudomonadota > Alphaproteobacteria > JAWKYA01 > JAWKYA01 > JAWKYA01. The sequence goes on from JAWKYA010000020.1 coordinate 9,546, forward strand.
CTGAGTAATTGCAATAGCGATCTCGACTGCCACTTTGCGTATACCAGCCATAGCTTCTTTCTTCGCAGTGATGATCTGTGCTTCGGCATCGTTAACATCCCGAGCTAAGCTTTCAGCCAAATGATGCTGTTTGTCACGATCAACAGTCTGTGCATGATCGAGGGCAGCCTGCATCGTCGCTTGCGCTTTATCGCGAGCAGCTGCCAACTCAGCTTCGTAAGCTGCAAGAACCGAGGCTGCCTGATCTTTGGCGGCCGTTGCTTTGGCGAGATCGCCGGTGATCTTTTGCTGCCGCGCCTCAATAACGGCACCGATCCGTGGTAGAGCAATCCTCGCGAGTACAACATAAAGGACAATAAAGATTACAAACAGCCAAAAAATCTGGCTCGTGAAGCTAGCTGGATTAAGTTGCGGCAATCCTCCGCTATGTCCTTCGGTCGCTGTTTCAGCAGCAAAAGCCGCTGAAACCATCGAAAGGGTTGCGATCAAAGCGAATAAAAAACCCATGACAATCAATGCCCTATAGCAAGGGATCCAAACTTATCCGAACAAAGCCAAGATGGCGATCAAAAGCGCGAACAAGGCAATAGCCTCCGTAACCGCGAAGCCGATCCAGATGCTAGCGCCGATCTCTTCCTTGGCGGCGGGGTTGCGTGCGATCGCGGCAAAGAAGTTGGCCCAGACATTACCAACGCCAATACCGGCGCCAATCATGCCAATGCAAGCAAGGCCGGCGGCGATGAGTTTTGCTGCTGCTACGTCCATAGTTAGTCCCTTTCTTCAGCTTGTTAGATATACAGATTGTTCATTAATGGAGGTGGATGGCGTCGTTCAGGTAAATACAAGTTAAAATAACAAAGACATAGGCTTGGATCACAGCCACAAGAAACTCGAGTACCTTGATGCCGACGAGTACGGCAAGAGGAAATGCACCTAAGAGAAAAAAGACAGATCCAAGACTAATCACAAAACCTGCGATAACCTTCAGCAAAACGTGGCCAACCGTCATATTGGCAAATAAACGAACCGAGAGGCTAATAGGTCGCGATAGATAGGATACAAGCTCGATGGGAACCAGAATAGGTGCGGTCCACCAGGGTGCGCCCTCAGGGAAAAACAAGCGTAAGAAGTGAAACCCATGCTGAAAAATACCAATCAGAGTAACGGCCAGAAAGATAACGGCAGCCATGGCAAAAGTAACAGCTATGTGACTGGTAAAAAATCCTCCGGGGATTAACCCCGAAAGATTGCCAAACAATACAAACATGAACAGAGTGAAGACGAAGGGGAAATAGGCGACCTTCTGCGCCGACGTTGTCGCGCACCATATTTGCAATAAGCTCGTAGGACATCTCGGCCATAGACTGAAGTCGGCCAGGAATCAAAGTGCCCCGACGCATACCGAGAATAAGAAATAGAAATATAAGCCCAGCGGCGATAATCATAAAGAGGGCAGAGTTAGTGAATGATAAATCGGTGCCTGCTACCTCGATTGGGAGGATCGGTTGAATTTCAAATTGGTGGAGCGGACTAGCCACGCCGATATTCCTCTCGTTTAAATTCGGTTATCATAGCGATTTGGCGCTATGAACCTATAGTCTTGATGCAACCTCAGTTTTCGGGATGCCCCTTAACCTCAGGCTTTGTTTTTCCCTTTCCATGCTCCGCGTCAATTCTACGAGAAACACGAATAACGTTTAAAAAGCCAGCCATCGATCCTAAAAGGAAAAAAAGGATCAATAACCACGGTCTTGTCCCAAGCCACCGGTCGAGGCCAAGCCCGATGAGGGTTCCGACGACGACCGCAGATAATAGCTCTACCGCGATGCGCAGTCCTATCCCCATGCCTTGGTCGGTTTGCCGCGACGGTGCAGAGCGCTCCGATGCTTTCGCAGCTTTTAGGCGCTTACCCAACCGGCGCAAATCCGGTGGCTCTGGTTTCGTCATGATATCAGCCCGCCTATTGTATTTTGCGGTGTGACGTGTATTAGCGCCCCCAAAGGCAGGCGGACGTTACTTGTGAGGCTGCAAGGCTGTCAAGGCGCTTTCGCGCCCTCGTACAAGAGGTGAATAGAGGCAGAATTCCTAAGACTTAGGCGGTGCGGCGCAACCGCTCGGCACCCTGAAGATCAACCGAAACAAGCTGGCTGACGCCCCGTTCGGCCATTGTCACCCCGAAAAGGCGATCCATACGGCTCATAGTCATTCGGTGGTGGGTTACCACAAGGAATCGGGTCTTACCACTCGCCGACATATTTTCTAGTAAAGAGCAGAAACGATCGACATTGCTATCGTCTAGAGGGGCATCCACCTCGTCCAGAACGCAGATAGGGGCAGGATTAGTCATAAAGACAGCAAACTGTAAGGCCAGCGCCGTGAGGGCTTTCTCGCCACCCGACAATAAGGTCAATGTCTGGAGACGCTTACCAGGAGGGCTCGCCATGATTTCAAGGCCAGCCTCCAACGGATCTTCGGATTCAACTAACTCGAGATGCGCTTTGCCGCCACCAAATAGTTTTACGAACAATTCTTGGAAGTGCTTATTCACTTCGGCGAAGGAAGCGAGCAAACGTTCCCGCCCCTCACGATTGAGAGTTGAGATTCCCTGCCGTAACCGGGCAATCGCCTCGATGAGATCTTCACGTTCGCGGCGCATGCCATCAAGCCGCGTCTCAAGCTCTTCGGTTTCTTGTTCGGCGCGCAAATTCACAGGGCCCATATTTTCGCGCTCACGCTCGAGTTGATTGAAGCGTGCATCAAGGGTTTCACGATCTTCACTTAGATCTTCTTCTGTCAATTCCAAGGTCGTCATAATGGCCTCGGGTTCGATCTGAAGGCGCTCGCGAATACGTTCAGCGACACTGTGCAAAGATTCTTGCGCTTGTTCGAGCCGAGCTTCGGAGCGAATACGTCGCTCACGCGCCTCGGATAGAGCGGTTTCGGCTCCTCGCTGAGCGTGATCGGCATTGGCAAGATTGGTCTCTGCCAGGGCGAGTTGGTCGGCAGTTTCACGGCGGTGGGCCTCTGCCTTGGTTGTAAGGTCGAGTAACCGCAAGCGCTCTTGGGCGATTTCTCCAGGGCGGCGGGCAAGGCCTTCTGCTTCTTCTCGAGATTTCCGTAAACGCTCAGTCAGATCACTTTGCTGACGCTGGGCTTCCTCGGCGCGGCGTTTCCAAGAATTCACATCGAGGGCGAGGGCCTCTAAACGGCGGTGGCGGTTCTCGCGCTCAGCTTGCAAGCGGTCACGAGTTAATCTCTTCTCGGCAAGAACAGTCCGTGCTTCGGCAAGAAGATGACGTTGCTGTGTAGCGGTTTCTCGAGCGTCGGATGGATCAGGTGTCGCCGCCAATTCTTCTTCAGCAGCAGAAAGCTGTGCATGGGCTTCTCTAACGTCACTGGCTGTCTGCGCAGCCTTGGCATCAAGGGCAGCGACTTCCGATTGATGCGCTAAGGCTTCTTGGGCTAAGGCGTTGTAGGTGCGTCGTGCGTCAGCCTCTACAGAAAAGGCTCTGCGTACAGCCTCACGTGCAGTGCGATCGTCTTCGTTGGCTTTGGTTAAAGATTGCCGAGCGACAGTCAGGGCGTCACTCGCGCTATTGGCCGCAACTTCCACTTCCGCAAGGGTATGCTCAAGTTCAGTCAAGCGATTTTTTTGCTGAAGACGAATGGCAGCGGGAGTTTCCGCATCGGCTGTGACAACAAATCCATCCCAACGCCATACCCCACCATGCTGTGTGACAAGTCTTTGCCCAGGTTGGAGCTGTGATTGAAGATGGCGTGCGGTCTCGGCGGTATCGACAACACCGATTTGCGAAAGTCTGCGGCTTAAAACCTCTGGAGCCACAACATATCGCGCCAAAGGCTCTGCGCCCTGAGGGAGAGCTGGTGATGTTGTTAGGGTTGGTAAGACGCGCCAATGGAGTGGCGCGGCTTCGTCTGTTGGCGCATCGAGATCTTCGCCTAAGGCAGCGCCCATGGCAGCTTCGTAGCCTTTTTCAACCACAACCGAATCAAGTAAAGAGGGCCCGTGCGCCGTTGGCATAATTGGCATAACAAGCCGTGCCAGAGTGGTTCGCTCAACCTTAAGCCCATCACGGATGCCGATAGCAGCAATGGCTGCTTCGTTAGCTGCAGCTTCAGTGGCACGGGCTTCACTTAATCGATGGTCCGTTACTTCTGCCGTCTGTCGGGTTGTCTCAACACTAGAGGTTGCTATTGAAAGCTGCGTTTCTGCTTCCTTGAGCGCTGTATTTTGTCCGAGTTGGATCTCTAGTGCTTCGCGATTACGATTGATTTCAGCCGTGCGCGCGTCTAACTGAGCAAGCCGTGTGCGGGAATCGTCCAGACGGCGCATAAGCGCCGACCGCTTAGCTTCAGTTTCGGCAACATATCGCATGAGATTAGCTACCGTTTCGTCAAGAGATGTAACATCAGCTTCTGCGGTGACCACTTCGTGAGTTGCTGTGCTCTCAGCTTCAGCATCGGCAGCCTCTGCTTGTTCAAGCGCATTTTGTTCACTTGCTAAGTTTTGCAGAGCGGCGGTGGCATCGCCTTCTAGTCTGTGCTCACGCTCGATATCGCTTTCAGTCTGCGCAACCCGGCGCGCTAGATCGGTGCGTGCTTCATTGACGCGATTTTCTTCGGTATCAAGCTGGGTACGCATCAACGTATAGCGTTGAAGTTCAGCGCCAGCTGCTGCCGCTGCGTCCCGTAAGGGGGGTAGGCTTGCAGCCACCTGGGCTTGGATGCGTGCCGCCTCAGCTGCTTCTTGTGTAAGCTCAATGACAGCAATTTCTATCTGTGCAAGGTGTTCTCGACTGCTCATAAGATCGGCATCTGCTTCTTGATGCTTTAAATACAAAACAACGGCTTCCAAGCGGCGAATAGCCTCGCCGATGGTGCGATACCGATTGGCCTGGCGCGCTTGGCGCTTTAGCCCCTGAAGCTGTGTATCCAAGGCAGCCAGGATATCGTCGAGTCGGGTTAGATTGGTCTCAGCTCCACGTAAGCGAATCTCGGCCTCGTGCCGCCGACTATAAAGGCCTGTAATACCTGCTGCCTCCTCAAGAAGGGCACGGCGGTTTTGTGGTTTCGCAGCGATCAGAGCGCCAATCTGGCCTTGACTGATTAAGGCTGTAGAATGTGCACCTGTTGCCATGTCCGCGAATAACAACTGCACATCGCGGGCCCGAACTTCGCTTCCATTGATTCGGTAATGAGAACCGGCTTCACGTTCGATGCGCCGGGTGATTTCAATTTCTGTAAACTCATTCCATGTAGGGGGAGCTGAACGATCTGTGTTGTCGAGCGATAAAACAACCTCGGCGATATTGCGCGCTGGCCGATTGGATGATCCGCCGAAAATAACGTCGTCCATAGCACCGCCGCGGAGAGATTTAGCGCTTGTTTCCCCCATTGCCCATCGCAAGGCCTCCACCAGATTCGACTTGCCGCACCCATTTGGACCAACGACACCCGTTAACCCTGGTTCAATGGCAAGTTCGGTTGGCTCGACGAACGATTTAAACCCAGCCAACCTAATCTTGGTGAAATGCACGATAGCCGCTCCCTGGCTTGAGATGAGGTTGTGTTCGTAACCGTTATTTACCGGCAGCTTCGATTGCCGCGGCAAAATTCTCGATAGGCTGATTGCCCGATAAAACCTGACCCCCGATGACAAAGCTGGGGGTTGATTGAATATTGAAGGCTTTTTCCGCGGTTAAGCGACGACCGAGCACTTTATTAGCGACCGCCTCATTTTTGAGGCACGCTTGAAAAGCTTCGGGTTTCAATCCAGCGAAAGCAGCGAGCTGCCCAACTGCAGCCAAGGGGTCTGGTGCTGTGGCCCACTCTTTTTGCTGATGGAAAAGAACATCCATGAAGGCGAAGTAAGCAGCGGTTCCAGCAGAATCACCAACACAATGGGCAGCCGTAGCAGCGCGTAAAGCTACATCATCGAGAGGATAATCGCGCAAGACAAGCTTGGCCTTCCCTGTATTGATGAACCTCTCTTTGAGCAAAGGCAATGTTTCGCGATGAAAGGCGGCACAATGAGGGCAGGTTAAAGACGAATATTCAATAATAGTTACTGGAGCTTCGGGCTTACCTAAGACAAAATCATCCGGTGCTATGACAAGGGCTTGGCGTGCGGCATCCGACAAGGCCATCCCATGCTCGGGGGTGGCAGGATTTGAAGTTAGCCCTTGCTGCGTAATAAAATACCATGCACCGATGCCCACAATGGCAACGATAGCAATAAGGCTGATCAGAAAATAAGGTTTTTTCACGTATACCTTCCTCCGGTTTTTTTGATTGGCGCGATATTCCGGGTAACTTGTCAAGTCTGCCGACGTCGGGACGAGTCGGCAGCAATTGCAGCGCCGAGTCGCTCAAGTGCCGCGGCCACATTTTTAGAGTCGTCACCTGACGGAGCTTCTACCCTCTTTACGGGAGCCATAGGATCGATAGGCCGACTCGTCAATGCAGGGCGCGCAATGGCGCCTTGAGTCAGCTTAATCTGGGCAACAGCTGCATAGCCGAAATAACCATTGATTCGTGCAAGGATTTGGGGGGCGCGGTGTTGAACGTCGAGCGCCATCGCACTGGCAACGCGGATATGTAAGATTCCCTCGCGGCGTTTCCCTGTAGGAAAAGTAATACGTTGAGGAAGGGTAGCCGCGGCCAATTCCTTGCCAATAATAAGAGGCCAGTCGGTGATCACAGCAGCAGTGGCAAACCCCTGTTTCCCTAAGCTTTGTGCGGTTATCTTGGGTAAGATTGCTGCCAGGGTTCGAAGGCTGCCCCGCCGTTCGGCAATTGCCGATTTCTCTGAAGCGGCAGGGGCAGAAGAGGCAGAGGTCTCGGGTTTATCGCGGCGGCTCATGGCCTTGCATCCTCGGGAAAACTATTGCCCAGTGTAGGTGTTTTGCATCGATGGAGATTTGATGATACGGACATCGCGTGCCGATGGGAAAGCCCTAGTTGGAAAAGCCCAAGATCATAAGGATTTAAGGGCAAGGCTGCTCTCTTGGTATAATCGGTCGGCCAGGATTTTGCCGTGGCGAATAAGCCCCGCCGATCGTCGCCAGGGCCGCCGCCCCGATCCTTACAAAGTTTGGTTATCGGAGATTATGCTCCAGCAAACCACCGTAGGAGCAGTTGGACCCTACTATCGATCATTTTTACAACGCTGGCCCGATGTGATGGCCTTAGCGACAGCAACGGAGGACGAGGTTCTCCATGCCTGGCAAGGACTTGGATATTATGCCCGGGCGCGGAATCTCCGCGCATGTGCCCAAGAGATTGCGCAGCGACAGGGAATTTGGCCAACCGATGAGACTAATTTGCTCGCTTTACCTGGGATAGGTCCATATACGGCTGCGGCTATCGCCGCTATCGCCTTTGATCGTAAGGTCGTTCCGGTCGATGGCAATGTCGAACGCGTTATGGCGCGTATTTTTGCGATAACAACGCCGCTTCCTAAAGCAAAGCCAGAGTTGCGCCGCTTGGCGCAAAGCTTCGCTCTTGGCAAAAGCCCGGGGGATTTTGCACAGGCTCTGATGGATTTGGGTGCGACGGTTTGCACGCCACGTCAGCCTAAATGCGCGGCTTGCCCGCTTACGCGCACATGTCAGGGATATGCAAAGAATATCGCAGACGAATTACCACGACGCGCGGCGAGAGCGGCAAAGCCGACAAAATACGGATATGTATTTTGGTTAACGACGTCCGAGGGCCGTATTTTTCTGCGCCGTCGCGCTCCCAAGGGCTTGTTAGGAGGGTTGATGGAATTTCCCTCGACCGCGTGGGGGACGAATTTTCTTGATCCAAAGGCAGCTCGGGCTCAAGCTCCGTTACCAATGGCTTCTTTGTCTCAGTGGGTGTTACTGCCGGGAACAATTCGCCATATTTTCACGCATTTTACCCTGGAGTTAAGGGTTATAACGGCTAGATTGAACCAGTCACCTCGAGATGGTTTATGGGTCGACCCGGCTTCTTTTCATGAACTGGCCTTGCCGAGTTTGATGAAAAAAATAACCACGCATGTTTTGAGTAATTCTGAAAAAACCCTATGCAATCAGCCTAAACTATCCAAAAACTAGCGTAATCTGTCCATTAACCTTCCTGGTATTCAGGCTGGGTTCACCTGGGTTTGGGCAGTTTTTACTCTATGATGGGCCTCGGAAGAAAATTTGCAATCATTATGGGGGTGGCGCTTGTTATAGCACTGCCGACCCATGTTCATGCCCAGACGCAAGGCACCGAGGGTCAACAAACGCCTATTATCCGTGAGCAACCTACGAGAAGACTCTTTGATAATCGGTTTCCTTCACGCGACCGTTCGCAGAGACACTACTATTCGCCGTCACCTATACAGATTTTTCCTCCACCTTCCCAAACAATACCGATGCCTCAGCAGCCGGATCAAGTTCAAGAATCGTGCCGCGATCGTGCAAAGGCAGCGGTTCAGTCCGGTCAAGCAAAGCCCTTTCCCTTGATAAAACGAGATGTTGAAAGTCAGTTCGAAGGACGTGTAGTTGATCTGCGTTGTGCCTCATTTGGCCCTGGCCTTGTTTATGAGGTAAAGTTAGTTCGGTTTGATGGTCGTGTTACATGGGTCACCGTTGATGCACGTGATGGTCGCGTAGTTGGTGTTAGATAAAGGTGTCTTGGTGAGGAGTTAAGCCTTGCGCATACTTATTGCGGAAGATGATCCGAATTTAGGTCAACAGCTTAGCGAAGCTTTACGGCATGCAGGTTATGCAACGGATCTTGCTACCGATGGGATTGATGCCCATTTCATGGGCGAAACCGAACCCTATGACGCTATTGTTTTGGATTTAGGCCTTCCCAATATGGACGGTGTTACTATTTTACAAAAATGGCGTAAGGCTGGGCGAACTGTACCGGTGCTTATCCTAACGGCGCGTGATCGATGGTCGGAAAAAGTAGCTGGTTTCGATGCTGGTGCTGATGATTATGTGACGAAACCCTTTCAAATTGAAGAAGTATTGGCAAGATTGCGTGCGATCATTCGCCGTGCTGCGGGACATGCCATTCCAGAGTTGGTATGCGGCAATGTCCATTTGGATACCCGTTCGGGTCGGGTAACGGTAGGTGGTGTTGCTATCAAACTAACTGCGCAGGAATTTAAAGTCCTTTCTTATCTGATGCATCATCGCGGCAAAGTCATTAGCCGAACAGAATTAACCGAACATATTTATGACCAAGATTTTGATCGTGACAGCAATACGATTGAGGTTTTTGTCGGCCGCTTACGCAAGAAGCTTAATGTCGACTTAATCGAAACGGTGCGTGGTTTCGGTTATCGTATCAACGATATTACTTTAGGTTGATAAATCCATGGTCTGGCGCTGGTCATGGACACGGCCGCGATCTCTGGCGCTGCGGCTGGTGGCAGGTGCCGCCTTGTGGAGTGCCATCGCCCTAGTTGCTACAGGAATTCTCTTAGCGACCCTATTTCGTGATGTCGCACAGCGTAATTTCGATAATCGACTTAATGTCTTACTTGAAGGGTTGATTGCTGTTACGGAAGTGAGCAATGGTCAAATCCAGCTTACCAATGCGCCAGGTGAACCGCGATTTAATCAGCCTTACTCAGGATGGTACTGGGAGATTGACGATGCAGATGGCGTGGTCTTGAGGTCACGATCGCTTTTCGATATCGATTTGGGTGTTGTTCCACCGTCGGCAACGACACTTCTTTTGCCCACTGTCGCTTGGGGACGTCAAATCGGTACGCAGGATGAAAAGCTTCGTCTTGCGGTTCGCGATGTGTTGCTTCCAGGTCGGGATCGGCCATTACGATTTACGGTTGCAGGAGATGAAGCTGAGCTGCGCGCCGAGATCGCAACTTTTGCCAATACAGTTATCATTGCTCTTGCCACTCTAGGGGTTGGACTTGTCCTCGCGGTTCTTCTTCAAGTGCGTTATGGTCTTGGTCCGCTTCGCCGGATGCGTCAGGCTTTGGCAGCAATCCGTGCAGGGACAGCCGATCGCCTCGAAGGAGATTTTCCGATCGAGGTGCGGCCTTTAATTGGCGATCTAAATGCTCTGCTTCAGCATAATGCCGAAGTATTGAACCGGGCGCGCACCCATGTGGGAAATCTTGCTCATGCCTTAAAAACACCCTTAGCTATACTGGCGAACGCGGTTTCGAATGGATCCGATCAAGAAAAGAGATCTGATTTACCTCAGACGGTAGCCGAGCAGACAGAGGTCATGCGGCGCTGGGTTGATCATCACTTGGCACGAGCGAGGTCGGCCGGTGCAGGTCAGGTTTTGGGGCAGCATACCGATGTTATGGTGGCGCTGGATGCGCTTGTGCGTACATTAGAGCGTGTGCATGCCGAACGTCAGGTCATTTTATCTCTCGATGGCGACGATCGTTTGCTCTTCAAAGGGGAGCGCCATGATCTAGAGGAAATGGCGGGTAATCTTATCGATAATGCCTGTAAGTGGGCGCGACGACGGGTCGATGTTTCGGCTGTGCGCAAGGGAGATCGTATCTTAATCATCATTGACGATGATGGTCCTGGATTGTCCGAAGGACAACGGACCAAGTTATTTAAGCGAGGTATGCGACTTGACGAAGCTGTACCAGGATCAGGTCTCGGCCTTGCTATCGTTCGTGACGTTACAGGACTTTATGGGGGCAAAGTAAGTTTAGAGGAGTCACCACGGGGTGGTCTTCGTGCCACGATCGATCTACCTGCGATGGAATAAGATTTAGATAAGCTCGGCACGAAGTTTCTGCCGCAAGACATCAATAGGGATTAAGCTCCCCTCAACATCGATATGCCAGAAAGTCCAGCCGTTGCAGGCAGGGGCACCCTGTACTTCGGCACCCACCTTATGGATCGATCCCTTGGTACGGTCCGATGATAGGGAGCCATCCGCACGAACCTTTGCGCGCCAACGGCGGCGCGGCCCCCAAACGACGTCACCGGGCGCCAACAATCGCCGCTCAACAAGCCAGCCAAAAGGAATGCGCGGCTCTGCTCGTTTTTCTCCGGTAACTTCAAGGCTCTGCGCATCTGCCGTTCTAACGCGCGATAATCGTTTTTCGGCTGCAACGCGATAGTCATCTTCCCGTTCAATCCCGATGTACGAACGACCTAGCATCTTAGCAACGGCGCCACTGGTGCCAGTTCCAAAAAAAGGATCAAGGATCACATCGCCAGGATTGGTCGATGATAGAATAATGCGATGGAGCAGGGCTTCGGGTTTTTGCGTCGGGTGGATCTTCTCACCTTTGGTGTTTTTCAGTCGCTCATCCCCCGTACAGAGAGGGATAACCCAATCGGACCGCATCTGCAGATCCTCGTTTAAGGCCTTCATAGCATGGTAATTGAAGGTGTAGCGGGAATTTGCCGACTTGGCGCACCATAGAAGAGTTTCGTGGGCATTGGTGAAACGTTTACCCTTAAAGTTAGGCATAGGGTTGGATTTACGCCACACAATGTCGTTTAGAATCCAAAAGCCAAGATCCTGTAAGATTGCACCTACGCGGTAGATATTATGATAGCTACCGATAACCCAAAGGCCGCCATCATTTTTAAGGACACGACGAGCTGCACTTAACCAAGCGCGCGTGAAGTCATCGTAAGCTGCGAATCCATCGAAGCGATCCCAGTCGTTATCCACAGCATCGACCTTAGAGTTGTCGGGCCGATGCAACTCACGCGCCAATTGCAAATTATAGGGTGGATCGGCAAAGACGAGGTCGACGGATTTTTCTGGTAGACTCGCCATGCGTTCGATGCAATCGCCATCAAGCACGACATCGCGTGCTAAACTGATATTAGACATGTGCTCCCCTGATCGGCAGGAAGGGTGCCGCTTTGGCGGTCTTTCCCTGTGGATAACTAATCCAGCAGACTGTGAATCATGGGGGTTATTTCGTCAAGGGTATTATATTTCAATAAGTTGCGTATCGGGGCAAAACTCCGCCTATGGTGTGGGGTAACCCCAAGCCGTAGTAGGGCTTCTTGATGCTTCCGCGTGCCATAGCCGGCATTGGTTTCCCACCCATAGCCAGGATGATCTCGGGCGAGTTGGCCCATCAATTCGTCACGGTGAACCTTTGCCATGATCGATGCGGCTGCAATGGATAGAGAAAGTCTATCGCCACCGATAACCGCAGTTGCGGGACAAGGAAGACCTACTGGAACTTTATTGCCATCGATCAAAACCGCGATGGGTACTTGCGGGAGAAGTTTGAGCGCGCGCTGCATAGCCAGAAATGTCGCTTGGAGAATGTTAAAGCGATCGATTTCTTCTACACTAGCCACACCAATGGCGAAAATAGCGCGACCTTGGGCGCAATAAGCACCAAGATTAGCAGCGACTTCGAGGCGTAAGAGAAGAGGGAGCGCCTTGCTATCGTCAATTTGTCGGGCCAAGGAACGTGGTGGCGATTCTAAAAACATAAAAGCAGCAGCAACAACAGGTCCAGCCCATGGACCACGACCAACTTCGTCAATTCCGGCAACGCCGCAACCACTGTCACTTATTTTCTTTTCGAGAGCAAAATCAGGCATGAGGCGATTGCTGATCCTGAGAGGGAGGATTTGATTGAGCCAAATGGGGTTCGATTCGATCTATCGTGTTGGATCGACGAACTGCGGGAAGTTGTGGCTCGCTCCCCCTATTAATCCAACGTCGGACGATAAACATCGGAACAGGACTTAAGAACAAAGTCATGGCGGTTACAACCACGAGCAAACGATAATCGGCATCGCTTAGGAGTGCGAGACCAACCCCTGTTTGCGCCAAGACGAACGAAAACTCGCCCACTGGAGCGAGAACTGCACCGCCGATTAGGGCTCGATCTGTAGGCTGCCTGAGTAAAGCAAAAACACCAATGTTGAAGGTTGTCTTAAAGATGATGACGACACCAAGCAAGAGAGCGATTTGCAGAAAAGAATCTTGGATGCTAGTCAAATCGATCAACAGTCCGATGGATAAGAAAAACACCATCATCAACGTGCTTTGGATAGGGATTACCGTATCGAGCATGACCTGACGCTGAGCGCTATTGCCGATGACAAGGCCAGCGAGAAAAGCCCCATAGGCAGGAGATAAGCCAATGGTATACGTGACCCAAGCCGCGATAAAGCAGTAGGTTAAGCCGAGTATGGGAGTAAGGTCGCTATTGGGTGAGAGGCGTTTCGCCAAGGGAAGGTTAATCCGCCGGCGCTGGGAGAGGAGAGCAACGACGCCACCCAAAATTCCTAAGGAGAGCGCTATTTTGATGGCAAGCTCAATACCAACTCCACGCGTTGCTAAATTCCCTACGATGAGCAGCATGGGCATCACCAAAATATCCTGAGCGATCAGAACACCAATCACGAGCTGGCCCGTTCGGGTTCGGAGTTCGTTAGAGGTCTCGAGGAGTTTGACTGCCACAGCAGTCGACGAAAGCGCCAACATAAATCCAGTGAGAACGGCAAATTCGTTTGACCAATCAAAAATAAGGGAAACGAGAAACATAAAACCAACGCTGCCACCGACTTGAATCAAGGTAGTGATGGCCGCTTTCTGCCAGATATTGCGAAAGACGAAGAGGCTCAACTCCATACCGAGGACATAGAGCAGGAGAAGCACGCCGAGATCAGCAAGGCCAGATACAGAGCCGCGATCGGTTACCCAGCCGAGGCCTGAAGGCCCAACGATGATTCCTGCGGCCATATACCCGATAAGGGGCGGGAGACGCAGCCGGGTCGCGAGAAGTCCACACAATAGAGCAATAGGAACGATAGCAAGGATGCCAGCAAGATGCATTTCACCCATGAAGCGGCCAATTCATCATTAAGAAAACTCGAGTCAAAAGTTACGATGTTGAAGATGGAGATTTTTGTCTTACTGGAGATTTAGCTGCCCCGGGCTGACGTGCTTCTAGCGCAGCAAGACGACGGTTTAAGTTTTCATTTTCTTCGCGCGCCTTGACAACCATAGCCTTGATAGCATCCACCTCATCGCGCCGCACGAGGTCCATGCGCGAGAGAACACGCTCCATTTGATCGTGAACAAAGGTCTCAATTTCCGCTTTAAGGCCTGATAAGGCTCCCAAGGTGCCTCCGGCAAGACGGGCAAGATCGTCGAGAATACGTTTATCAGTTTGCACAACCGTCTCCTGAATAGGGCCAGATTCTTAAGGATGGTGAAAGTATGAGGGTTAAATCTCCAGGTGGCAAGGTTTGCCATGCTTAGCTATTCTTAGCTATTGGCTTGAGGCTATGTCGCCAAAGACTTAAGCCATAGGCGCACAGTTGCGTAATTTCGGAGATGCTTCTATAGACTTTGGGGCGTTTAGCGATAAAGGAAAAACCCATGATCGTGGTGACAGGCGGTGCCGGATTTATCGGCTCCAATCTTATAGCCACCTTAGAAGCGTATGCGCCGACCGCACGGCGTCTAGAGTTGGTAGTATGTGATCGATGGGGGTCCGGTGACAAATGGCGCAATATTGCCAAGCATGAAATCTCTGACTGGGTCCCGCCCGAGCGTTTGTTTGATTTTCTAAATAGCAATACAAAGAAAATTGATGCCATATTTCATATGGGAGCCATTTCTTCTACGGTAGAAACGGATGTCGATTTAATCGCTGAGACAAATTTTTCCATCTCACTGCGGCTGTGGGAATGGTGCACCAAGAATAAGGTTAGGCTGATTTATGCATCTTCTGCGGCTACCTACGGAGATGGCGCAGCAGGATTTGATGATGATAATGATCCTCGCGTCCTTGCGCAGCTACAGCCCCTAAATCCCTATGGGTGGTCTAAGCATACTTTTGATCGTCGGGTTATACGACTAGCAGCGGCTGGCATTAAACCGCCGCAATGGGTGGGCTTAAAGTTTTTCAATGTTTATGGCCCTAACGAGTACCATAAGGAAGGTCAAAGATCCGTTGTCGTTCAGATGTATCAACAAATCCAGCGCGAAGGTCGAATCCGTCTTTTTAAATCCCACCGCGAGGGTATCGCCGATGGGGATCAGCGCCGGGATTTCGTTTGGGTCGGTGATTGCGCAGCGGTTATGATGTGGCTGTATGATAACCCTAAGATCTCGGGTATTTTCAATCTGGGAACAGGTCAAGCGCGGAGCTTTGCGGATCTTGCCCTGGCGGTATTTTCAGCTATGGGTCGACCTGCTGAGATCGACTACATCCCTATGCCTGAGGCTATTCGTCGTCACTATCAGTATTTTACTGAAGCACGAATGGAACGACTACGGAAGGCTGGGTATAAAAAACCCTTTGCGAGTATCGAAGATGGGGTGCGGAGTTATGTCCGTACCTATCTTGCAACCGAAGACCCTTTTCTTTGAGAGGGACAAATGTTCGCTATCGCATTTCCTGTCATTGATCCCATCGCGATTTCTATCGGCGGTTTCGCTGTTCGTTGGTATG
This sequence comes from Alphaproteobacteria bacterium, assembly GCA_041396725.1. Classification (GTDB taxonomy): domain Bacteria; phylum Pseudomonadota; class Alphaproteobacteria; order JAWKYA01; family JAWKYA01; genus JAWKYA01. The sequence goes on from JAWKYA010000020.1 coordinate 24,979, forward strand.
CCCTCGCCTATATGGCAGGTATTCTATGCGGTTGGCGTTGGGCAGCGCATATGGCACGCCAGCAGGATGGCACTGTGAAGCCTCAACATGTCGATGACATTGTTATTTGGATTACCCTTGGGATCGTTCTCGGGGGGCGGGTAGGCTATGTTTTATTTTACAAACCAGCTTATTTTTTCAGTCATCCCCTCGAGATTCCGATGATGTGGCAAGGAGGCATGTCTTTTCATGGGGGTATGCTCGGTGTATTTTTGGCAATGTTTCTGTATGCGCGTCAGCAAGGATTTTCTTTTTTCAGCCTTTCTGACATCATTGGTGCCAGTGTTCCCTTTGGTCTGTTTTTTGGACGAATTGCCAATTTCATAAACGGTGAGCTATGGGGCCGACCAGCGGATGTTCCATGGGCTATGGTTTTTCCAGGCGCAGGTTCACTGCCACGACACCCATCGCAACTTTATGAAGCTACTCTTGAAGGTATTCTCTTATTTTTAGTGCTTTATATTGCCTGGAAACAGGGTTTATGGCGGCGGACAGGCGCACTCAGCGGTGTCTTCATGATCGCTTATGGTAGTTTCCGCTTTTTGATCGAATTCACACGTCAACCCGATGCCCATCTGGGTTTGTTGTGGGGTGGCGTTAGTATGGGGCAGCTTTTGTCTTTTCCAATGATTTTGATTGGCATTTACCTTCTCATATGGTCGCGACAGGTGGATTCTCGTCACTCTAAATCCGGTCGCCTTAAATCGCGAGCGTGACAACACCTCTTGCCAAGCTGCTGATTCAGCGGATCAGGGCCACGGGGCCAATCACTCTGGCTGATTTTATGTCTGATGCACTTGGCCATCCGCGGTATGGTTATTATACACGGTTCCGCACGTCGACGGATCCGTTTGGTGCACAGGGGGATTTTATTACGGCACCTGAAGTCAGTCAGGTTTTTGGTGAATTAATCGGGTTGTGGACAATCGATTTCTGGCAACGCTTAGGAAATGACGCGCCTTTACATCTAGTTGAACTTGGCCCTGGGCGCGGAACGATGATGCTGGACATGATCCGTGTCATAACACGGCGGTCAGAATTTCAAAATAATTTGACGGTGCATCTGGTCGAAACCAGTCCATTGCTCCAATCGATCCAACGACAGCATCTTGAGAAATGCAGTGTCCCTTTAATGTGGTATGAAAGCTTAGCTCAGGTACCGGGAGTGCCATGTGTTTTTATCGCGAATGAATTTATAGATGCTTTACCGAGACGCCAGTTTCAATATCAGAAAGGAGCATGGCGTGAAGTCATGGTAGGGCTAACGCACGACGAAAATCTTACGTTAGGTTTGGTGCCAGGCATCACACCTATGGCAAAATTTCTACCGGAAAATGCCAAGGATAACGATATCGTCGAGTGGTGCCCAGCGGCGGTGACGATGGTCGAAGAAATGGCGCGAAGACTCAACCAATTTTCTGGTGCAGCGCTTTTTATCGATTATGGATATATGCACCCCTCTTTTCAATCGACTGTACAGGCGCTACAGAATCATCGTGCTGTAAATATATTGGCCGATCCGGGGCTGGTGGATATCAGTGCGCATGTTGACTTTATGAATCTTGTCGATATGGGTAAGGCCAAGGGCCTTAAGGTGTATGGCCCAGTAACGCAAGGTGAGTTCTTAAAGCGACTCGGTATCGAGGTTCGCTGCGATCACTTGATCAAGGCCGTACCGGAGAAGGCTGAGGTCGTGCAAGAGGGCGTCACCCGCTTGATCGATCCCGCACAAATGGGCACCCTATTTAAGGTTTTAGCGTATACAATTGGCGCCGCGCCACACCCAGCGGGCTTCCAAGACTAACCGCTATGTCAGAGTTACTCGAATCTATGCCATCTCATCCCCCGTTTTTAACAGCGACAATCTTATCGGTACCTTCCGTAAGTCATGGCTTTTTTACGCGTCAAGGGGGAACAAGTGAGGGACTCTATGCATCTCTAAATACAGGTCTCGGCTCTAAGGACGATCAAAATCGGATCATTGAGAATCGCCGTCGGGTTGCTGCCGCATTCAACTTGCCCCTAGAGGCACTGGTTACCTGTTATCAAATTCACAGCAACAAAGTTGTCACGGTTGATAAAGCTTGGACACCTACTAATGCTCCTCAAGCTGATGGTATGGTTACAAATAAACCAGATGTTATATTGGCAATCCTAGCCGCAGATTGTGTCCCTGTATTGTTTGCTGACACTCACGCAGGGGTAATAGGAGCCTGCCATGCAGGATGGAAGGGTGCACTTAGTGGTATTCTCGAAGCAACCATATGGGCGATGGTTGCGCTGGGTGCAATACCTCCAACGTGTTGCTGCGGCCGTTGGCCCTGCAATTGGTGAAAATTCTTATGAAGTAGGACCAGAGTTTCCAGCGCCATTTTTACAACACGATCCGGAAAACGCCCAATGGTTTAAGAAGATTCCTGAACGCCCTCATAAGTTTTTCTTTACGATTAAACCTTATGTTGAATCTCGCTTAAGAAGGGCCGGGTTACAGCGAATCGAAATCTTGCCCAATGATACGGTGGCCGAGTCGGTGCGTTTTTTTAGTTACCGGCGTTCTGTTTTATCCGGGGAGCCTGATTATGGGCGGAATATTTCCGCCATCACTTTAGAATCTAAGGATTAATTTCATTTGTTTTTTTTCTTCTTACCAAGATGCGATGAAATGCTAGTAATAGGCGCCGCGGCAGTACTCATAAGGGTGAGCTTAGGGGCTCATCTTCAGAGTTGTGGGTTGCTTTTCGAATCGTCTTTAGCAGCGCAAGTGAGTTGCAGCCGAACGACTTTGTTTTAATCTTTTGCAGGGGGTGTCTTTTGCGCGCTCGTTTTGTACTCTGCTCTCGTATGACTATTCTTGGACTTGGGGCGGCTCTTATCTTAGGCCTATCCGCATGCAATGAAATGGCATTGACTGAGGGAGGTAAACCTTACATAGCGCATATGGCGCAATCGACGCCCATATTGGTGGAGCCCATACATGGTGCTGCACCAGAATTTGCTGCGCATCTTGCAATAAATGTTGCCGAGGATTTACGCGCCCAAGGCATAGAAGCTGTTACTGAAGAACCTAAGCAACCCTATAATGTTTTACGGGGTAAAGTGTTCCGTCAGGATTCGGTTAATGCTAATGGCCAGGAAGATATTCTGGCTTATTGGGAGTTAATCGATGATAGAGGACAGCGCATCGGGACTCTCGCTCAGAATATTGAAGCGCCGGTTGGGAGTTGGCAAAGAAACGATGCACTCTTACTAAAGAATCTGTCCAGGGCTTCTGCGCCGGAATTGGCATCGTTGATTGCGCACGACTCTGGAATGGGTAAACCAGTTGTTACGGGCCCTCAGCTTGCTTCAATCCATGATGATGCGATGCCCAGATCCCCTAAACTCGCGACGACTGTGAAGTCCTTGCCACCGCCAGCGCCGACCGAGGCCAAGCTGGCAAGCGCAGACGACACACCGAGTAGTCTTCATATTCCCGCTTCAATTCAAACGGCACAGGCGATCATAGGAAACAAGTCTAATGGCCCGACCCTTGCAATTTTGCCTGTGACGGGCGCGCCAATGGACGGAAATGGGCAAATCCAGAAGGCCTTGATGTCATACCTTGAGCAAACGGAAATTCGTATCGTCAACCGTGCGAATGGACCAGATCTTCTCTTGAAAGGTGAAGTTGAGACGGAGATTCTTAAGGATGGTTCAAGCTTCGTTACGGTTTACTGGTCGCTATTGGACAAGGATGGTAAAATTCTTGGAACGATCAAACAGGCAAATGGCGTACCGGGAAAGACCATCGCAAAAAGTTGGAGCGAAATAGCCTATCCTGTTGCACAAGCTGGGACCTTGAGAATTATCGAGCTTTATCAGCAAATCTCCGTTCAATTAAATACACGCCGGCAAGGGTAGAGCATGTAAGGGCAGGGCTTGAGATAGGGCATAGAGATCAGGGCGGCGACCTTAAGTCGCCGCCTGATATGGATCATGGCCTCGCCTCATCATGAATATGGGCCACGATTGGGGAGTTAGCGGGGGTTTAAAGATCTTGCTAAGGCGATTTACAGGGCGTGGATGCATTGATAGATTGCGCCCGCTATCGGGCGGTTACGGCATCAATTGTATGAAAGGCTGTATAGGTTATTTGAGGTGGGGGGTTTTATGAAAATCGTTAGCGGTACAAGCAATCGCCCTCTTTCTGAGGCGATCGCCCGTCATTGAAATTACCGCTAACGCAAGCCACCATCAACGCTTCGCTGACAGAAAGTATCTTTGTCGAGATTACGGAGAATGTTCGTGGTGCCGATGTTTTTATCGTGCAGTCGACATCTTATCAATAATGACCATTTAATGGAGCTTCTCATTACCCTTGATGCTCTTCGCCGCGCGTCGGCACTCGGCATTGTTACAACGGTGTTACCTTATTTCGGTTATGCGCGGCAGGATCGCAAAAACTGGCCCCCGTACGCCGATTTCAGCTAAGTTGGTGGCTAATCTTATTACGACTGCTGGGGCCAATCGCGTTTTAACCTTCGAGACCTTCATGCAGGCCAGATTCAGGGGTTTTTCGATATTCCAACCGATAACCTCTTCGCGGCTCCCATTTTTACCCAAGATATCAAAAATACCTTTAATGGTGGGGACTTAGTCATTGTTTCCCCAGATGTTGGAGGGGTGGTTCGGGCTCGGCTCATCGCTAGCAGGCTTGACGCCGACCTCGCAATCATCGATAAGCGACGCGAACGTGCGGGCGTTTCCGAGGTTATGCATATCATCGGGGATGTCCAAGGTCGCCGCTGCATCATGGTTGATGATATCGTTGATTCGGCGGGTACCTTGTGTAACGCAGCGCGCGCCTTGAAAGAGGCGGGGGCGGCTTTGGTGGCCGCTTACGCTACCCATGGGGTTCTTTCGGGTGAAGCGCTGAAACGGGTTAAGGGAAGTCCCTTGGAGATGTTGGTAACGACCGATAGCATCCGGGCAACCTCAGCCCAGGCAGAGACTAAAAATCTCCGCCAACTATCGATCGCTCCGCTTCTGGCGGAGGCGATTAGTCGGATCAGTGAAGAACAGTCAGTTTCAAGCCTGTTCGACTGATAGCCGTCAAAGACAAAATGCACCTTGTTAAGAGGCGCATGTGATGAAGATAATAATCGCCTCGGTGAATCGCCGAGAGCTTTGTAAGATCAACCCATGGCCTCTTGGCCTTGGGAAGCAAGGAGTATGGAGATGACCACGACCTACAATATGACAGCGATGCCACGCGAAAAGTCTGGCAAAGGCGCGTCGCGCGCGATTCGTCGTCAAGGCCGAGTTCCGGCTGTAATCTATGGTAATGGTCAGACGCCCGTGAATGTTTCTCTCGATCCGTTGGAGTTAAATAAAGCTCTGCATCGGACGGGTTTTTTTGCCTCGCTTGTTGATCTCAAGCTGGATAAGGGGAGTCACCTGGTTTTACCGCGTGATGTGCAATTCCATCCGGTTACGGATATGCCCATTCATGTCGATTTGATGCGGGTCGGTGCGGATACAGTTCTGACTGTGGCGGTGCCGGTACAGTTTCTCAATGATACCACATGTCCGGGTGTTAAGCGTGGTGGCGTTCTAAACATTGTTCGACATGAAATCGAAGTCACATGTCGTGCCGACAATATTCCGAACAAGCTTGTTGCGGATCTCGCGGATATGGATATTGGCGATAACTTGCATATTAGTGCAATTGCCTTACCCGAAAGGTGTGAAACCGACCATTGCACGGGATTTTACCGTGGCTACCATTGTGGCGCCGACGATTGTGACCGAGGCTGAAGAAAAGCCAGCAGCTGCAGCTGAAGCAGGCGCTGAAGGTGCGGCAACGACCTCGGCTGCTGAAGGTAGCGGGGATGCCGCGGCTAAAAAGCCGGACGGTAAGGACGCTAAGAAGGATTAACCAGCAAGGTTTATCCTATCGCGAAGGTGTGCGGAAAGGAAATCGCTTTGCGTCTCTTGGTTGGCCTTGGCAATCCAGGTCCACGATATGCGCATAATCGCCACAATGTAGGGTATATGGCGATTGATGCAATCCGTCATCATTATGGTTTTGCTTCCGAGCGGTCGCGCTTTCAATCTGCGGTTAGCGAAGGGGAGATCAAGGGCTGTAAGATTTTAACCTTACGGCCTTTGACCTATATGAATGAGTCTGGTCGAGCTGTTCGTGAGGCGATGGGGTTTTATAAAATAGAACCTTCCGAAGTTTTAGTTATTCACGATGAACTCGATCTTGCGCCGGGGAAGGTGCGCACTAAGCAAGGTGGCAGCGCTGGCGGCCACAATGGGTTACGGAGTCTTGATTCTTATTGCGGCACTGACTATTGGCGTCTACGCATCGGTATTGGCCACCCTGGGGTTAAAGAAGCTGTTAGTGCCCATGTTCTTTCGGATTTTGCCAAGATAGATCAAGAGTGGTTACCCCAAGTCATTAACGCTGTCGTCGATGCTTTACCACTACTTTTGGAAGGTGAAACGAATCGCTTTATGACACGAGTTGCTTTGCTCACCCAGTCAGCACCTTCAATTTAATAGCATACGCGTAAAGAAGAGATACGGAGAAGTCATGGGGTTCAATTGTGGGATTGTCGGACTACCTAATGTGGGTAAGTCCACCTTATTCAATGCTTTGACGCAGACAGCTCAAGCTGAAGCAGCGAATTACCCTTTCTGTACCATCGAGCCAAATCTTGGTCGGGTCGCTGTGCCCGATTCACGGCTCGATACCCTTGCTAGGCTTGCTAATTCAGCGAAAATTATCCCAACAGTCCTCGAATTCGTCGATATTGCAGGGTTGGTTCGCGGCGCCAGTAAAGGCGAAGGCTTAGGCAATCAGTTTCTTGCCAATATTCGCGAAGTAGATGCGATTGTCCATGTTTTGCGGTGTTTTGAGGATGAAAACGTAACCCATGTTGAAGGGGATATCGATCCTGTGCGGGATGCTGCTACAGTAGAGACAGAATTAATGCTGGCAGACTTGGATAGCCTCGAGCGTCGCGCTGACCAAGCCGCTAAGAAAGCAAAGGGGGGAGATAAAGAAGCTAAAGCGCTTTCTGCTCTTCTTGAAAAAATCCTCCCGCCCTTACGTGACGGCCGTCCAGCTCGAACAGCGCAAATCGATGATGAGGAGAGAAGTTTATTTTACCAGCAGCAGTTATTGACAGCTAAGCCTGTACTTTATGTATCAAATGTTGCGGAGATCGAAGCGGCAACAGGTAATGCGCAGTCGGAACGCGTCGCCGCCATGGCGAAGCAACAGAATGCAGGGCATGTAGTTATTTCAGCGGCTATTGAAGCTGAAGTCGCACAGCTTACGGATCCGCAGGAGAAAAAAGCTTTTCTGGAAACCCTAGGGCTGGAGGCGCCGGGTCTCGATCGCTTGATCCGTGCAGGATATGACCTTTTAGATCTTATTACTTATTTTCCAGCGGGGCCAAAAGAAACGCGAGCCTGGACTATTCGGCAAGGCTGGACAGCTCCGCAGGCCGCTGGTGTTATTCATACAGATTTTGAGCGCGGTTTTATTAAGGCCGAAACCATCGCCTTTACAGATTATGTAGCCTATAAGGGAGAGCAGGGCGCGAAAGATGCCGGTAAATTGCGCCAAGAAGGCAAAGATTACATCGTTAAGGATGGGGATGTGTTGCTATTTCGATTTAATGTATAGAATAGTTTCGTAGCTTCTATAGTGGGAGAGTGCGATGGGCAATATGATCGAATTAGAAGCAGACGATGGCCATCGATTTTCCGCTTACCAAACAGAGCCTCGAGGACCCATCAAAGGTAGCTTGGTTATTGTCCAAGAGATCTTTGGGCTGACGTCACATATAAGACGACTGTGCGATAACTTCGCAGATGAGGGCTATATAACTGTGGCGCCAGCTCTATTTGATCGTGCCGCACTGAATATCGTTCTAAATTATGACGAAGTGGGAACAGCACGCGGACGTGAGTTACGGACAAAACTTGGAAATGATTTACCATTGCGCGATATCGCTGCCGCTATCGCCCTTTTATGTGAGCGAAGTTCGGTAGCCATTATCGGTGAATGCTGGGGCGGGTCGCTTGCATGGCTTGCAGCAACACGACTCCCAGGCTGCCTGGAAGCCGCGATTTGTTATTATGGTGGACAAATTTCCGAATTTAGAAATGAAAAACCTCAATGCCCGATTCTTATGCACTTCGGAAATGCCGATAGCTCTATCCCACCCGAAGCTGTTGCTGCCATTCGTAAGGCGCACCCCTATGTGGCTACTCATCTCTATCCGGCCGGCCACGGTTTTAATTGTCAGGATCGTGCAACGTGGCATGAACCGAGTGCGCAACTCGCTCATCGTCGCACCTTAGCATTTATAGAAGCGGTTATGGATTAATCACAGCAACGCGCTGTTTAAACAAGCCATCGAGAATATAAAGAGCGATACCCGCCCATATACAAAGAAAAGTAATGGTCGATTGAAGAGTCAATGGTTCATGAAACAGAACAATAGAAATAACAAACATAAGGCTAGGTGCTAAGTACTGTAGGAATCCGATAGTACTAAAGGGGAGACGCCGCGCTCCCGCGGCAAAGAGTAACAACGGAGCGGCAGTAACAGGGCCGGCGCCAATTAGAAGAGCAATGTTTAGTAAGTGTGGTGTAGTTCCGATGGGTGTTCCAAAAGCACTACCTTTTATTCCCCAAAACCAAACTACACCAAAAAGAGCGAGGGGGGCCAATAAACAGGTTTCAGCGGTCAGCCCTGTTAGGCTGTCAGCCATCATGATCTTTCGCAAATATCCATACATTGAAAAACTGGCAGCTAGAACAAGAGCGATCCACGGCAACTGGCCCGCACCGATAACAGCGTAAAAAACGCCAATGGCAGCGCAGACGACCGCTGCAATTTGTAAGCGCGAAAGTCTCTCATGAAGAAAAAGTGCACCAATCAACACATTCAATAAAGGGTTAATAAAGTATCCCAGACTACTTTCTAGGGTGCGCCCCACGCTAATGGCCCAAATAAAAACGAGCCAGTTTATAGAAATCAAAATGGTGCAAGCCATGGCGGCCATGCTTGTACGTCGATTCTTTAATAAGAGCCTGATATCGCCCCAGCGTCCCAATATGGTCATCGCAATGATCGTAACAAGAGCAGACCACAGGATGCGGTGGGAGAGAATCTCAAGAGGAGAAATGGCCGCCATGCTATGCCAGTATATCGGCAGCATCCCCCACAGCGTATAAGCCAAGACTGCGGCTAGAAAACCAATGTGTTTATCGTGGGTGTTAGTCAATGCTCAGATCGCTCGCAGCTCCAGCAAGGAATCCTTGAACCCAGAGTTGCGCTTCAATCAAGTCGCCCACCTGAGGTTCAGCACCTTTAATCACGCCATCAGTAGCGTGAACGATTAAATCAAAATCTCGGCCACCATCACCCTTAAAGGCAATCAATAACCGTGTAAAAGCGCGTCCTAAGGTCAAATAACGCGACACGGTTTTAACACGCCCACTAACGCGCCAGTTTCCAGGTGCGAGCATCTCGCTTGTATCTTTAGCAGCGCTCTTAGCTTTAATTGCAGAACGGACCACATCTATTTGGCAGGCGAAAGCTAGTACGATGAAGGGCTGAGCCTGACCAATTCGA
>JAWKYA010000021.1:0-34388 GCA_041396725.1 Alphaproteobacteria bacterium
CCACCGCCATCGACTTCGATAAGATAACCGCTGCACCCTTGCTTCCATTATACCAAGTTAAACCTGGCCGCGGGCGAAGACCTGCTGTCGAGGCAATATTAATAATGATCCCGCCACCTTTCTTACGAAAAAAAGGAACCACTGCGTGGGTGCTGTGGAAAATAGATTTAACATTGACCGCATAAACGCGATCGAAAGTCGCTTCGTCGACCTCAAGCATGGGACGATTGCGGTGCGTAACCCCTGCATTGTTAACTAAAATATCGAGATCGCCGAAGATATCGAGGCAAGTTCGAACCATAGCCTCAACCTCTTCCGCTTTAGTGACATCCACCTGACACGGCGATGCACCATTGCCAATTTCCCGCGCTGCAGCATCTGCGCCAGATTTATTGATATCGGCAACAAGAACTCTACCTCCCTCCGCAGCAAAGCTACGAGCGATCGCCTTGCCAAAGCCTGAAGCTGATCCGGTAACAATTGCGATTTTACCGTTAAGACGCATATTTCCCTCTATCCTATTGTTTCTTAAATCTGTTTTCTTAGTAAACTCTTTTAAAAAGGTGACGTCGAGAATATTTCCGAGACATTTTTTAACTTCCGTTTTGCTCAGCAGCTCCGAGTCGGTTAATCTTCCGACGCGCAACCTTAATAAACGACAAGCGCGGACGATACAGGAGAGTGACGACATGCCGAATGGCACCGTGAAGTGGTTTAATGCGACTAAAGGCTATGGGTTTATTCAACCCGACGACCAATCAAAAGACGTCTTCGTTCATATTTCAGCTGTACAGCAGTCTGGTCTCACCGGTCTTGCCGAAGGCCAGCGAGTGGAGTACGTCATGGGCGAAGACAAAAAGGGCAAGATGGCTGCGGTTGAGCTTAAGCTGATCGGCTAGTTCCCTTTTCTTGAGATTCATTAGCCTGCCTGCGTTCTGCGTAGGTGGGGCTTTTCACGTGCGAGGATGAGATGCGCCGTTTATTTATTGCACCTATAATTCTTACTTTACTCTATGCAGGTTCTCTCAGTGCCCAAAGTCAGCCAGCGCCGACGACGCCATCGAGCAAGGACAAGCCAGCATCTCCTCCATCATCTTCTGCACCCACAGCAAGCCAGACTCCTGCTCAAGATACGGTGGCTGCACGGATCGACGGCGAGACCATCATGCGATCCGAGGTCGTCGCCCTCTACGAAACGCTTCCACCAGAATATCGTCAGCTTCCCCTAGAGGCTTTTTACCCACAGCTCTTAGATCGTCTAATCGAACGTAAGCTTGCTGTTCGCCAAGCGCGCAAAGATCGGTTGCAAGAGACAGCTGATGTAAAAAAGCGGCTCGCTGGGCTAGAAGATCGAGTTTTACATCAAGCTTATTTGGAAAAAGCTATCAAAGAAAAAACCACCGACACCCGCATGAAGGTACTGTACGACAAGCAAATCGCCTCGGCTCCAGCCGAGGATGAGGTACACGCCCGTCACATTCTGGTCAAAACCGAAGATGAAGCAAAAGCGATCATCGCCGAACTTGCTAAGGGCAAAGATTTTTCTACTTTGGCTCAAGAAAAAAGCATCGATCCGGGCGCTAAAGGTAATGGTGGCGATCTTGGCTTTTTCACCAAAGATAAGATGGTAAAACCTTTTGCTGATGCAGCCTTTGCTATGGCGCCAGGCACTGTCAGTAAAACCCCCACTCAAAGCCAATTCGGCTGGCATGTGATTAAGGTTGAGGAAAAACGCAAAGCCAAACCACCAACCTTTGAAGAAAGTATCCCTGCTCTGCGCGAAGCCCTAGCTGAGCAGATCGTTGAAGAAACTATGACCGAACTTCGCACTAAGGCGAAGATCGAGGTTTTAGGATCCGATGGTAAGCCCATGCCGACCCCTAATAGCAAAGATGCGCCCGGTTCAGGAACAAGCACCACCCCAACTCCGGCAAAACCAAAATAAATCCATTGTTAACGTCACAGGGTCTTAAAGACATGACCCATGGATGAGGATTTACCGACCGCCCTCTGGATTCAGCTTCATCTGCGCCAGGCTGACCTTGCTGCAATTCCTGCAGTCGTTGTCCGTAAGGGCGATCCGCATCGCGGGACCATTCTGTTAAAGCTGGCTCAGCGCCCCAGTGGCTGGCGAATCTTGGGTCAGGTCCGCGATGGGAATGGTGACCATGCTTGGCTCGCGGCCTTGCACGGTACAGTGGTAGAAGAGCCGGATGCTGATGCTTATATTACCAAGGCTGTGGCGCGTGACGGTGATTTATGGGTAATTGAAATTGACGATCGCGATGGCCGCAACCCTTTTCCTGGTAAGATTTTATAATCAGATTTTGCGTAAGATGCTTGACGGCGATAGGTATTTCCGAGGATAGAGCCATCCATGACTAATCTTGCTTCGGAAATTTCCCGGCGACGCACCTTTGCCATCATCTCTCATCCAGATGCCGGAAAAACGACTCTTACGGAAAAGCTGTTATTGTTTGGAGGCGCTATTCAATTGGCTGGCGCTGTCAAGGCGCGCGGTGATGCGCGACGTGCTCGCTCGGATTGGATGAAGGTCGAGCGCGAACGGGGGATTTCCGTTGCCACTTCAGTTATGACCTTCGACTATGGTTCCGCAATCTTTAACCTCTTAGATACGCCTGGACACGAAGATTTCAGTGAAGATACCTACCGCACCTTAACCGCTGTTGATTCAGCCGTCATGGTCATTGACGCCGCTAAGGGTATTGAAGATCGAACACGCAAGTTATTCGAGATTTGCCGCTTACGCGACGTACCAATCATCACCTTTATTAATAAGCTCGACCGTGAAGGGCGCGATCCTTTTGATCTGATCAGCGAGATCGAGCATGAGTTGGCGCTCGACGTTTCACCAGCGACCTGGCCAATTGGTATGGGGCGAAATTTCTTAGGATGCTATGATTTGCTGAACGATCGACTTGCTTTGCTCGCGCGAGCCGCGAAACGTGGCAGTCTGCCCGAAGCTGGCGAGATATGCCAAGGTTTAAGCGACCCTAAGCTCGATACCTTATTGCCCGAAGATGCTGTGGCTACTTTACGGGAACAAGCTGAAATGGCACGCGAGTTAATGCCCAGCTTTTCTGAGACAGCCTATCTTGAAGGCCATATGACCCCGGTCTTCTTTGGCAGTGCCGTCAATAATTTTGGTGTACGTGAATTACTTGATGGCCTCGCCCACTATGCGCCAACACCGCGACCACAAAAAGGTGCTAATCATCGAATTGTTGAACCTAGTGAAACTAAGGTGTCAGGGTTCGTCTTTAAGATCCAAGCTAATATGGATCCCAAACATCGCGACCGTTTAGCCTTTGTACGGATCTGCTCAGGTGCCTTCAAACGTGGCATGAAACTTCTCCATGTGCGATCAGGCAAATGGACACTGATGCACAACCCGCTCATGTTCTTGGGTCAAGATCGAGAAGTAGCCGAAAGCGCTTTCCCTGGTGATATTGTTGGCTTACCAAATCATGGCAACCTTCGGATCGGCGATGCCTTAACTGAAGGAGAAGAACTGCGGTTCATTGGCATTCCCAGCTTTGCTCCGGAAATTCTGCAACGCGTACGGCCTGAAGATCCTATGCGTGCCAAGCATCTAGGTAAAGCACTGCAACAATTAGCTGAAGAAGGAGCTGCTCGTGTGTTTCGTGCACGGCTTGACCAAGGATTTATCGTTGGTGCCGTAGGTCCTTTGCAGTTTGAAGTTTTGGCAGATCGTATTCGAACCGAATACGATGTTCCTGTTCGCTTCGAACCCGCTAACCTTTATACTGCACGCTGGATCGAAGCCGATGATAACGCCAAATTAAAGGCCTTCATCGATGCCAATAACGCAAATATGGCCGAAGACCACGACGGTGCCCCCGTTTATCTTGCACGCAATGCGTGGCATCTCGGGCGTGCGCAAGAAGACTTCCCTGCCGTGCGGTTTCTGGCCACTAAGGAACAAATGCAATAGTTGCGATGGTTATGCCGAGGGTGCGCCATAGTAGAGGGCGACCGTATGCTTAGCTTCGGCAAAAAATAACCACCGCTCGACACCTATACCCACTGTACAAAAGAATGTTGCTAGCAGGATCAATACAACATCTGCGGATGGGAAAATCAAACTCACACCAAGAATAAGGCTTGGGAGAATAAATCCCACGATAAGCACAATGCACCGTAGGACTCTGGAATGTTTACGGGCAATACGGAAACCCATTTCCTGCATAAGGTAGTTAGCTTCACTATGCGGTCCTTCCAAAAGGCGCACGCGCCCAAGAAAGCTAAGGCTTGTTGCTGTCTCTGGCGTTGATGAGGATGGAACATCATCGATGAAGCGCCAATACCCCCATTTGTGAACAAGCCCTATTGCCAACAAACCAATCGTGATGCCCATCGCCGGTTTGTGATCTTCGGCAAAGAGACTTTGCACTACGGTCAACAGCATCGCCCCAGTCATTAGGGCAAATAGAAGATATCCTGTGGGTACGTAAGGATTGGCCCAGGCCCTAATTGGACGCAAAGAAGCATAGATCATTCCTGTTGAGATCAAGAACGCTATTGTAAGAACGATCGTCGCAAAGCTGAGGGCCCAAGTTATTGGTGAAGAAACACCAAGTATATATAAGGCTATGCCATAGGCCCCGGCCGTAGGGTAAATAGTTAGGGCGGCGACACCTTCACGCGATAACCAAGAAGAGCGCCATTGACTGAGAGCCCGCCAGGCGCGTGCAGGATGGCCAAGGTGGAGTAAAGACGATAGCAATCCTACACTTACCAGAATAAAAGCAAGGCTAAGAGCAAGAATCTGGAACAAAAAGTCATGAGGCAAGCGACCAGCCATACCAAATACGACCAACCATACCAACAAACCAGCACCGGCACCTGACGCCGTTGTAAACAAGATAACCGATTTCGCTGGATGCATGGTCGTAGCTCAACGCGAAAATATACGATCAACCCAGCGCGCTAGGAACCCTGCTTGATCGGAAATTTCTTTATTTAGCGCAACACTCGCGCCAACTGTCTGACGCGGTCGCGGGGGCAAATATTTATTCACTGGCCGGCATTTTTGTTCTGGCATCAAGTCAAAGCCCTGCCGAGAGGCGACCAATCGAGATACACCGCTCTCGGGATTACCAAGATCACCAAAGCTTCGCGCTCCCGTTGGACAGGATGAAACACAAGCAGGTACGCGACTTGTCGGTTCAAGCGCTGCATTGTAAATCTTATCAATGCATAAAGTGCATTTCTTCATGACACCAGCATCTTCATCGTATTCCCGGGCCCCATAAGGGCACGCCCAAGAACAAAGCTTACAGCCAATGCAGGTATCCGCATTCACGAGAACAATGCCATCTTCCTCGCGCTTATACGATGCCCCTGTGGGACATACCGTTACACAAGGTGCATCTTCGCAATGCAGGCATGACTTTGGAAAATGCACAGTTTTAGCAGTACCTTTGGGATCAACAACCTCGAAACTATGGACCCGATTAAACCAAACCCCCGAAGGATGGGTACCATAAGGATCGAAGTCCGTCAGAGGTGCCGAATACCCACCACTGTTCCATTCCTTACAAGAAACGGCACAAGCATGACAACCCACACAAATATCGAGATCAATCACCAATCCTAACTTTACAGCTGACGGTGTTTGCGGAAGATCAGTCATGGCGATCTTCCTGCAAAATTTTCTGCTCCAAATAACTGTCTGAATTTCCGATCCACTCCTTAAAAGGAGGGGGCGATATATTTATTGGTGTATCTTTTATATTTGCACCTTGTCGAAGAATTTTTTCTGACGGAGTTCCGTTTGATTGGAGGGGTGCCAAGATCGGCGCCCCTTCTTTTGTTTCGCAGGGTAAGCATTTTTCAAGGCGAACCTTTAGATCATACCAAGCCGCCTGACCGGTAATAGGATCAGCATTCGCTATCTTTGTCTTATGCTCACGTGGCGGTAAAAGATCGGCAATCAGGTGATTCAATACAAATCCTTGATTGGCCTCGGGGGCGGTTAGAGAAAGCCCCCACGCACCTTTGCGCTTACCGATAGCATTCCAGGTCCATACCGTATCGGGATTAACACCATGCATGGTTTTAATCGGTGCTTTGATCCGACCATGGGGGCTGATCACCCATACCCAATCACCCTCGCTAAGATTATGCGCCTTCGCACAATCGACATGAATAAATAGATAGTTTCGATCGGTTATCTGCCGTAGCCACGCGTTCTGCGATCCCCACGAATGATACATATGCATAGGCCGCTGAGTGATAGCATGAAGTGGGTATGCTTTATCCTCTGATGTAATCTCTCCTGGAGGATACCATTGTGGTAAGGGATCAAAATATTTCCGCACCTGCCCACGCAAGAGATCTGGGGGTTGAACTGTGCCATGCCCTTCTGCCGCCAGGCGAAACTTTTGCATGGGTTCAACGTAGAGCTGAAGAATAAGAGGCTCAGACTTAGCAAGCCATCCCATTTGCTTAGCATAGGTCAAATAATCGGCGTTCCCCATTTTGAAATAGCGCTGAGCAGGGGTAAGTGGCTGATACCAGTGACACCCATTCTCGACATAACGATTAAGCTGTTGAGGATTAGGAGCGCCGATACCCACAGACTGACCTTCCTTGCCGCGCCAACCAGCCAATGGGCCTATCCCCGGGCTACGCTGATGGTTCACCATGTAATCGGCGTAACCACCTGGATAGAGAGGTTGATCTTTCTCATCAACCATATCCGGTAATTTCAACCGAACGCCCAGGTCTAGCAAAACATCTTGAAACGGCCGTACATCGCGATCGGGAGTAACAACAGGTTGGCGAATAGCATCCGCAGGACCATCGGCGCAGGAAATCGGTCGATCCAGCAAAGAGATACAATCCCATCTCTCTAAATAAGTTGTATCCGGTAAGACAAGGTCAGCATAGGCAACGGTTTCGCTATTATACGCATCTACGTAAATGATTTTTGGAATACGATAGCTACCATCGGAATTTTTATCGGTCAGGTATTTAATGCTGTTGCCGATATTCATAGCACTGTTCCACCCCATATTGGCCATATAGAGAAACAGACACTCGATCGGGTAAGGATCGCCAGCCCAGGCATTATGCAACAGCATGTGTAAAAGCCCGTGAGCCGCTAACGGAAATTCCCACGAATAAGCCTTATCGATTCTTTTAGCTGTCCCATTATCTTCAATTAAAAGATCCGCCGGATCGGTCGGGTACCCCAAAAGCGCACCGTCAATGGCCGTTTGCGATGCCACGGTTTGACCGACTGGTTTAAGCCCAGGAGGGGCGGCCTTTGGGTAAGGTGGTTTGAACCGGAAAGATCCTGGTGTGTCGATAGCACCCAAAAGCATCTGAAGAACATGGATCCCGCGACAGGTATCAAACCCATTAGCATGGGCCGATATTCCGCGCATAGCATGGATTGAAATAGGCCGTCCAATCATCTGCTGATGGCGACGTCCTGCCCAATCTGTCCATGGTACATTCAGAACAACTCGTTTGGAAAAAGCAACTTCGGCAAGCTCAGCCGCAAGGCGTTTGATGGTTGCCGCTGGCACACCGGTTTGCATGGCAACTTGTTCGGGTGCATATATGGGATCAAGATACCGGTGGGCTATTAATTCGAAAACGGGCACTACCTTTGTGCCATCATCCAGATCACGCGCTCCTACCAAAAGAGGATTAGCTTCAGGCGATAGAGCGCTAACGATTTTTTTATATCTACCATCGAAACATAAAGGATTACCCTTATTGTCACGCGCAAACAGCCCATGACGCGCTGTGCCTGGTGCATCGATCACCAGCCAGGAGGCGTTAGTGTAACGCGCAAGAAATTCACCATCGATCTTGTCAGCTCTCAGAAGCTCATGAATGAGAGATAGGATCAACAAGCCATCGGTTCCGGGACGAATCCCGATCCATTCATCGGCGATTGCTGCGTACCCCGTGCGTACTGGATTGATAGCGACAATCTTAGCTTGCGCTTTGCTGCGCAAAGATCCAAGGCCGATTTTAATCGGATTGGAGTCATGATCCTCGGCAACGCCGAACATCATTAGATAGCGTGTGTGCTCCCAATCGACTTCACCAAATTCCCAGAACGAACCTCCGATGGTGTACATCCCTGCAGCGGCGATGTTGACGGAACAAAATCCGCCATGAGCGGCAAAATTTGGTGTACCAAAACGGCCAGCCCACCACCCGGTAAAGGATTGCGATTGATCTCGCCCTGTAAAGAAAGCAAGTTTCGATGGGTCACGAGCGCGAATATCAGCTAACCAAGTGGTGGCCAGAGACAAGGCTTCATCCCAACCGATTTCACGGAATCTTCCTTCGCCCCGTTCTCCAATCCGAAGCAATGGCTTCTGCAGTCGGGCCGGGGAATAGTGTTGCATAATTCCAGCCGAACCCTTAGCGCAGAGAACACCCTTGTTAACAGGATGATGGGGGTTACCCTCGATGTAACGGAGTTTCCCTTCCTTCACATAAACTTGAATCCCACAGCGGCACGCACACATATAACACGTCGTCGTTTTAACTTTATCCGCCACTTGGGACGATAAAGAGACTTGTTCTTGGGACCGAGAAGACCAAAACTTCATAAGGGTTTCTACGCTGAAAATGGCTAAGATGCAACGCAGGCTGGTCCTGCGCCCCTTGGTCGCGGTAAATTTTAGGGCGGCACCAGTTGCTCCCCCGGCCAGACCGTCGCATGATAGATCTCCTAATCACGGCGACTACCAAAAATAGGTACCTGACATGGCCGGTAACCGGCATTCCATCTACGATACTTTTTTTGCTAATCGGATTACCCAACTCAAGGCAGAGGGCCGCTACCGCACCTTCGTCGATCTTGAACGTCAGGTCGGGAAATTTCCAACGGCACTTTATCGTGGACCTGAGGGAACACGCTCTGTAACCATCTGGTGTTCGAACGATTATTTAGGAATGGGACAAAACCCTAAGGTCCTTTTGGCTATGCACACAGCGATCGATCGATACGGCGCTGGTGCTGGGGGCACACGCAATATCTCGGGAACAACCCATGCGATCGTCGAAATCGAAGCCGAGCTAGCCGATTTGCATCGAAAGCCTACTGCTCTTATTTTTTCTTCAGGGTATATCGCCAATGAAGCAGCGCTGGACGTTTTAGCGCGCCTGCTTCCCAACTGCGTTATTTTCTCGGATGCCATGAATCATGCCTCCATGATTGAGGGTATCCGCCGCAGTGGTTGTGAAAAGCGGATTTTTCGTCATAACGACATCGCCCATCTGGAATCTCTTTTGCGTAGTGTCGATCCAGACCGCCCCAAATTGATTGCCTTCGAATCTGATTATTCTATGGATGGCGATACAGCACCGATCAAAGCTATCTGCGATCTGGCTGATCAATTCCATGCTCTGACTTATCTTGACGAGGTTCACGCTGTGGGCATGTATGGTCCGCGCGGTGCTGGCGTCGCTGCCCGTGATGGCGTTATGGACCGCATCGATGTGATCGAAGGAACCTTGGGTAAGGCTTTTGGTCTATCGGGCGGTTATATCGCTGCTTCGGCGACCATCTGCGATGCGGTACGGTCTTATGCCCCAGGATTTATTTTTACAACTGCTATGCCGCCAGCCGTCGCGGCCGGTGCCCTTGCTAGTATCCGTCATCTAAAGCTTTCGGAGAATGAGCGCACTTTGCAGCAAACCCACACGGCGTACCTTAAAGCACAACTAAATGCCGTTGGCTTACCTCAACTTCCCAGCACAACCCATATCATCCCAATTCCCGTCGGCGATCCCCTTCTTTGCAAAGCCGCGGCAGATCGTTTACTGCATCATCATGGTATTTATATTCAACCTATTAATTTTCCAACCGTTCCGCGCGGAACTGAACGACTGCGAATTACCCCATCCCCCCTTCATGATCAGGCGATGATCGATGCCTTAGTTGCTGCCTTACAAGAGGTTTGGGGCCATCTGCGCATCGCCGATACCCTTAATAAACCCAAGGCGGTTGGATAGCCCATGGCGTAGAGCGTATTCATATCCTCTCTTAGGCGATAATGTCCGGAAGTAAAAGATTGTGAAGCTGTGTGATTTGATCTTTTAAGATCAGTTTGCGCTTCTTGAGGCGCTGAATCTGCAGCTGATCGACGACATTCCCATCGAGTAAACGGCGAATAACATCGTCGAGATCCCGGTGCTCGGTCTCGAGATGAATAAGCATTGCCTGTAGTTTTTCGCGTTCGCTATCGTCCATGGCCAGGGCTTTTACACTAACCTTGCCCCAGTTGCTATATCGCCCGTTGCATGAATCTTGTCTAACATGGCAGATTGCCCCTATGACGAGGCGAATTGGGCTATTAACAAGCGGCGGCGACTGCGCGGGACTTAATGCGGTTATCCGGGCTGTTACTTACCGGGCAATCCATGGTTACGGCTGGCAGGTCGTTGGAATACACCAAGGTACCCACGGACTATTACAGCGGCCGCCTAGCGCAGAAGTCTTGAATTTAAGTCATGTCGACGCGTGGCTCCTTCGCCTTGGCGGTACGATTCTTGGCACGACAAATACCGGCAATCCTTTTGCTTTTCCTGAAGCCGATAGTACGAAAATTGACCGCTCGTCCGAGGTTATCGAGGGATTTCACCTTCTTAACCTTGATGCTCTGATTGGTATCGGTGGCGATGGTAGTCTAGATATCCTACGCCGCTTGGCTCAAAAAGGCGCTATTCCTCTGGTAGGTATTCCAAAAACCATCGACAATGATATCGGCTTAACCGATCTTTCTGTCGGTTTCTCGAGTGCTGTTGCCGTTGCTACCCAGGCGCTCCGACCAATTACAGCCGACTGCCGCGAGTCACAGCCGAATCATGGTACTTGAAGTCATGGGACGGGATGCAGGTCATATTGCATTGGCCGCTGGTGTCGCTGGTGGTGCAGACGCCATCCTCATTCCGGAAATTCCTTGGCGCATCGAAGGTTTAAAGCACAAAATCGATACTGTAAAAGCGGGAGGGCGTAATCTCGCCTTGGTCGTTGTCGCCGAAGCCGCAAAAGACCGAAAGTGGCAAATCTGTGCGCAGCCAAGAGGGCCGCTATGGTGGTATTGGCCATTATATTGGCGAACGACTCAACGATGTGACTGGAGCTGAAACCCGGGTAACAGTTTTAGGTCATTTACAACGCGGCGCAAGCCCGACCTACCAAGATCGCCTTATTGCCTCAGCTTTCGGAGTTTACGCAGTCGATCTTGTCGCTGCGAATAAATTCGATCGGATGGTCGCCTGGCGTGATCGCCGAGTCATCGACGTTCCCTTGGCAGAAGCCGTTGCCGCTTATGCTGCTGTCCGATCCGATCATCCTCTACTGCGTACGGCTCGTGGTCTAGGTATTTATGTCGGTGAAGCATAACCTTCTCCGCGAAGGTTATGCTCATAACCTTCGCATCTTCGCTCTGACGGTTTATAGCTCTCCCGGAATAGAACAAGCTTGCCTCTCTCTCCAGGAAGACCACTGTGCTCCCATTCCTTTTCTCTTATTTTGTCTATGGGCAGCGCCCCTGGAAGATACCACTCTCAGGACACTATATGATTTGACGTGCCAGTGGGAAAGAGAAGTCATTAAACCCCTCCGGCAGGTGCGCCGCAGCCTTAAGAAAGAATTACCTGTTTTGGATGTATCAATACGAGAATCTTTACGTACCAAAATCAAGACAGCAGAGTTAGAGGCAGAGTTTCTCTTACTAGACGACCTTGCCGCCCATAGCCGTGGTCCTGCTGGTAGCGCTTCCGAAGCACAAAGAAAAACTCTACTCGGCTTTATACCGCAACTTTCAGAAAACAACTTACAGCTTTGTCAGGTTATTCAAGCTGCAACCCTATTCTGGCACAATAAGCTTCCTCACCTTGGGGATAACTTGGGATCGTTTTAATTTCGTTAATTAAGTAATTCGATAGCCAATATTTTCTTCATTCTTGTTTGGGGCTTGGCGAGGGACCATAACAGGATTAGCATTAACACGTGTATTCGTTCGATAAATGGAGAGAAGTGCAATGGCTGTGGTCCAACATATCGAAGCCTTAAGAGCCAAACATGCTGAACTCGACCGTCAAATTGATCAAGAAAATCAACGTCCCATCCCCGACCCAACAACATTACACAGCCTCAAAAAAGAAAAGCTTAAGCTGAAAGATGAAATTGTTCGGCTTGAAGATTGATCTTAATCTGCGCATTCTAACTATGCGGCGATCCGCCTCGCTGAAGATGAAGATCGGAGAGGCTATGCTAATCTTATGCACCCTTTCTCCGATCCGCATTCTGCCTTAGATCCGCCCACACGATTTGCCGCGATGGGCGCAGGGTTTCGTCATCGTTGCCCCCGGTGTCACCAGGGCGATCTTTATCGAAACTATCTCAAGCCCGTCGATCATTGTGCTAGATGCGGAGAATCCCTTGGTCATATTCGTGCCGACGATTTACCCGCTTATATAACTATTTTAGTCAAGTCACACATCACTGCTCCTTTTGCTGCCGTGGACAGAGCAAAGTTGGCAGCAGGCCGATCTGGCCAAGATACGCCGTCGGCCATTGCTAGCTACCTTGGGACAACTGCTCCCCTGTATCAAGGGTGCAGCTGTAGGTCTGATGTGGTCCCTTGGCTCAAAAGGCGATGAGCAGCGATAGGGATACTTAGTGCGCCCGCGTCCAGTCCCTACTGACATGACCACATCCACCTTCGATCTCCTGGCTGCTGATCAAACTTATTGCCGAGAGCACGTACTTCCATACGGCGATCATACTTCCTTCGATCAAGTATGAGCGAACGGCAATTGCCCGGAAAGCTGAGGTACGCGCCTGACTAGCATTATCGCCATCACACTTGCAGAATAAGCTGGTGTTAAAGCCGCATCGTCGACGATGTTGGCCATTTTCTTGGCGATATCATCGAGCGCCGTCTTGGCCTCAGGTGGAAGATCTGTCGATCCATTAGTGAATACAACTGAATACTGTTTTGCGGAGTAGCCAGGAACTGCGGCAGTTTGGATCTCTCCCGAGCTGTAACTGTTGCTTAGAGTTTTTTCCGGCGTTGCAGCCCCAGGTACAGATGAGGGCAATTTGGATGAGGATCCTGATGGAAGGGAGCAGGAGATGCTGATGACGGCATAGCATCGTTGGGGCCGTTGGCTGTGGTGGAGTTCTGAATGACCGCCTGCGGCAACAGTAACTTGTTGCGGTGGTGGTCAACAGGCGGCGGACAGGCGTGCACTGGGTGCTGATGCCGCCTCTGTTGATGCTGTGGTTTGTGGTGTTGTCGCAGAGGACTTCGATGGTACAGGTGTAGGGCGCCGCCATGCTCGCTTGCGCTCCCGGCAAGCGGGAACACCACGTCGATTAACGTCACGTACCATACGTTTAAGCTGGCATACCTGTAAGTGCACCGCCTTGTTCATCTCCATAATACTGTCCCGGCATTCCATAGTTATAGCCGAGCGCCGCATCGACCGGGTTGGAACCGCTAACAGCGCCACCGCTATACACCGACCTGGAGTGCCATAGTTAGATGTATAACCATAGGGATAGGGCTTGCGGGTACTCTGTCGCTGGATAAGCCGGTTGATAGCCATAGGGCGGGTAAACCGTTACGGCCAAGAGCGTCAAGGAACGCTGTATCGACATAAACACCCGCTTTGCGCCTGAGCAGCACCCCCACGAAGTAACCAGCGCGAGGAGCAAACCCAGCATCCCTGCCCGGCAAAAACCTTCCCTA
Organism: Alphaproteobacteria bacterium; assembly: GCA_041396725.1. Lineage (GTDB taxonomy): Bacteria > Pseudomonadota > Alphaproteobacteria > JAWKYA01 > JAWKYA01 > JAWKYA01. The sequence continues at coordinate 13,782 of JAWKYA010000021.1, forward strand.
GACACTCTCTTTTTCTGCCTAATTCCAGCATGTTAGCCCCACATAACCTACGCACTTTAACCCTAGAAACCCGCCGCACCATAGCGGAGGTAGGGGAAATGGACAAATTCTTTCCCGGAAAATCCTAGAAAACCTGTCCAAGCTGCTCGCAGCATATCCCCTACCGGCTTAAAAGCCGGTCATTTGCTGTGGAATTGTATCGCTCTCGAGTATTGGATAGCCTCTCCGGCAATTTCGCCAATATAGCCACCCGCCTCCCTTCACTAGGACAGCATTCCTCTCGCCGCAATATCCCAAGGGCATAGACCCGACCTCAACAAGCGTCGACCCGGCCAGCGCAACATAGGGCAAGATCATATGGCAGCCTCAACGGCGAACCCCGAGGTATTTTCCATCGCAGCGCGCATCTCAGCCAGATAGTGATCATTACGCTGATTTTTACTACTACCGAGGAAAGGAATTCCCGTGGCAAGAAGTGCATCAGATAATTTGTCACGTGCAGAGACACGAAGACGCCGCTGATTGAGATAGGCGCCCGCTCCTTTCTCCGCCCAAAAGGTTTCATCCTTAATGGGATCGTAAATAACCCCAGCGGTAAGCTCGCCACCCTGCTCAACTCCGATCGATACGGCAAAATGCGGCAAACCATGGAGAAAATTGGTTGTCCCGTCTAAAGGATCAACAATCCAGCGCGGACGATCGGCTTCACCAGCGATAACCCCACCCTCTTCTAGTAAAAACCCCCAACCTGGGCGTGCCTTTTCCAACTCCTTACGAATAAGTCGTTCCGATTTAAGGTCAGCATTAGAAACAAAATCCGCTGGGCCTTTGCGCGATACTTGCAAAGCCTCAACCTCACCAAAATCGCGGCGGAGAGCACGACCAGCTTTAATCGCAGTCGCGGCCATAACGGAAATAAGCGGAGAAGCAGAGGGCATAAAACCTACTCAATCAAAATATCTGGCAAAATATCTGGCGGCGAACGCTACCAAGGACATCTGCCCAGCACAACTATCAGCTTTGAGGTTATGTGACATCCTTTTTACGACTGTTTTTGCGTTTGCGATGAAAAAGGTTAAGTCCCTCAACCAAGACCGAGAATGCCATAGCAAAATACAAATATTCGCGCGGAAAGTGGAAATGTAGACCATCGGCAATCAGCAGCACCCCGACCAGGAGCAAGAATGCCAATGCCAGCATCTTAACCGAAGGATGCTTTTCCACAAAATCTGACAAGGGCCCTGATGCAAATAACATAGCAATAACAGCAACAACAACCGCCGTAATCATCACAGGAAGATGGTTTGACATACCAACAGCAGTGATGACCGAGTCGAGAGAAAAAACAATATCGATAAACATAATCTGCACGACGACCGAGAGAAAGCTGATCCCCTTAATCTTACGCTCTGCCTCCTCATCGATTTCGATCATGGCATAAATTTCGTTTGTCCCCTTGTAGACAAGAAACAATCCACCGCCGAATAAAACGATGTCGCGCCACGACAAATCAAAATCGTAAATGATCAAGAATGGTTCTCTGAGTCCTGCGATCCATGCGATAGTAGATAGCAGCATTATTCGTGTAATAAGCGCCAGCGATAGACCAACTTGGCGCGCCTTAGCGCGTTGGTGGCGGGGTAGCTTGCTCGCCATTATAGAAATGAAAATGATATTATCGATACCCAAAACAATTTCGAGCACCGACAGCGTTAATAACGCCGCCCAAATCTCAATATTAAAAACCCAATCGAATATCGCCATCGTTAGATTGTTTTTCCGTCAAAGAATAATTCGTAATCTTATGAGATCGGTTTCGCTGCAGCAATGGCAGATGCAAAATCTCGCATAGCGAACGCCGGACCCTGCGGGTGACCCCAAATCGCACTGGCAACAGCAAGGAAATCAGCTCCTGCTGAAACTAATGAACTGCAGTTACGGGGGGTAATTCCACCAATAGCTACGCAGGGAACCTCGGCGATCTCCGACCACCATACAAGTAAGTCGGCCGGGGCTTGCTCATCCGCCTCGGGTTTGGTGGTTGACGGGAAAAAGGCACCAAATGCAACATAGTCCGCACCAGCTTCCGCCGCCTCTATCGCTAGATGGCGTGAGGCATGGCACGTAACCCCAACGATCCTATCTTCGCCAAGTAACTTTCGTGCCTCTGTATAGGGAGCATCCGATTGGCCAATATGAACACCATCACATCCCATTTCAGCAGCGAGATCTGGTCGATCGTTGAGAACAAAAGCAACACCGCGATCTTGAGCGATCGGCTGCAAAACCTTGATAGCGTCGCGAACAACGTCGTCCGAACATCCCTTGAGTCGCAATTGAACCGCCGCTACGTCGCCTGCATCCAGAGCTCGGGTCAGACTTTGTGCAAATTCTGGGAGATCAATTCTGGGGGGGGTTATTAAATAAAGACGACAACCACCTTCAAGAGATGTCATGCTGCATCCTGAAGGTAGTGAAGGCAGAAACTTTGTGGATTTTTAACTTCGGCTAGGTCAGATGCCGTCTGCCGCACTGTCAAAAAATCAATTCCTCGGACAGACGCCATATCCGCCAGTTTGCGCGTCACATCTTCTGTGCCGAGAAAGCATATCCCCGACACTCCCATCCGGATGGCCGCCATGGCGAAGCCCGCAGCGCTCCCACAGTCGAGCACCATCGTATAGGTATCTTTCTTTCTCTCGCGTGGCAGAGAACGATCTAACAAAGTCCGCAAACCCTGCCACCACCCCACACCTACGTAATATGCAGCACCAGGTGCACTCCATAGTGTTACAGATTTATTTGCGATCCGCCCTGCTGAAACTGCGGCCTCAGCTTGCGCCAAATTATGAATGATAAAGACGGATGCAGTCTCCCTCATCAAGCACCTAAACGCCCCATAACGACCGCGGTATCCAACATGCGATTGGAAAAACCCCATTCATTATCGTACCAGGATAGAACTCGACAAAATTTCTTTTCGATCACTTGGGTTTGCGTTAGATCAAACGTAGAGCTGTGAGGATTGTGGTTGAAGTCAATCGATACTAGCGGTTGATCGTTCAACCCTAAAATGCCCTTGAGCTTGCCCTTGGCTGCCTTGGTCATCGCTGCATTGATTTCTTCAATTGAAGTATTGCGCGCTGCATCGAAAGTTAAATCGATTAAAGAAACATTCTGGGTTGGAACACGGATGGACGTACCATCTAGCTTGTTCTTAAGTTCAGGTAGCACCAAACTTATAGCCTTAGCCGCACCCGTCGATGTTGGAATTAACGATGCCGATGCCGTACGTGCACGACGCGGATCTCTATGCAAGGTATCTAGGGTAACTTGATCACCTGTAAACGCATGAATCGTTGTCATATAACCACGCTGAATCCCAATCGCATCGTTGAGAACCTTGGCGACCGGAGCTAGACAATTAGTTGTGCACGACGCATTGGAAACAATGCGATGGGTCTTCTTCAGTTTGTCATGGTTGACGCCATAAACAATGGTTATGTCTTCGCCTGTTGCCGGTGCCGAAATGAGCACACGTTTAGCGCCTGCAGTCAGGTGCTTGTTAGCATCTTCTTTCTTGGTAAAAATTCCCGTGCACTCGGCAACGACATCTACCTTTAGCGCCTTCCATGGGAGCTTAGTGGGGTCGCGCTCGGCAGCGACCTTGATCTTCTTTCCGGCAACCTCGATAAAATCTTTACCCGCTTTGACCGGAAACGATAGAGATCCATGGGTTGAGTCATGACGCAGCAAATGCGCATTCATCTCAACCGATCCTAGATCATTGATGCCGACGATCTCTATATCCTTGCGACCGGACTCAAGTGCAGCGCGCAAGACAAGGCGGCCGATCCGACCAAACCCATTGATAGCAATCCGAACCGCCATTATTCCTCTCCCTTAGCGATAGATACCGCGGGTCGCCGCCCCGTTAGCCTTCGCAACTGTGTAAAATGCCACTTGTCCCTTTTTGACGTTCGCAGCCTTACCACCCCATACCCTCAGAGGAGCCGTTTGCAATGCCCGCCCATAAGAGAAGCTTAACCGCCATGGGAGATTTTTGTACAGCTTGTTCATGGCATTGAGATGACGAGTTGCCAATTCATCTGATTGACCACCGGATAGGAACACAATGCCAGGCACAGCCGCCGGCACATGACGCAAAAAACTCTCGATTGTTCGATGCGCGACTTCATCGACCGAAGCCTGTTTCTTGGCCCCCTTACCGGAAAGAACCATGTTCGGCTTTAGCAATATCCCCTCAAGCGCGACATCTTGATCTCTAAGAGCAGCAAAAACAGTATGCAAGGCTTTCTCTGTCGTCTGCTGGCACGTATCGATATCGTGCCCGCCATCCATCAAAACCTCAGGTTCGACGATGGGGACAATTTCGGCTTCCTGGCAGAGCGCAGCATAGCGCGCCAACGCATGGGCATTGGCGACATAGCAAGCACGGCTCGGCATATCCTTGCCAATAGTATAGACCGCACGCCATTTAGCGAATTTGGCGCCCAGTTTGCGATAATCAACCAATCGTCCCGCAAGGCCATCTAGACCTTCTGTGACCGTTTCTTCTGGATGTAATGCTAGAGGCTTAGCCCCTGTATCGACTTTAATTCCTGGAATAATTCCGGCATTCTTTAGGACAGATACCAATGCCCGTCCGTTGGATCCCTTTTGACGGATGGTTTCATCATAGAGGATAACACCACTGATAAATTGATTTACCTTGGGTGTCGTAAATAGCATCTGACGATAATCGCGACGGGCGTTCTCTGTTGAAACCAATTTGATGGTATCGAAACGTTTTTTGATCGTGGCCGTACTTTCATCCGCTGCCAAAATGCCTTTTCCATCGGCAACCAGGGCCTTAGCCACCTTATGAAGTGCTTTGATATTCATTTTTATTGACTCGCCTTATCTTATTTAAGTTTCTTCTGCGCCGCTTCGACAATTGCATCTGCAGTAATGCCAAAATGTTTATAGAGACGATCCGCTGGCGCCGAGGCACCAAAGCCTTTCATACCGATGAACACACCCTCATTGCCGAGCCATTTCTCCCAACCGAACTGCACAGCGGCTTCAATGCCAATCCGAAGCGTTCCTGAGCCAAGTACCTCTTGTTGATAGGCTTCGGTTTGTTCGGCAAAGAGCTCCCAACATGGCATAGAAATCACGGCGGTCGGTATGCCCTTCTCTTGTAGAGATTTACGCGCGGTCATCGCCAAGGCAACCTCGGAACCACTTGCGATTAATGTGACCTTACGCATACCCGCCTCTGCCTCGGCCAAGATATAGGCGCCCCGTGCACACAGATTATCCTGCCGATAGCTCGTCCTCAAGGCTGGCAAGCCTTGACGAGTCAGAGCTAGAACCGACGGTGCAGTTTCTAAATTCAGGGCAAGATCCCAACATTCAGCTGTTTCCATCGCATCAGCGGGCCGGAAGACATAGAGATTGGGGATCGCCCGCAAAGCGGCAAGATGCTCGACAGGTTGGTGGGTGGGACCATCTTCACCAAGACCGATAGAATCGTGAGTCATAACATAAACAACTCGGATCCCCATCAAAGCCGAAAGACGGATAGCAGGACGCGCATAATCGGTGAAGACGAGGAAGGTCCCTCCATAAGGAATAAACCCTCCATGGAGAGCAATTCCATTCATCACTGCAGCCATACCAAACTCGCGGACACCGTAATAAATATAGCGGCCTGAGAAGTCCTGAGCGCTTACCGGCTTCATTGCCTTGGCTTTGGTGTTGTTAGAGCCCGTCAGATCAGCAGAACCGCCTATTAATTCTGGAACTGCCTCAGCTAAGGTGTTGAGAACTTCCTCGGAAGAGCGCCGGGTCGCCCAGGTAGGCGCCTCTTTCGCTAACCGTTGGCGCAAACGATCAACCGCAGGAGCAAAGTCTGGCGGTAATTCCCCGCTAAGATAGCGTTGAAACTCTGGCATTTTCGGATGATTAGCAAGACGCGCCGACCACTCTCGGTTGATCGCGCGGCCACGGTTACCCTTTTCGCGCCATGCGGCTAATATATCATCAGGGATTGTAAACGGCGCGTAGGGCCATTTTAAAGCCTCACGCACGCCAGAAATTTCCTTATCGCCTAAGGGTGCACCGTGAGTTGCCTCGGTTCCGGCTTTTGTAGGTGCGCCATAACCGATGATGGTGCGGCAAGCGACGAGCGAGGGCCGAGAGTCTTTTTGTGCAGCCGTAATCGCATTAGAAATGGCTTCTGGGTTATGCCCATCTACGGCCACCACATGCCATCCTGCAGCGGCGAATCGCGCGTGTTGATCCTCTGAAGTTGACAGATTCGTCGGACCATCAATCGAGATCCGATTATCATCCCACAAAACAATCATCCGTCCCAGCTTCAGATGTCCCGCCAGGGAGATCGCCTCTTGGGAAATTCCTTCCATCAGGCAGCCATCGCCCGCGATGACATATGTCCAATGATCAACCAACTCTTGACCGAATCGCGCGGCGAACATCCGCTCGGCTAAGGCCATTCCTACCGCGGTGGCTAAACCTTGCCCTAAAGGACCGGTTGTCGTTTCCACACCAACGGTATGGCCATATTCAGGATGCCCAGGCGTTTTGCTGCCAAGTTGACGAAACCGTTTCAGTTCATCGAGGGGCAAATCGTATCCTGTAAGGTAGAGAAGCGCGTAGAGCAGCATCGAGCCATGGCCCGCGGAAAGGATGAAGCGATCACGATCCGGCCAAGTCGGGTCCGAGGGATCAAATTTCAAAAACTGCGTAAAGAGCACCGTCGCAACATCGGCCATACCCATAGGCATGCCTGGATGGCCTGAATTGGCTTGTTGCACCGCATCCATAGCTAAAGCCCGGATAGCATTAGCCATAAGACTATGATTAACAAAAGGACTCATAAAGGCGGCTCACAGCTGCGAGGGTATCTCTAAAATCTATTTCCTCTGCCAGGCAGGAGCTTGGCAGTAATCGAAATGCGCGACGGCGGAACATGCCTCGCTACCCCTGGCTCGTCAAGCAAAGGCATCGGTGCAAGAATTAACTATTTATTGGCTCCTCCCTTCTACGTAAGTTGACGGAGCTCCTTTCTATCCCCTATGCTCGCATAGACGGCGAAGATCATCTTATATAGCCGTGAGATTAAAGGAATTTTATGCAAACGGGTCGGATGGAATCGGCGCAACGCCGCTTAGAGCTCGCGATCGAGCGTCTTGAGATGGCGATTCAGACAGTACTCCAGCGCCGCCAGCAGGCCAGCGCCAACGAAGCCCGCCTTGCCGCAGATCTCGATGCTTTGAGGGCTGAACATGCAGCCCTTAAGACGGCCTCGGAAACAGCGACTACACGTCTCGATACTACAATCGATCAGCTGCGCAGCTTGGCCGAAGAACCGGGCTCCAGCTGACCGCACAGTACAAAGATACAAAGGAATGAGTCTGCCATGACGCAAGTAACGGTAGTGATCAACGGTAAAAGCTATCGGGTCGCGTGCGACGATGGTCAGGAATCTCATTTACTTGCCTTAGCAGCCTTGGTGGATAGCCGCGTAACTGAACTAGTCTCTAGCATCGGTCAGATCGATCATACACGCCTCTTGGTTATGGCAAGCCTTCTGATTGCGGATGAACTTGGCGATGCCCAAGGAGAGAGTGCCCATCTAAAAGAAGAGCTTCGCCGCACGAAGGATCTTCCTCCGCCCACGCCGCCCACGCTAAGTCCCGCCGAGACAGACAAGCTCTGTGAAGGAATAGAAAAGCTTGCCGGCCGTATAGAAGTCATTGCCGATCGTCTTATTGCGTCCTAAATTGTTCATGGTGCTGCCCAGTACGTCGGACCATTCATTCCCTGGGGCCAATGTTCCACATTATGGGAGCTGTCCCTGCTAGAGCCCTGGCTTTGGTATATGGCGCCCACCTGCTATGGCAGGCCCAAGTGGATACGAAACGGTCAACGGCTGGCGCGGCACTTTTTAGGTTTGATATGATTCAAAATAATTTAGCCCAAGGCATTTCCGATTTAAAACGCCGTTTGCGCGGTGAGATGACAAAGCGGCGAGCAGCTATTGTTGCTCGCGAAGCAAAGGCATTGGCTTTGCGGGATCATGTCATGAAAAGTGACTTGTTATCGCCCGATGCTTGTCTTGGCGCCTATTGGCCTATCAGTAGTGAGATCGATTTGCATCCTTTATTGAAGGCTCTCCACGACCGCAAACAATGCATCGCGATGCCAGCTATCGAACGTGCAAACGCTCCTCTCGTTTTCCGTGCATGGCACCCAACCGTCGTCATGCGTGCAGGTCCTTTCGGTACCTTCGAGCCTGACCCCGAAGCTCCGCCGCGATTTCCAACGGTTCTTCTCGTCCCTCAACTTGCTTTTGATCGGCGCGGATATCGTCTTGGCTATGGCGGTGGTTTTTATGATCGCACCATCCCAACCTTACGGGCAAAGCAGCCTATTTTCCTTACCATCGGTATTGCTTTTGCGGAACAAGAGGTCTCTGAGATTCCCTCTGAGTCAACCGACATTCGCCTTGATTATATTGTAACCGATACAGGGATCATACGGCCGGATCCAGGATCATGAGACTCCTATTCTGCGGTGATATTGTTGGGCGCGCGGGGCGTGCGATTATAACTGACAGAATTCCCCGTCTCCGCGATCATCTCAATCTTGATCTTGTCGTTGTGAATGGCGAGAATGCCGCCCATGGCTTTGGCATTACGCGCGCCATTTGCGCTGAGCTTTATGCAGCAGGCGTCGACGTAATTACCACGGGAAACCATATCTGGGATCAGCGGGAAACCGTCACTTATATTACTGACGATCCTTGTCTTCTGCGCCCTATAAACTTCCCTGTAGGCACACCGGGCAACGGCTGGGTCGTCCATACAACGCGCACGGGAGAGAAAGTTCTCGTGATCAATGTTATGGGTCGCTTGTTTATGGAACCTCTAGAAGATCCCTTTGCGGCGGTCGATCAAATTTTGAGTCAGTATCCTCTTGGCAAAGATATTGCCGCTATCGTGGTTGATATTCACGCTGAAGCTACCAGCGAAAAGCAAGCGCTCGCTCATTATTTGGATGGTCGCGTATCTTTGGTAATCGGTACGCATACTCATGTCCCTTCCGCTGATGGTCGATGCCTCTCTGCGGGAACCGCGTATCAAAGCGACGCCGGAATGTGTGGGGATTACGATAGCGTTATCGGCATGAAAAAAAGCGTTCCTATCGCGCGCTTTCGCTCAAAAATGCCCACCGATCGACCTGCTCCTGCGGAAGGCTTGGCAACTCTATGCGGGATCGTTGTGGATACCCACCCCGAAACAGGACTTGCGATTCGACTCGAACCCATCCGCCTGGGCGGATGCCTTAGCCAATATATGCCCTGCTTCGACTATCCACTCGCCGCCGACTAGGGGCTGTTTTTTGTCTTCGTATAGTTTGTTGGCGTTCATAACCTGTTCTGGTATAAAATTCCGAGATCGAACCCAAGATTTCGCAGACTAAGATCGACTTTGGATTGAGTGCTCATGGCTGGTCATTCCCAGTTTAAAAACATTATGCACCGTAAGGGTGCTCAAGATAAGCGACGCGCCAAGATGTTCGCCAAGCTAGGCCGCGAAATCATGGTCTCTGCCAAGGAGGGATTGCCAGACCCGGCTTTTAATCCCCGGCTGCGCAGTGCTGTCGCGGCCGCGCGGGTCGCAAACATGCCTAAGGACAATATCGAGCGCGCCATCAAGAAAGGTGCCGGCGGGGAGGCCGATACTATCTTCGATGAAATCCGTTATGAAGGCTATGGCCCTGGGGGTGTTGCTATTATCATCGAAGCCCTAACCGATAATCGCAACCGAACCGCCTCGGAAATTCGAACCGCTTTTACGAAGCATAGCGGCAATCTCGGTGAAACCAACTCTGTCAGTTTCATGTTCGATCGGATCGGCGAGATCCGCTATTCCCTAGGGGTCGCGGCAAGTGATGCTATGTTCGAAGCTGCCCTAGAGGCCGGCGCTGACGATGTAACCATCGATGAGGAAAGCCACATCGTGGTTTGCAAGCCTGATCAACTGCATGCTGTTTTGAGTGTGCTGGAAAAGAAATTCAATGATCCCCAATCCGCTAAATTGATTTGGCGGCCGCAAAATTTAATTTCTGTAACGGGCGAAGCAGCAGAATCCTTATTAAAGCTTCTTGATGCTTTAGACGATAACGACGACGTACAAAACGTGGCGGCGAATTTCGATATCGCCGATGATGTGATGGCACGTCTTGCAAGCTAGGCGAGATAGGCTGGAAGGCACAGCTATGCGACTGTTGGGGCTTGATCCTGGATTAAGAGCAACCGGGTGGGGCATCATAGATGTTCGAGGTAACCATTTAACTTTTGTCGCTGCCGGAACCATTCACTCGGCAGCACATCAATCTTTGGCTGCCCGGCTTTCCGTTATTTATTCGGAATTGATCGCTGTTATTGACAGTTACAAACCCGATGAAGCAGCAGTTGAAGAAACCTTTCTTAATCGCAATCCAGTGAGCACTCTTAAGCTTGGGCAAGCGCGCGGCGTTGTCCTATTAGCGCCGGCGCAAGCGGGGCTTGCCGTCGCCGAATATGCAGCGACAACGATCAAGAAGGCTATTGTCGGTACCGGCCATGCCGATAAGATTCAGATTCAATCGATGGTCTCTCGGTTACTTCCTGGTGCCTTGGCACACAGTCCCGACGCAGCCGATGCTTTAGCCATTGCCATATGCCATGCTCATTATGCGGGCTCGGCTCAGCGCACCATAGCTGCCCTTAAAGCGGAGGTACGATGATTGCGCGACTCAAAGGGCTTCTGGCTGAAAGCGGCGCTGGCTTTGCGGTCATCGACTGTGGCGGTGTGGGGTATTTGGTTTTTTGCTCGGTCCGAACCTTAAGCCGAATGCCTAGTCGCGGTGAAGCTATCCAGCTTCATGTCGAGACTCATGTTCGCGAAGATCACATCCATCTCTATGGTTTTAGTGAAGTGGCAGAGAAGGATTGGTTTCGTCTTTTAACGACTGTTCAAGGCGTTGGGGCCAAAGTTGCTCTTGCGATTTTATCTGTTCTATCACCGGATGAAATTCTTCAGGCTATCGCTGCTCAAGATAAAGCTCTTATGACACGCGCAGATGGGGTTGGCCCAAAACTCGCTGCACGCATCGTTGCTGAGCTGAAAGATAAAGCTGGAGCCGTAGCTATAGGCGCACCCATCGGGGTCTCGAATCGGGATGCTGCAAACGAATCTGGTAAAGCCCCCCTACAGGATACTGTTTCAGCTCTGGTCAACTTAGGCTATGGCCGCAGTGAGGCCTTTGGCGCCGCTAGCAAAGCAGTAAGTAAGCTTGGCGATACGGCGACAGTGGATATTCTGATCAAAGCCGCTTTGCGTGAGCTAGCCGCATGACATCAACCCTTCCTGACGAGCGCTTGATCGATCGTGGCTTCACAGAAGAAGATACCATTGAGTCTCATTTGCGGCCGCAAACCCTCAATGATTTTATTGGCCAGCGCCAGGTTCGGGAAAATCTACGCGTGTTCGTAGATGCTGCCCGTAGCCGTAGCGAATCTATGGATCATGTCCTGTTGTTTGGCCCCCCAGGGTTAGGCAAAACAACCTTGGCCCAGATCGTCGCTCGTGAACTTGGAGTTGGATTTCGTGCCACCTCAGGCCCCGTTATTGGTAAGCCTGGCGATCTGGCTGCACTTCTTACGAATCTCGAACCACGCGACGTTCTTTTCATTGATGAAATTCATCGTCTACCGCCCCAGGTGGAAGAAATCCTTTATCCAGCTATGGAAGATTTCCAACTCGACCTTATCATCGGTGAAGGCCCTGCCGCCCGGTCGGTAAAAATCGACCTACCATCCTTTACACTGGTCGGCGCTACCACCCGTATGGGATTACTGACTACTCCTCTGCGGGATCGTTTTGGTATCCCCTTGCGGTTGAATTTTTATACACCAGAGGAATTAGAATCTGTTGTCTTGCGTGCCGCAAAGGTTCTCGGTCTTGCCCTTACACCCGATGGGGCACAGGAAATTGCACAACGCGCACGTGGCACCCCCCGGATTGCCGGCCGCCTCTTGCGTCGGGTACGGGATTTCGCTGCCGTCGCAGGCGCTACGACTGTGGATCATACCGGCGCCGATCAAGCTTTAACCCGGCTGGAGGTCGATACCCTTGGCCTTGATAGTGTCGACCGGCGTTATCTAACTTGCCTTGCTGACCACTATGGAGGGGGACCTGTGGGGGTGGAAACCTTGGCTGCAGCCTTGGCCGAGCCAAGGGATATGCTAGAGGATGTAATCGAACCTTACTTAATTCAAATAGGATTAATCCAGCGAACATCGCGGGGACGTATGTTAGGAGAAAGAGGATACCGGCATCTTGGACTTACCCCCCCACCACGCGGTCCGGAACAACTGCAGCTGCTCGCTCAAGCCCAAAGCCTCGATTCTTTGACCGAAGATTAGGGGTTTCGCACATCTAGTATCATGACGGACCTCTCTCCTCCTCATCCCGCTACTGGCTACCTGCAAGGTAGCTGGCACATTTTACCCTTACGCGTTTACTACGAAGATACTGATGCTGCTGGAATTGTCTATCATGCCGCTTACCTTCATTACGCAGAACGCGGCCGAACCGAAGCCATGCGTCTGTGCGGTCTGAACCATGGTCGCCTTGCAAAGGAACAAGGATTGCACTTCGCGGTTCACCGTTGCGAAATCGATTATCATCGACCGGCACGGCTTGATGATGCTCTTGAGGTGCGTACACAAATTGCGACTATGGGTGGCGCTAGTTTCACGGTTCATCAAACGATCCATCGCCAGGATAAGATCCTCGCTAACCTTACGATCCGGCTTGTCTGTATCGACGGTCAGGGACACGCTGTTCGTCTTCCTCTTCCTTTGCGGGAAGCTCTTCGGGTTATGTATGCGGAACCCTTGTTAGGGAACTGAATAAATTACCCTTAAAGTCCTTTCATCACCACGATTCTGACAAATTGCTAGCGATAATGGGGCAGCCATGAATCAAACACTTATCCAGTCGGCGACGCTTGCCGCGACGGCAGCGCCCCATGATTTGTCTATCATCAGCCTGTTTATGCAGGCCGATATCATCGTCAAAATCGTGATGACGCTGTTACTTCTGGCGTCAGTATGGTGCTGGGCTATCATTTTCGAAAAGATCGCCCGGATGCGACGCCTCAACATTCGCGCCAATAAGTTCGAAGAGGCTTTTTGGTCCGGTAGCTCTCTTGAAGACCTTTACGATCGGGTTGGTCGCCGACCCCTCGATCCGATGACAGCAATCTTCGCGGCAGCGATGCGCGAGTGGCGTCGGTCAACCGAACGCGGTTTATCGGCGGAGAGTACGATGCGTGCCAATCTGCAACAACGGATCGAGCGCGTTATGACCGTGACCTTGGGCCGCGAAATGGAGCGGTTGGAACGGTACATGAGTTTCTTAGCATCGGTCGGTTCGACAGCGCCATTCATTGGTCTTTTCGGGACAGTTTGGGGTATTATGAACAGCTTTCAAGCCATTGCCGCTTCCAAGAATACGTCACTTGCAGTGGTTGCACCGGGTATTGCTGAGGCCTTGTTTGCAACAGCTCTGGGTCTCGTGGCTGCTATCCCGGCAGTGATTGCTTATAACAAGCTTTCGACTGATCTTGGCCGGTATGCGAACCGACTTGAAGGTTTTACCGGTGAGTTTAGTGCCATTCTATCCCGTCAATTGGAAGGGGCATAGCCTATGGCCGGCGCCCTTCTCAGTCGCTCGAAAGGCAAGAACTTTCGCTACAACAAGATGAGTGATATCAACGTAACGCCATTCGTTGATGTGATGTTAGTGTTGCTGATCGTTTTTATGGTAGCTGCGCCCTTGCTGACGGTCGGTGTCGAAATTGAATTGCCGGAAACCTCGGCGCCGCCAATCAATCAGCAGGTAGAGCCGCTGGAAATCACCGTCTCCAAAGATGGCCGGATTTTTCTTCAGGAAAGTGAAACGGCACTGGATGCCTTAGTGCCTCGACTTGAAGCGATCACTAATCAAAATCCCGATACTCAGATCTATGTCCGCGGCGATAAGACCATCGATTATGGTCGTGTTCTTGAAGTGATGGGACTGGTAACGCATGCCGGTTTCCGTAAGATCGCCCTTATCTCAGCACCTGGCGATGCTGGAGCCATCAACACCTTGAAATCTCGGCCCGCGACTCCCACGGCTGCGATGGGACGTCCGGTTCCTACACCCACCACATCGGCACCTACAGTCACTGGCGTTCCACCTTCGACCACAAGCATTCCTTTGCCACCGGCCCCTCCGGGGCAAAGCTCCGCCCGGTAAGCCGTCATGCGCAAGGCTCTTGTCGCCTCTAGCGCTCTGCATACCACGCTTTTAGTTCTTGCTGTGGTAGGGTTGCCGCACCTCCGCAAAGAAATCGAACCTGAACCAACCATAGCTGTCAGCTTGGTTGAGATCGGTCCTGTTTCGCAAACGCCCGAAGTCGCTCCACCGCCACCTAAGCCCGAGCCCCCTAAGGCCGAGGTACAGCCTGTACCACCGCCACCACCAGCACCGGCACCAACTAAAGCTGCTCCACCGCCACCTGAGCCGAAACAGGTTGTTGCCGTACCACCAAAACCTGAACCTGCACCACCTAAACCAGATCCTGTTCCAGAAAAAACGGCCTTGCCGGCACAACCACCCAAGCCTAAGGACAAACCCAAACAAGAAGAGACCGCCAAGAAACCCGAACCTAAAAAGGATCAGAAAAAAGACGATTTCGCCGACATCGAAACCTTCTTACAAAATCGTCTAAAGAATAAACCTCAACAGCCGACCCCGCAGGTTGATCCTAAGTCAAAACAACAGGTCGCTATTAATGCACCGAGCGATGCAAATGCCAAACCACAAACAGAGCCGGTGACCCGTACCGCCGCGGTTGCTCCCTTGGGCCCAAGCCTATCCGGCACCGAACTGGATATGATCCGGCAAAGCATCAAAGATAAATGGAATGCCAACTGCGGCTTAAAAGGGTTTTCTCAAATGGCTACTGAACTGGCGGTACAGGTTCTCCCCGATG
This sequence comes from Alphaproteobacteria bacterium, assembly GCA_041396725.1. Classification (GTDB taxonomy): domain Bacteria; phylum Pseudomonadota; class Alphaproteobacteria; order JAWKYA01; family JAWKYA01; genus JAWKYA01. The sequence goes on from JAWKYA010000021.1 coordinate 28,905, forward strand.
GCACCGTTACTTCGGTTAAGGTTGAACGGGCGACAGGCTCAGGGGATTCCATTGCCCTAACAGCCTTTGTCGACAGCGCAATCCGTGCCGTCAACCAAGCGAGTCCTTTACCTATCCCTAAAGATAAATATGCCCAATTTGACCGATTTATTGTCGCCTTCACCCCTAAAGAAGCGGACTGTATGTAATGATGCTAATGCGAACCTCTCTCTCTTTGTCTGGCCACCGGTTTATTGCAGCAATTCTCCTTGGATTGTTGACGACGACTTTCTATCCCAACCCAGCGGCCCGTGCCGAGGTTCGGGTTGACATCGAAAGCCCTGTCCCCAATCCAATTCAGATTGCCATCACAGAGTTTTTTGGCGGCGTCCCTGATGCCTCTAATTATGGCAAGCAAATCGCTGGGGTCATCAGTGCCGATCTGGAACGTTCGGGATTGTTCCGGGCAGTTGACCCGCGCGCTTTTTTGCAATCGCCCGCGGATCTCTCGCAAGCACAGCCTCGGTTCCAGGACTGGAAGACGATCAATGCTCAGGCCCTGGTATCGGGTCTGGCAGCTATAGAGCCCGATGGTCGTCTGCGGGTCGAGTTTCGCTTGTGGGATGTATTCCAAGGCCAACCTATGGCCGGTCGTAAATACTATACGGTCCCTCAGAACTGGCGGCGAATCGCTCATATCATCGCCGACGCTATTTACGAGCGGGTTACCGGTGAAAAAGGCTACTTCGATACGCGGATCGTTTATGTCGCAGAGAGCGGCCCTGGTAACCGGCGCATTAAACGCTTGGCCATTATGGATCAAGACGGCGCCAATCATAAGTTCCTAACCGATGGATCGTCCTTGGTTTTGACCCCACGGTTTTCGCCTTCAACTCAGGAAATAACTTATCTTTCCTATTTCAACGACAGACCACGCGTTTATTTGTTCAACATCGACAGTGGTCAGCGCGAAGTCGTGGGTGAATTTCCAGGTATGACCTTTGCTCCACGGTTTTCAAACGATGGTCGGAAAATCGTCTTGAGTATGTCAAATGACGGCAATTCAGAAATCTATGCGATGGATCTGCAGACTCGTCGCGTTCAGCAGCTTACTAACCATCCCTCCATTGATACTTCGCCTTCTTACTCGGATACCAATGCGCAGATTGTATTCAATTCGGACCGTGGCGGTTCCCAACAGCTTTACGTTATGAACGCCGATGGCTCGAACGTTCAACGCATTAGCTTTGGTCAAGGTCGCTATGCAACCCCTGTATGGTCGCCGCGAGGTGACCTGATCGCCTTTACCAAAATGCAAGGCGGTAAGTTTTATATTGGCGTGATGAAACCCGATGGCAGCAAGGAACGTATTCTGACTGAGAGCTTTCTCGACGAAGGCCCGACTTGGTCACCTAATGGCCGTGTCCTGATGTTTTTCCGCCAAACCCAGGGGGGAGCCCATGTGGCGGGCACGACTAAACTCTATAGCATCGACCTTTCAGGCCAAAATCTGCGAGAAATCGTTACCCCGCTTGAAGCATCGGACCCAGCATGGTCACCCCTCATTCCTTAAACTTAAATATAAAATTACAGGATCATCCTACTGAAAAAATTGAGTCAAACCTTATAACCCCATTGTCATGGAGTCAGGTAACATGTATAAAAATAGGATCGGAATCGGATATTGGGATCGGTTCCTTGGTCAGCTCTTAGGACATTCGGAGAAATCGATGATGCGGCTTAGAATGATTTGCGCTTGTGCGGGGGCCCTTATGCTTGCTGCTTGCGGATCCGCACCAGATGACATCACGGATGTGGGTGGAAGCGGCACTGGCGGCCCGCCAGCGCTTCCGGGTAGCGAGACTACCGGAACGGGTAATACAGGCAGTGTCACCAGTGGTGGTCTCCAGATGGAATTGCAGCGCGATGTTGGCGACCGGGTATTTTTTGGCCTCGACCAGTATGATTTATCGCCAGAAGCTCGCAAAACCGTCAGTGCGCAAGCTGCTTGGCTCAAGACACGCGCCGGCGTCGGCGTCACCATTCAAGGCCACGCCGATGAGCGCGGCACCAGAGAGTACAATCTTGCCCTGGGTGAGCGTCGGGCTCAATCGGTGAAAGATTACCTTATTTCCCTGGGGGTCGAGCCCAACCGGGTATCGATTATCTCCTTCGGTAAGGAACAACCCGAGGTCGTTGGCTCTAACGAAGCAGCATGGTCGCAAAACCGTCGCGCTGTGACCTTGGTCAGCGGACAGTAATTTCACCCATCATATGCCGAGACCCATAGGCGCTCGCCCCAAGCTCTGAGCTAAAAAATCGGAGCTAACTATCGGGCGAGCGCCTTATTTTTGCCGTGCCTCCACCCCATACTCGGATCGCTGCCGAAAAGAGAGCGCGAGATATCGTCATGCTAAAAACTCTATCCCTGCCTACGTCCTCATCCTTGGCCTGGAGTAAGTGGGTGATCCTAGTTAATGCAATCGTGGCAGTCATGATTGCTGCGCCCGCGCATGCCCAGGGCGTCGAGGCAGATAGCCCAGCCATAGCACGTCAACAAGTACGAATCTCAGCTCTCGAGAATGAGGTCTCCCGTTTAACCGGTAGCCTTGAAGAAATGAATTTTCGACTCAAACGCATGGAACAACGCCTCGACAAAATGACCGAGGATTTAGAATTTCGCCTCCAAAAGCTCGAGCATGGTGGCGATACACCTATGGCACATACGGACACTGCACCTGCAATTACTGCAACAACAAACCAAGCACCGATATCTCCTAACCCTACCCCTGGAGCGATCTCCGCACCACCACCCAGCGCAGGCCCTGGTACTACCAACAGTGTATCCTTACCACCTGTCTTAGCTGCTCCTGCTGGCCAAACTACCTTAACACCTGCGGAGCGCGGGCGGGCAACAGAGGCGCCGATCCAAAATCAAACAAAAGGCGTTCTAGGCACCTTGTCGCAACGCGAGCTTAATGCTGCAACAGCCAATCCACCACCGGCCCCGCCTTCATCAACTCCGGGCCCCATCAAACCAACGACAACCGCAGCCGCCAGTAAACCAGATGGCGTTCTACCGCCAGGGTCACCTAAGGAACAGTACGATTTTGCCTATTCTCTCTTGCAACAACGCAACTACGAAGACGCACAGACCGCCCTTGCCGAATTCGTTAGTAAGTATCCAGAGGCGGACCTTGCGGGCAATGCTCAATATTGGTTAGGAGAGACGCATTATGTCCGTGGCCAATACGACGAAGCCGCCGCGGCTTTTCTAACGGGCTATCAAAAATATAAAAAGAATAGCAAAGGACCGGATAATCTTTTGAAGCTCGGAATGTCGCTTGGTAAGCTAGGGCAAACACCCCAAGCCTGCAAATCCTTGAGCCGCCTCAGCGCCGATTATCCCGATGCACCTGCCACAGTAAAACAGCGCGCTCAACGCGAATCCACTGCTCTGGGCTGCAAGTAAACGCGTGTGGCTGCGCGCCCTAGATCTTTAACCCCCACCTTAAAATCAGGCGACCCGGAGCTCGCCGTTACCTTCGATAAAGCTCTTTTAGCTCTGGGGCCGTTTGAAACCAGCCCTCGATTGGCTGCCGCCGTATCCGGTGGACCTGACAGTCTTTGTCTCACTCTTCTCGCAAGAGATTGGTGTCATCGCCATCGAGGACATCTTATCGCTCTTACTGTTGACCATGGTCTGCGCGAGGAAAGTCGCGCCGAAGCCGATCAAGTTCATACTTGGTTGACAGCCGAAGGAATCGAACACCATATTCTCACCTGGCAAGGTAAAAAACCCGCAACAAGAATCCAAGCGGCTGCACGTCAAGCCCGTTACCAGTTGTTGATCGACTGGTGTATCGCCCATGATGTGCTTCACCTCTTGTTGGGCCATCAGGCGGACGATCAAGCCGAGACTATTATCTTTCGCAGTCATCGGCACAGCGGCCCGGATGGTTTGGCAGGCATGGCCGCCGTGCGTGACCTTCCCTGGATCCGAATGCTGCGCCCCCTTCTTAGCGTGCGGCGGGAAACCTTGCGCCAAGATCTTATTAAACGTGGCCAAGATTTTCTTGAAGATCCAAGTAATATTGATCTCCGGTTTACTCGTGCCCGTTTACGGCAAGATATCGATGAAAAAGCGCGGCGCGAGGCTTTGGATCTGGCTATAGATTATGCGCAACAGCGACAGCAAGCCGAGGATGAAACTGCCCTTTTCTTAGCGCAAGCCACAACCCTTCATCCTCATGGTTTCGCTCTCTTGGATCCAAGAATCCTAAGTTCTTTAAATGATCATGGCCTATCCATGGTCCTGCGTCGCGTCGCGCTTTGTATCGGTGCAGAGGATTATCCGCCGCGAACCGAAAGTCTGGATAGGTTACGGGAGTGGATACGGCATAATCTTATGCATCATAAAAATAGCCAACGAACCCTAGCCGGATGTTGCTGGATTTTTCGACCAAACAAGATTCTCGTTTGCCGAGAATATATCGCGGCTCCAACGTTTGATTTAGACCCGAAGAGCTACGCCCTTGGTGAAACTTCAAAGGACAATACAGATTGGCTCGTCTGGGATCGTCGGTTTTCCATTAATGCTATGTTCTACGTAAACTTAGCTGATGGTCCGGCCAAGATCGATGTCCTCGGCCGCTATACGCACTCTCAATTCCTACAGAATCTACCCTTACAGAAGCTCGTTTTGCCAAGCGCGGTTAAAAAGGCTCTCCCCATTATCGTGGATAATCAAGGAATTCTGGCTATTCCCCACTTTGGCTACTTACGGCCGGAACGCGCAGGATATGGACGCCGGATGCTTTATCCTGCTAGAATTATTCAAGAAACTGTGCGCTTTACACCGCATCATCCCCTGGCTCCGGCCCATTTTTGTTCTCTAGAGCAAAATTAAGTTCTGCTAAGGTTGTTGCGAAAGCTCAGAGATGTACTAGATAATAGTTAAGGGTTTTTCCGGCGCGATTCCGCCCTGCGCCTTCGGTTGGAATTGGAAAGCGACAGTCCTCGTGAACATTTTTGGTCGTAATATTGCGCTCTGGATCATCATTGCCCTTCTTGTTTTGGGACTTTTCAACCTTTTCCGTAACCCCACCGAACACGAGCCAAAGTCCGTTCTGGCCTACTCGGATTTCACAGCTGCCGTCGACGGCAAACAAGTCCGCGATGCTCTCATTCAAGGGAATACTATCAGCGGTCATTTTACTGACGGACGCGCTTACTCGACCTATGCGCCAACCGATCCTGGGTTGATCCAACAGCTTCGAAACAGTGGCGTCACTATTAAGGCAGCTCCTCCAGAGGAGGAGGCGCCTTCTTTATTTGCCATATTCCTGAACTGGGCACCGATGCTGCTTTTGATTGGTGTCTGGGTCTTTTTCATGCGCCAAATGCAAGGTGGTGGTGGCAAGGCTATGGGTTTTGGCAAAAGCCGGGCACGGCTTTTAACCGAACGGCAAGGGCGCATTACCTTCGATGACGTTGCGGGTATTG
>JAWKYA010000022.1:0-33501 GCA_041396725.1 Alphaproteobacteria bacterium
CGAGAAACGCCTAAGCAGAAACGCTCTAAGGCCTCCTAATGGTGGGTAGACAGAAAATACCAGCGGATGCAATAGCTGAACATACACGATTGGCCGAAGAGATCCGATCCCATAACCGTGCGTATTATCAAGAAGATACACCAGTAGTGTCAGATGCGGAATATGACGCGCTTTTTCAGCGTCTAATAGCACTTGAAGAGCAGTATCCGGCCCTTAAAACATCAACGAGCCCCACAATGACCGTAGGGGCAACGCCCGCATCTGGTTTTGCTAAGGTTGAGCATCGGATCCCGATGCTCTCGCTCGCTAATGCTTTTTCGGATGACGAAGTGACAGAGTTTTTCGATCGTATTCGACGGTTTCTCGGTTTACCACTTACCGCGGAATTCGCAGTTGTTGCCGAGCCAAAAATCGATGGGCTATCTGCATCGTTACGCTATGAAAATGGCCGTTTTACACAAGGAGCGACGCGTGGCGATGGATCAGAAGGTGAAGATATAACTCGTAATTTGACAACTCTTAAAAGCATACCCGGGGAGATAGAGGGTGCTCCAACGGTTTTGGAAGTCCGTGGAGAGATATACATGACACGGTCGGATTTCCTTGCATTGAATACCAAGCAAGCAAAGGCTGCGGGTAAGATCTTTGCCAATCCACGTAATGCTGCTGCAGGGAGTGTACGTCAGCTCGACCCACAGATTACAGCGAACCGACCATTGCAGTTCTTTGCTTATTCTTGGGGCGAACTCAGTAGCCCAATTTCTGACACGCACTGGGGGGCTTTGGCTCAGTTAAGAAAGTGGAAATTTAATGTAAATCCTCTTGCGCGTCGATGTTCATCAGCGTCTGAAGCTTTGCAATTCTATCGTGATATTCAACAGCGTCGCGCTGACCTTCCTTACGATATAGATGGTGTCGTTTATAAGGTGGATCGACTAGATTGGCAGGAGCGGTTAGGGTTCGTATCGCGAGCGCCACGATGGGCGCTGGCTCATAAGTTCCCAGCTGAGCAAGCGGAGACCCTTCTTGAAAAGATAACAATTCAAGTGGGGCGTACAGGCGCATTAACGCCCGTTGCAAACTTATTGCCAGTCTCTGTGGGTGGCGTCACTGTTTCTCGTGCGACACTTCATAACGAAGACGAAATTTCCCGTAAAGATGTGCGCGAAGGAGATCGCGTTATTATCCAGAGAGCGGGAGATGTTATTCCGCAAATTGTCTCTGTGCTTTTGGATAAGCGCCCCAGGGGTGCTCAGCCTTTTATCTTTCCCGATCATTGTCCAGTTTGCGGAAGTCATGCCATTCGAGAAGAAGGCGAGGTTGTGCGGCGTTGCACGGGAGGATTAATCTGCCCTGCTCAAGTAGTTGAACGGTTAAGACATTTTGTCTCGCGCGCGGCTTTTGATATTGAAGGTATGGGTGAAAAATCCATTCAAGCTTTTTTTGATGAAGGCATCTTGAGAAGTCCTGCAGATCTATTTACCTTAGAAAAGAGGAATGCCGATGCGCCTATTCCACTTCAAATACAAGAAGGGTGGGGGGAGGTTTCGGCGCGTAAACTTTTTGCCGCTATTGAGGCGCGCCGAACAATATCACTAGAGAGATTTATCTATGCTCTAGGGATCCGGCAAATCGGTCAGGCTACAGCGCGACTTTTAGCAAAGCATTATGGGAGTTTGGTAGCTCTACGAGCAGCTGTAGAAGCAGCGCAAGATATGGAGTCGGATGCTTATCGTGAATTAACGGCTATTGATCAAATCGGCCCTTCGGTAGCGACAGATCTGGTCGCTTTTTTTGCGGAGCCCCATAATCGAGAAATTCTTGACGATCTTGGTCAGGAAATTCATGTCGAAGACTTTGTCTCGCGGCAAACAGGTAATTCTCCTATGGCCGGAAAAACTCTCGTTTTTACAGGTACATTATCGCTAATGACGCGAGACGAAGCTAAGGCACGCGCTGAAATCCTAGGAGCTAAGGTAGCTGGGTCCGTCTCAAAGAAGACGGATTATGTTGTTGTTGGTGCCGATGCTGGTTCTAAGGTCAAAAAAGCAGCGGAGCTTGGTGTCAAAATCCTAACTGAGAAAGAATGGTTGGAGCTTATTAAATCGGTTTAGTATAGAGCTCTTTATTCAATAATTGCCGCGATGCTGCCCTAATCCATTTTTAAATTACGAGTGTAAATAGCTGAGGATAAATATGTCACGTTTGATTTATAGCTTTATCTTTTCTTGCCTTATCTATGGAACCTCTGTGGGATTACATGCAGCCGTAGCTGCCGATCCCACGATCAAGCCGGACGATACAGTCACGTTGCATTTAACTGTTGAGGATTGGGCAGAGACTCAGACAGCAGCTGTCCAAGTTATGATTACAACTGCGGGAAATGGAATTTCCACAGCAATCCGGGACGATGTATTAAAAATTCTCGCAAATCTAGCCCCAGGTGATTGGAAAATTCTGGAATTTAGCCCTACCAAAGATAAGGCTGGTCTAGATCGTCAAGAAATCCTGGCGGAAGCCCGTATTAGCGACAAGCAACTTTTCGGTATTTATGATCGAGCTAAAAAGGTGAGTATCCCTGGTAAGCAAGTGAAAATTTCTTCAATATATTTTTCGCCTACAATAGCTGAGCGCGAAGCTTTAAAGGTTAAATTGCGGGCACAGCTTTATAGGAAAGTCGTTGAAGAAATATCTCTGTTGAAGATTGCCTTTCCAGATAGAGTTTTTCGTATCAGTAATATCGTCTTTGATGAGGAAGGTCGGGTTTTTAAAGGCGCAAGGCGGCAAGCTGAAGAAGATGGTGATGAAGATATGATAAATGGTCAGGGAGGATTTGGAGAAACTATGACCGTTTCTGAACGGCAACAGCTCTCGGCAACTGTTATTTTATCAGCTATTGCACCCAAGTAATTGAAGAGGTTTATCATGCGTATGTTGAAATCAGTCCATCTTTTTCTTTTGGTTTTAGCCTTAGGCTTTGGATTATGTACCTCAGTAAAGGCCGAAGAGGGATATAAGCCTGATGATGTGGTAACTTTAAACCTTTCTGTGGAGGATTGGATTCAAACCCAAACAGCTGTAGTTAATATGCTGATTGATGCAGCAATGGATGCGAACGCTGTTGCAGGTGCGCGTGAAGATGTTATGGTTCTTTTGAATAGCGTTGTTTCTGGTGCCGAGTGGCGCATATTGCGCTTTGATCGTAGCCGGGATTCGGCAGGACTGGAGCGTTGGCAAGTTCTCGCCGAAGCTCGTTTGATGGATAAGCAATTGAGTGGACTCCACGATAAAGCGCAAAAAGCAAGTTCTCCCGGTAAACAAATCCGAGTTGCTTCGATCAGGTTCACGCCTACGCTCGCTGAGCGGGAGACTGCAGAGGCCAAATTACGTGCCCAGATCTATAAAAAGGTCGCTGACGAAATTGCCGCTCTTAAAACGGTGTTTCCCGATCGTATTTATCGCGTTGGAACAATTTCTTTTAATGGGATTATTCAGCCTTCAACAGTCTCTATGGGTATAGGGACTAAGGCGGCTATGGAACAAGCGCCTGTGGTTCGTGGGGTACCGGTTCCTCCAAGTGATAGCGATTCTATGGCCGTTGCTGAGCGCATGCGCTTAGGGGCATCGATTATCTTATCAGCGGTTGCTACCAAGTAAGGTGTTTTTCTCAATCTTGCAAGGAGCTAGATCTTCACCCTTAGGTCCTGCCGCTGCATATCAAGTGCGCCTGGCAGCGGGTTTAGTTGCTCCTGATCCAGCTCAAGCAGCAGCGGTGGAAGTTCTTCAAAAACTTTCTCTCGCTTTAGTCAATTATCGACCATTGAAGGCTAAGGGCATTTTATCTCTGATAAGTAAGGTAAGTTCTACCCCTCAAGGTCTGTATCTTTATGGTGGCGTTGGGCGCGGTAAATCCATGCTAATGGACCTATTCTTTGCCGAGACCCCCGTTCATCCTAAGCGGCGCGTTCATTTTCACGCCTTTATGGAAGAGGTACATGATCGCATTCACGGATGGCGGAATAAAAATAGCGGCGATCCCATTATTCCTTTAGCAAAAAAGGTTGCAGAAGAAGCTATACTGCTCTGTTTTGATGAATTTCATATTACAAATATTGCCGATGCTATGATTTTGGGGCGATTTTTCTCTGCATTATGGGAGCAGGGAGTCGTGATAGTTGCCACATCAAATTGGCCGCCACAGACTCTATATAAGGGTGGGTTGCAGCGCGATCGGTTTTTGCCCTTTATTGATTTGTTGTTACAGCATATGCAGACTTTTCACCTACAGTCTGTTCGTGATTATCGGTTACAACGCTATCAGAATATTCGATCGTATTATACACCGTGCGGTCCGCAAGCAGATAGAGCCCTCAAGGAAGCTTTTGCCAATCTAACAGATGGTGCGCATGGTCATCAGGAAGAAATCAGTCATCATGGCCGGAAAATTATTATCCCCTATGCGGCTCAGGGTGTTGCTTTTTGCGATTTCAAAGATTTATGCGCTCGCGCTCTAGGGGGAACGGACTTTCTCGCACTTGCTCGCCACTATCATACGCTTATTCTCAGTGGTATTCCTCGATTTCACGAGCGACAGGAAGATGAAGTGCGCCGCTTTATGACTCTGATTGATGTGCTTTACGAAAGTCATGTGAATATTATTGTAAGCGCCGAAGCACCGCCAAATAATTTAATGCCCCCTCAGCGTCTTGCTTTTGAATTTCAGCGAACCGTATCACGCCTTATGGAAATGCAGTCTGTTGAGTATATCGCTGCCCCTCATAATCCTATGGCGATCTAGCTTATGCCTAAGTTTTATAGGAAACTATAGGGGTCGATATCTACTTGAAGGCGCACAGTTCGTGGAAGTCTAATCTCTTTAATCCATTTTTTGATCACAGATTGGAGAGAAAGATTTTTTGCCGATTTGAGAAGGAATCGCCGCCGATGGCGCCGTCGGAGGATTGCTAAGGGTGCTGGGGCGGGGCCGAGGATAATTATACCTTCTTCATGAGGTATTTTTGCTGCGAGATCCCGACAGGCTTGGTCGACGAGTTTCTCGTTAGAAGCAGAAAGAATAAGAGCTGCTAACTTGCCATAAGGTGGCATAGTAGCAGCCTTGCGCGCATTCATTTCTTGGGTCAGGAAATTTTCTTCACTACCCTCAGCTAAGGCAGCGATAACTGGTTGAGAAGGGTCGTAGGTTTGTAGAAAAACTTGCCCAGGGCGATCTTCTCTTCCCGCCCGCCCAGCGACTTGATTGAGAAGCTGGAAAGTGCGCTCAGCTGCACGTAAATCGCCTCCAGCAAGACCTAAATCGGCATCTACAATACCAACCAAGGTTAGGGCTGGAAAATGGTGACCTTTCGCAATGATCTGGGTTCCAATCAAAAGATCGATTTTTCCATGGATCATATCGTGAATGAGCCCTTCGGCCGCTGCAGCATTTGCAATATTATCGGAAGTCATTAGTGCTATACGTGCTTTGGGGAGGAGAATAGCTGCTTCTTCAGCAAGACGCTCAACTCCCGGGCCACAGGCAGTAAAACTGTCGACCGCTTGGCATTGGGGACAGGTTTGGGGAATGCGTAAAGCATAGCCGCAGTGATGACACTGGAGGCGGTTTATCTGTCGATGCTCCACTAACCACGCAGTGCAGTTAGGGCATTGCAATCTATGGCCACAACTCCGACAGAGGGTTAAGGGTGCATAGCCGCGCCGATTGAGAAAGAGAAGGCTTTGGCCCTTTTGCTCAAAATTCTGCTGTAAGGCTTGCGCGAGAGGAGGTGATAGAAAATGGCCACGGGGCGGCGGATATTTTCGCATATCAACAGCAGTGATATGCGGGAGTTGAGCGTTTCCATGCCGGTTAGGTAAATGAAGACGACGGTATTTATCAGCTTCAACATTGGCGAGGGTCTCTAGGGAAGGTGTTGCTGAAACTAAAATAATTGGATGTTTAGCGATATGGGCACGAAGGACGGCCATATCGCGAGCATGATAAATGACACCGTCTTCTTGTTTGTAGGCAGCTTCGTGCTCTTCATCGACCACAATAAGCCCTAGATCAGGGAAGGGGAGAAAAAGCGCCGATCGTGCTCCAATAACGACGGGAGCTCCGCCTTCAGCAATAGCGCGCCAGGTTATGCGGCGCTGTGCAGCGCTCAGATCAGAATGCCAGATGGCAGGCTTAACGCCAAATCGGGCAACAAAGCGATCTAACCATTGTGTTGTTAGAGCAATTTCAGGCAAAAGCACCAGAGATTGCTGTTCTTGTGCAATAACTGCTGCGATGGCTTCAAAGTAAACCTCAGTTTTTCCAGAGCCGGTAACACCTTCAAGAAGAGTTGCCGAGAAAGTACCTTCGCGCATTGTTTCTCGCAGAACCTGAGCGGCTCTCTCTTGCGGTGGTGAAAAGATAATATTCGTGTTTGTTTTCGGTCTCGAAAAGGGGGCGGCTGGGGGCGCGGCTATAGGGACAAGTTCCCCGGCCTTAGCCATGGTTTTGATGAGACCAGAGCTGCAGCCTACATTTTGGGCAATCTCAGAAATCGAGCGCTTGGCACCGTCTGCAAGGAAGTTAATAATTCGCTGACGGATAGGGCTTTTAAGAAAAATAGGACCGTCCGAGGGTATTTTGTATAAAAAATGACCTCGTTCGGGTGAAAAAGCCTTAGGCGTATTGAGCACCATGCGTAATACAGCGCCCGGTGAGGTGAGAGTATAGGCAGCAACCCGATCAACAAACTGACGTAAACTGGCTGTCATAAGGGGTAAAGGAAGCACAGAACCAGCGGTCTTAAGTTTGCTGTCTGGAATAATCCCTTCGCCGGGACCCCAAACGACACCGGTAACCTTGCGCCCCCCGAAGGGAACTTCAATCACAGCGCCCGGTGGATAGTCGGATTCTAAAGTAACCTGATAATCGTACCGCCCCCCGAGAGGGAGAGGGAGAAGCACACTAATTCTAGAAGAGGGATCAGGCATAATGCATGTATAGTTTAAAAACGGGCAAGATTACGTGAAAGTAGATTGCATAAAGAAGGAGAGGGGTCTCTAGCTAACCTTACGGTATTGCGCATAGGCAGTATTTGCAAAGATATTTATAGCGGTTCCACATTTTGCTACGGATGTTAGATCAGGATAGCGTTACATCATCAGATATGCAGATTTAGATCAATGTCACGATCACGGAGTTCTTAATGTCGGATATCTACGAGATTATCGACCCGAAGTTTCGTGATTTAATTCATGAAACAGCTAGGGTTAAACGTCTTCATACAGGCATGCTCTGGGCAGAAGGTCCAGTTTACTTTGTTGAAGCAGAGTGCTTGTTATGGAGCGACATCCCAAACGATAGAATGTTACGCTGGCATGAAAATGAAGGCGTTTCGATTTTCCGACAACCAGCTAATTATAGCAATGGTAATACACAAGATCGGCAGGGCCGTTTAGTAACCTGTGAGCATGGGGAACGCCGAGTTACACGAACAGAGCTTAATGGGCATATCACAGTTTTAGCCGATTCTTACCAAGGCAAACGGTTAAACTCACCAAACGATGTGGTCGTTAAATCGGATGGATCGATCTGGTTTACAGATCCTCCCTATGGGATTTTGACTGACTACGAGGGCCATAAGGCAGAGATGGAACAAAATGGATGTCACGTTTATTGTCGAGATTCAGTGGGAAAATTGAATATTGTTGCTGATGATTTTGACAAACCCAATGGAATCGCTTTTTCTCCGGATGAATCTTTTCTGTATATCTCCGATACAGGTAAAACACATAATCCACAAGGCCCTCACCATATCCGGGTTTTTAGGATTTCACCTGAGAATCGCTTATCAGGGGGCAATGTATTTGCCGAGATAACGCCGGGCCTTGCCGACGGTTTTCGGTTAGATGTATACGGAAACCTGTGGACCAGTGCTGGGGATGGTGTTCACTGTTATTCTCCTGCGGGTTCCTTATTGGGTAAGATTTTAATCCCTGAGACCGTCTCGAATCTCTGCTTTGGTGGTCGAGAGCGAAACCGTTTATTTATAACAGCTACAACTTCGCTGTATACGGTTTCCGTTGCTTGTCAAGGCGTTAATTACGTCTAATCGTTCAAATATATCACAGTTATTTGGCGCTTCATTCTGAGATCGGGTAAACTGGTACGATCCTCTGCCGGAGAATGAGGCTCCTAGGATGGGGATGAATATAGGTTTAATCAGATGAAGTTTTTTGTCGACTCGGCTGATGTAAAAGAAATACGCGATTTAGCGGCAACGGGGTTTGTTGATGGGGTTACAACAAATCCATCCTTAATCGCTAAGGCGGGTCGCCCCTTTCTGGATACGATTCGCGAAATTTGCCAAATCGTTAATGGTCCAGTGAGCGCTGAGGTTACGGCGACGGATTATGAGACAATGCTAGCTGAGGGACGTAAACTTGCTAAATTGGCACGAAATGTTGCAGTCAAGGTCCCATTAACCATCGATGGATTAAAGGTTTGTCGGCAGCTTAGTCAGGCAGGGACGCTCGTCAACGTGACCTTATGTTTTTCTGCAGCTCAGGCCATTCTTGCGGCTAAAGCAGGTGCAGCCTTTGTTTCCCCTTTTGTGGGGCGACTTGATGACGTAGGGACCGATGGTCTGGCTCTTATTGAGGAAATCGTTGAGATCTACGCTAATTACCCCAACTTTAAGACGGAGGTTCTTGTTGCTTCGGTACGTGGGCCACAGCATGTGGTAGCGGCTGCGCGTTTAGGCGCTCAAGTTGCAACACTCCCTCCTACAGTTCTCAAGCAAATGACTCACCATCCGTTAACGGACAAAGGACTGGCAGCCTTTCTTGCCGATTGGGGAAAGACCGGCCAGTCAATTTTAGGAAAGGGAAAGGCTCGTGGCAAAGGTACCCGATAGTCAATCCCCCGAGAATTTAGAACTGACAGATGGCCAGATCATCTCTTATTTGGCTGAGCAGCCGGAGTTTTTCGATCGTCATCCAGAAATTCTGTTACGGGCAATTGAAACAGTCTCACCAACACCACGACACCAGGGGTCAGGAGTGGTCGATTTATCTCAATTTATTGTTGAGAAGCTTCGAAATGAGATTGATCGCTTAAAGGCAGGTCAAAAAGGTTTGCTCGCCACAGGACGCTCTAATCTTGCTGTGCAACAGCGGGTTCATAATTGTGTTCTGGCTATGCTTACTGCGACAAGCCTAGAGCATCTGATGCAGATCATTAGCACAGATTTGGTAGTGCTGTTAGATCTGGATGCGATTGCTATAGCTGTTGAACGTGACGATGAGCGTATTTACCCAGCTCCTACAGGGCTTCGGCTTTTAGAGCCCGGCGCCATTGCGCGGCTTTTCCAGGGCGGGAATCGCGAGTGTATCTTGGCGGCAGATCGACCAGGGAACGCGGAGATTTTTGATTCTGCGGCAGGTCTTGTCCATTCTTATGCTCTTGTTCGGCTAACGATAGGATTGGAAACGCCACCCGCCTTACTAGCCTTAGGGTCAAGGAACCCTACAAAGTTTAATCCTGGACAAGCTACGGAGCTTCTGACTTTTTTGGCTAAAGCCTTAGAATTAATGATCGTAGGTTTGTTGAGACGGGAGCTTTAGGTTATCGCTACTCTATCTTTAGAAGGTGTTGCATCTATAGAAGGCATTGCGCCTGATCTTAATCGAGCTGTTTCTGCATGGCTTGATTGGTTTGGTAAAGAGCGTCGAGCAGCTACGAATAGCCTTTCAGCTTATCGGCAAGATATTATAGATTTTCTGTCTTTTCTTCATGAGTACCGAGGGGAACAGATAAGCCTTGCGACGCTTCATGATTTAAGGCCAACCGATTTTCGCTCCTGGCTTGCGCGTCGCGCGAATAAGCGATATGCCCGCCAGTCTTCTGCGCGAGCCCTATCTGCATTGCGGAATTTCTATACATGGCTCGCACGCCAAGGGCTTGCAAGTAAAGAAGCCTTGAGTGTCATTCGTTCTCCAAAAATACCTCACACGGTTCCTAAACCTCTTACCGCGTTTGACGCCTTTAAGGTAATTGAGGAAGTAGGGCATGGTCATGAAGCCGCTTGGATTAAATTGCGTAATATCGCTGTCCTCACGTTGCTGTATGGGTGTGGCTTGCGCATAAGCGAGGCTCTGCAGCTTAATCGTAAGGATGTAGTGCGGAGCGATTCTCTTATGATTCACGGTAAGGGGGGGAAAGATCGATTGGTCCCAGTACTTCCCGCAGTAACTAAAGCAATTGAAGCTTATCTGGCTATTTGTCCCTATGGCGAAAGACCTGATAAACCGGGTGGAGGCCCTCTTTTCTATGGCGAACGTGGGAAAAGGTTAGCTGCAGGCATTGTTCAACGCGAGATGCGCTCTTTGCGGATAACACTTGGCCTTCCCGAGACGGCGACGCCGCATGCCTTGCGCCATAGCTTTGCAACGCACCTTCTTTCTGCAGGTGGCGATCTAAGAACTATCCAAGAGCTCCTAGGACATGCCTCATTGAGCACAACTCAGCGCTACACAGCAGTGGATGCTGAAGCTTTAATTAAGGTTTATAACCAAGCTCACCCGCGAGCGAATAAATCCCGTTAAATATGAATGGGACGCCCATCCACAGCCAGAGCTGATTCTTTAATTGCCTCACTCAGGGTGGGGTGGCCATGGCAGGTTCGTGCAATATCCTCCGCTGAACCACCAAAGGCCATGACAGCCACAATTTCTGCAATAAGTGTTCCAGCATCCTGACCAATGATATGCGCGCCAAGAACCCGGTCAGTAGAGGCGTCAGCTAAGATTTTCACAAAACCATCGGTCGTATCATTGCATCGCGCGCGACTGTTGGCTAGAAAAGGAAACTTCCCAACTTTATACGCAATACCGGCGGTTTTTAACTGCTCTTCTGTTTGTCCCACGGCTGCAACTTCTGGCGATGTATAAACAATACCGGGGATAGTATTATAATCTATGTGGGCGGTATGGCCTGCAATTAATTCCGCCACTGCCACCCCTTCTTCTTCAGCTTTATGGGCCAGCATAGGCCCGCGCACGACATCGCCAATGGCGTAAATCCCTGCAGTCGATGTCTCAAAACTATCGGAAATTTCGATCATGCCGCGTTTATCTGTTTTGATGCCCAGCTTTTCCAAACCAAGTCCTTCTGTATAGGCGCGCCGGCCTATGGCAACGAGAACAGTATCGCAATCCAGAGTCTCGGTCTGTCCGCCAGCGGCAGGCTCGATGGAAAGGGTAACACCCGACTTCGTGGTTTTAGCCTGCGTGACTTTAGTGCTGAGGCGAAATTTAAATCCCTGACGCTCTAGAATCCGATAAAAAGCCTTGCCAATCTCGCCATCCATTCCTGGAACAATACGATCGAGAAATTCAACGACCGTTACCTCGGCACCCAATCGCCGCCATACAGACCCCATTTCAAGCCCGATATAACCTCCGCCAATGACAATAAGATGCTTTGGGACTTTAGGGAGGGAAAGCACCCCAGTTGATGAAACAATCGTTTTCTCATCAACTGTAACTCCGGGTAAATCGACGTGAGTTGAGCCTGTCGCAATGATGATGTTCTTAGTTTCGTATGATTTGTTGTCGACCATTACGACCCCAGGGGTATCTTTATTTGGAGATTTATTAATCGACCCGGCCCCTTTCACATAATCAACCTTGTTCTTGCGGAATAACTGTTCAATGCCTTTTGTTAAACCATCAACAACCTTAGTCTTGCGACCCATCATAGCATCGAGATTCAAACTGATGCCCTTAGCGTCAACTCCGTGAATAGCAAGGTGCTTTGATGCCTCGATATATTTTTCTGAGGAATAAAGAAGTGCCTTCGAGGGAATACAACCTATGTTCAGGCACGTACCTCCGAGAGTTCCTCTCTTTTCAATACAAGCTGTCTTAAGGCCAAGTTGAGCTGCTCGAATAGCCGCAACATACCCGCCCGGTCCACCACCAATGACAATCACATCATAGCTAGCTTCTGCCATAGATATTCTTCCCTAGTCTTTATAATTGGAGGCCAAACTTACCCTGCCGTAGATCGCCTACAAGAGCAAGGGTTAGTCTTGGTAATGCTTCATAGAAAAAGATCAATAAATTTAAATTCGTGTTTTTCCTGCCAGATTAAGAATCTGGATCATGTTAAATACAAGGCCGAGCTGCTGAACAAGTCGCTCTACGCGTTGAAGATCCATAAGGCTAGTCCACAAAGATCCTGGCTCAAACCAATCGACACCGGTATTGAGAGTAACGTATATAAACCCTTCATGAAAAGCGATTCCGAGCGGTCGTTTTTGAACGTGATCTGAAAGGGAGATTAGGCGTTCTATGAATGATGGCGTTAAAATATAGCGCGCTTCAATTTGGTCAGTTGCGTAAACTTCAAAATATTCTTCAAATTTAGGATCTTCTATGTGAACCCGCTCACCAGCGATAGTGAAACGATTCAATAGATTTATAAATTTCCCCCAATCTTTGACGAGAACAATTTGCGCTTTAAGAGGTCGATTATAGGAAATTCGGAATACGGGTCCGCGAAAAAGAAGCGTAGTTGTAGTTTTGGTCTTGCCGTCACTGTCTCGTGTTGTGGTCTTACTTTTAATAACAGTGTCGGCAATATCAATTTCTAAGCCATCCTTGTGGCCATGAAAATGATCTTCAATTGATGATTCATTACCAGTTGGAAGTATACCATATCGCTGAAAAGTCCCTAAAGTAATAGGCTCTCCCGTGGTACGGTTACCAGGAATTAAATTTAGAAAGTAAGCAGTTTCATTGACAAAGACAGATTTGACCCGATTGGCTAAATCTACGCCAATACGTGCAGATAGAAATGCTGCTCCTAAGCAACAAATGACAGATGCTGCAATCGGAAATCCAATCCACGCAGGCGCAAAAATATAAGAAATAAGGATCGAACTAAGAACAGCAAAGACAATGGCCATAAGAGCGTAGCGATAACCGATAACGCGTCGGCGTTCTTGCTCTAGAGATGCAAGGTGAGGCGCAATCCGTGTCGAATAGAAAGTGGATAAGTCATGCGTATTCGTCATGAATTATTTTATCCAAAATAGGTTTTCAGGATCTAGTGCGCAAAGACTATATAAGGGGCCCAATTACTTTTACTTTAAGTAAGCATTGGCATCGATCGGTGCTCGGATGGCCTCGTCCGTTTCTTCATAGAAAGGCAAAGGTTGCGCATGAGCAAGTCGCGCAAGAAGTGGACCAGGAAATGTTTCAATGGTGCTATTTAATTGTGCAACGGCGGCATTATAGAAACGCCGCGCTGCGGCGATGTGGCCTTCAACCTCTTCAAAGGTTGCTTGTGCGCGCACGATTGGCTCTTGGGATTTAAGATCGGGATTGCTTTCGGCAACAGCAAAGAGGCGACCTACAGCATCGGTTAAAGCTGTTTCTGTCCTCAGCTGGGTTGCTATAGCTTTAGGATCTTTCAGCTGATAGGAGGCTGTAGCTGCTGCGCGCAATTCGGCAATCTTGGTAATAAGTTCCCGCTCATGATTCATGAACTTTTGCGCGATAGTTAGGATATTGGGGATAAGATCGTGTCGCTGCCGGAGGTGAATATCGATGGAAGACAGAGCCTCCCGAGCCTGATTTCGGTAGTTGACCAGCGTCGCATACCAGCCATAGGCAATGGCAAGTAGAACAACGATAATTCCAAAAAAAATCCATATAGCCATTATTGATATCTACATTTCGAGGAGCAAACGTTGTGGATTTTCAATCAATTCTTTAATCCGAACTAAGAAGGTTACAGCTTCGCGCCCATCGATAATCCGATGATCGTAACTTAAAGCGAGATACATCATAGGTCGTACCTCGATCTTATTATCATCCACGACCATAGGGCGGTTCTGAATTTTATGCATTCCCAAAATACCAGATTGAGGCGGATTCAGAATTGGCGTGGACATTAAAGACCCAAAAACCCCACCATTGGTAATGGTAAAGGTACCGCCTGTTAATTCTGGGATAGAAAGTTGACCATCTCGCGCCCGTTTACCAAGATCATTGATAGTAGACTCTATGCCTGCGAAAGAGAGCCGATCAGCACCTCTCAGAACGGGAACAACTAATCCCTGTGGGGTGCTAACCGCGATGCCAATATCGTAGTAATTCTTATAGATAACTTCGTCACCATGAATTTCAGCATTAACGGCAGGTATTTCTTTTAAGACGGTGGTGCAAGCTCGGACAAAGAAACTCATAAATCCAAGTTTGACGCCATGTTTTTTTTCGAAAATATCCTTAAACTGATTCCGCAAGGACATCACAGCGGACATATCGACCTCGTTAAAGGTCGTTAGAATTGCTGCAGTATTTTGAGCTTCTTTCAAACGCTGAGCAATCCGTTGACGGAGTTTGCTCATCCGGATGCGCTCTTCTTGAGGATGTTCAAGGCGAGGTGCGGGAGGCTCAGTTGGCCGTGTATCGCGTTGAGACGTAGGAACTGAGCTCTCTTTTGCCATATATGCTAAAACATCGCCTTTGGTAATATTTCCCTTTGGTCCTGTCGCAGAAAGAGTTTCTGGGTCTAACTTATTTTCTTCAACAAGTCGCCGCACAGAGGGGGCGAGTACTGTATCAGACATAGTAGGTTTAGGTGTCGAGGT
The DNA here is from genome assembly GCA_041396725.1 of Alphaproteobacteria bacterium. Classification (GTDB taxonomy): domain Bacteria; phylum Pseudomonadota; class Alphaproteobacteria; order JAWKYA01; family JAWKYA01; genus JAWKYA01. Next base: position 14,655 of record JAWKYA010000022.1, read on the forward strand.
TGAAGGTATTTTTGTAGCCGCACCATTTGTCGAAGAAGGTACCGATGCTTTTGCAGTAGGCTTATTCGGTTCAGTCGCTTTTGTAGCAGATTTGCTTGACTCAGATGCTTTTGCGGTGGACTTGCTTGGTGTATCTATCGCTCCTTTGGGATCAACTATTCCTAAGACGGCGCCAACGGCAACCTCGGCGCCAGTATTGGCGGAAATTGATGTCAGAACCCCCGCAGAAGGTGCTGGTACTTCAACGGTAACTTTGTCTGTTTCCAATTCCACAAGAGGTTCATCAATAGCGATTGCCTCACCAACTTTCTTGAACCATTTCGCAACCGTAGCTTCGGTAACGCTTTCGCCAAGCTGAGGAACACGTATTTCCACGGCCATAGGTTATACCTTTCTTTTCTTTGCAAGCGACGGTGTAACAATAACGGGTTTAGCAACTGTCCTTAGGTTAGGAGCAGCAAGTGCAGCATCAAACAAAGCATTTTGTTCTGCGATATGACGTTTATAATTGCCTGTTGCTGGGGATGCTGCCTCAGGGCGACCGATATATTTAGGGCGCCTGGATTTATGATCCAGCTCTTCCAATACAGATTCTATCCGGCGATCGATGAAGAACCAAGCTCCCGTATTCTGTGGTTCTTCCTGACACCAAACGATTTCAGCATTAGGGAAGCGGGCAAGTTCTCGCATCAAAGATTTACGAGGGAAAGGATAAAGTTGCTCGACTCGTAACAAGTAGATATCTGAGATTTTACGATTTTCACGCTCTTCAAGTAGATCGTAGTATACTTTTCCAGAGCACAAGATAACGCGACGAATGGCTTCATCTTTGGCGAGGGCTGCTGTTCCTGCAGCATCGTCAGGAAGAACGCGGTGAAAACTTGTCCCAGGTCCAAAATCGATGAGACGAGAAACACAGCGCTTGTGGCGCAGAAGGGACTTCGGCGTCATTTGAATGAGAGGTTTGCGGAAGTTCCGCCGAATTTGCCGCCGCAGAACGTGGAAATAATTTGCGGGGGTGGTGATGTTGCATATCTGAAGATTATCTTCTGCGCAAAGCTGAAGATAGCGCTCTAGGCGCGCCGAACTATGCTCAGGACCTTGACCTTCGTAACCATGAGGAAGAAGCATAACAAGCCCGCACATGCGCAGCCACTTTGATTCACCCGAAGCAATGAATTGGTCAATAATGACCTGAGCGCCGTTTGCGAAGTCACCAAATTGCGCCTCCCATAAAACGAGGGCGTGGGGTTCGGCCAGGGCGTATCCATATTCGTACCCAAGAACGCCGAATTCAGAGAGAGGACTATCGATAACTTCAAAGGGAGCTTGACCAAAACGGATATGATTGAGGGGGATATAGTTCGTTTCGGTTTCTTGATCGATCAGAACAGCATGACGCTGACTAAAGGTACCTCTTTGACTGTCTTCCCCAGATAAGCGAACCGCGGTAGATTCACAAAGGAGTGTACCGAAAGATAAAGCTTCGGCTGTAGACCAATCGATACCCTCGCCAGTTTGGATCATTTTCCGCTTGGCTTGGAGTTGGCGGACGATTTTGGAGTTTGCATTGAAGTTCTGTGGCACTTGAGAAATGGCATGACCTATTTCTCGCAAGAGATCCATATCAACAGAGGTTTCGCCGCGACGCTCATCTCCTTCGGCTAAACCAAGTCCCGCCCATTGGCCTTCAAGCCAATCGGCCTTATTCGGTTTATATGAATTAGAAGCCTCGAATTCTTCCTCGAGATATTTCTGAAACTCTTGTGTGATAGCTTTACCAGTGCCAGGCTCGAGCGTACCTTCATCCTCAAGCTTTTTAGCGTAGATTTCTCGTACCCGCGGCTGTTGAGCAATTTTCTTATACATAAGAGGTTGCGTGAAAGATGGTTCATCAGTTTCGTTATGACCGTGGCGGCGATAACACCACATGTCGATTACAACATCTTTCTTAAACTTTTGTCGGTATTCTATAGCGATGCGCGCCGTATGAACGCAAGCTTCAGGATCATCGCCATTCACATGGAATACAGGCGCATCGATCATTTTCGCCATATCTGAACAATAAGGAGATGATCTGGAATGAGCTGGCGAGGTGGTAAAACCAATCTGATTGTTAATAACGACATGGATAGCGCCGCCTGTTCGATAACCTCGTAACTGTGAGGTCAGAAAAGTTTCAGCAACGATCCCTTGCCCAATAAATGCGGCATCACCATGAAGCAAAAGGCCAACAACTTGATCGCGTGCCGTATCTCCGCGTTGTTTTTGTTTGGCGCGAACTTTACCCAGAACAACGGTATTAACAGCTTCTAAATGACTAGGGTTGGCCGTTAGGGAAAGATGGACAGTCTTACCGTCGAACTCACGATCAGCGGAGGTGCCAAGATGATATTTAACATCGCCAGATCCTTGGACGTCATCTGGGTTAGCCGATACACCCCTAAACTCTGAGAAAATAGCCCGATAAGGCTTGCGCATAATATTACCAAGAACATTAAGCCGCCCTCGGTGTGCCATGCCTAGAACGACCTCTTCAACGCCAAGCTGGGCGCCACGTTTAAAAAGTTGTTCGATCAATGGAACAAGGGAATCGCCGCCATCAAGTCCAAATCGCTTGGTTCCAGTAAATTTCTTATCGAGAAAAGTTTCAAAAATATCGGCTTGAATAAGACGCTTAAGGATGGTGCGCTTACCGAGATCCGTAAACTCTGTGCGATTTCGAATCCCTTCTATGCGTTCTTGTAGCCAAGCCTTTTCTGAAGGCTCTTGAACGTGCATATATTCAATGCCAATCGAGCCGCAGTAAGTTTCCCGACAAGCAGTAACAATTTCCCGGAGGGTCGCAGACTCTAAGCCAAGATAATAATTGATGAAAATAGGCCGATCCCAATCACCGGGACTAAAGCCGTAAGTAGCAGGCTCGAGCTCGGGATGGACTTGCTTCTTTTCAAGACCAAGCGGATCAAGATTAGCATTCAGATGACCGCGAATTCGGTAGGCCCGAATCAGCATCAAAGCACGAATGGAATCGAGTGCAGTTTGCCGAACGTAATCTTTATTGAGAAGAGATGGGCGCGCTTGCGGCCACTCGACCCGTTCCTCACCCTTGTCGTGGCTTGCTTCAGTCTCGATAGAATAGGCTGCGCTATCGTGTGTGGCCCAGCTCGCGCCCTTCATTTCTTCTAAAACAGAGGATGCATCCAAGCCCAGTTCTTCAAAAAAACTTCGCCAACTTCCTTCGATAGATTCAGGATTCCTCAACCACTTAGCATAAAGCCCGGCAATAAAATCAGCGTTATAAGCAGATAGAAAAGATGTTGCTTCTAGAGACGATGCCATGTGGTCTTTGCGCTGGCCTATGGGCCTGCTCCCTTGATAACCTTAAGGATCCTACCTTAAGTGGTGCTTATCCATTACCATTACAAATATAGCATACTGAGTGCGATTTTACCCTTTTAGCGTATCAACCATTGTTGAGCCAAGGGCAGAAGGGGATTCAGAGATTTTGAATCCCGCAGAACGCATGGCTTCTAGCTTGGAATCGGCTGTACCTTGGCCACCAGAGATAATTGCACCAGCATGACCCATGCGCTTGCCGGGTGGAGCGGTGCGCCCTGCAATAAAGCCTACGATAGGTTTTTTCTTCTTCTGCATCTTATAAAAGGCTGCTGCTTCTTCCTCAGCGATGCCGCCAATCTCGCCAATCATGATAATTCCTAGGGTTTCGGGATCGTTTAGAAACATCTCAAGGCAATCAATGAAATTGGTTCCATTAACAGGATCTCCACCAATCCCAATACAGGTTGTTTGACCTAGCCCAGCTGCGGTTGTTTGATGAACGGCTTCGTAGGTTAAGGTACCAGAACGGCTAACGACCCCAATTTTACCCCGCTTGTGGATATGGCCCGGCATGATGCCAATTTTGCATTCACCAGGCGTGATCACGCCGGGGCAATTTGGCCCGATCAGCCGCGAAGCACTCCCATCAAGCGCCCGTTTGACACGTACCATATCCAACACGGGGATACCTTCAGTAATACAAACAACGAGGCGAATTCCCGCATCAACAGCCTCGAGAATGGCATCTGCTGCAAAAGGTGGTGGAACATAGATGACCGATGCATCAGCGCCCGTTTTATGAACAGCCTCAGCAACGGTATCAAACACCGGTAAGCCGAGATGTTTAGCTCCTCCTTTGCCGGGAGTGACGCCACCTACCATCTGTGTTCCATAGGCAATAGCTTGCTCAGAGTGAAAGGTTCCTTGAGCACCGGTGAAGCCCTGGCAAATGACCTTCGTGTTTTTGTCGACCAAAACGGCCATTATGCTGCCTCCTTCACGGCTTTAACGATTTTCTCGGCGGCATCAGCCAAGTTGTCGGCGGGAATAATGGGGAGTCCAGAATCAGCCATAAGCTTCTTTCCCAATTCGACATTGGTTCCCTCTAAACGGACCACTAAGGGCACATGCAAAGAAACTTCGCGAGCTGCAGCGATGACGCCTTCTGCGATAACATCGCACCGCATAATGCCTCCGAAAATATTAACCAAGATCCCTTCAACATTAGGATCGGATAGAATAATTTTGAAAGCAGCTGTGACACGCTCTTTTGTGGCGCCACCTCCGACATCTAGAAAGTTTGCTGGAGAACCACCTTTGAGTTGAATGATATCCATAGTCGCCATGGCAAGACCAGCACCATTGACCATGCAACCAATTGACCCATCAAGTTTGATATAATTTAAAGAGTGTTTGGACGCTTCAAGTTCCATAGGATCTTCTTCGTCTTCATCCCGCATGGACTCAACATCTTTGTGACGGAAGAGCGCGTTGTCGTCGAAATTCATCTTGGCATCAAGAGCGAGTACATCACCAGAGCTTGTCACGACTAAAGGATTAATCTCAACCATAGATGCATCTAGATCGCAGAAGGCTTTATACATGGCGTTTAAGAACTGAGTAGCCGCAGTGATCTGTTTGCCCTCTAAACCTAGGCCGAAGGCAATGCGTCGCGCATAAAATCCTGTCATTCCCACAACAGGATCAATGGTGACCTGGACGATTTTCTCGGGATGCTTTTTGGCAACTTCTTCGATTTCCATGCCACCTTCGGTCGAAGCCATAATGGTGACACGCCCTGTTTTACGATCGACTAATAGGGATAGGTAAAGCTCGCGTTTAATGTCGCAGCCATTCTCGACATAGATCCGCTTAACTTCTTGCCCTTCGGGGCCCGTTTGTTTTGTAATCAAAACCTGACCGAGCATCGCTTTGGCGGCAGCTTTAATTTCGTCTTTAGATTTTACGACGCGCACCCCTCCTTTACCTTGTGGATCACTTTTAAAGCGCCCTGCGCCGCGGCCACCGGCATGAATTTGAGATTTAACAACCCAAATCGGCCCAGGAAGAGAATTAGACACCTCAACAGCCTCTTCTGCTGTATAGGCAACCCCACCCTTAGGAACGGCAACCCCGTACTTCGCTAGAAGACTTTTCGCTTGGTATTCGTGGATGTTCATAAGGACTCCTCTCCGTCGACAAGGCTCTAAGTTTTATTGGGGGGATTGGCGAGAAGTTTTTCAGTGGCTTCGACAAGGCTGCGCACTGCTGCGACAGATTTGTCAAACATAGCTTTTTCTTCATTGTTAAAGTTAATTTCGACAATCCGCTCGACCCCGTCCCCACCAAGGATAATAGGGACCCCAACATACATATCTTTTACGCCATATTGACCTGTTAAATAGGCGGCACATGGGAGTAAGCGCTTCTTATCTTTCAGATAAGCCTCTGCCATCTCGATAGCCGATGATGCGGGCGCATAGAAAGCGGAGCCGGACTTAAGTAAGGCAACAATCTCCGCACCGCCATCCCGAGTGCGCTGAACGATCTTTTCGATGCGCTCTTGAGTGGACCAACCCATTTTGATCAGATCAGGAATGGGTATGCCTGCTACAGTAGAGTACCGAACCAACGGCACCATTGTGTCGCCATGACCACCTAATACAAAGGCCGTGACATCATTAACTGAAACCTTGAATTCCTCTGCGAGGAAATAGCGAAATCGCGCGGAATCCAAGACCCCAGCCATTCCTACGCACATCTGGGGTTTTAAGCCTGCAGCTTTCTGCAAAACGCCAACCATGGCATCGAGAGGATTGGTGATACAAATAACAAAAGCCTTAGGGCAGTGCGCCTTAATGGCTTCACCTACTTTTTGAATAATAGTTGTATTAATCCCGATAAGATCATCACGGCTCATACCTGGTTTGCGTGCAACCCCCGCAGTAACGATGACAACATCAGCCCCTTTCATCGCTACGTAATCATTAGAGCCTAGGTAAGTTGTGTCGTTACCCTCAACAGGAGTACCCTCAGCGATATCCAGGGCTTTCCCTTGGGGGATCCCTTCCACAACATCGATCAAAGCTACATCGCCAAGATCTTTCAAGCCAATGAGATGCGCCAAAGTCCCACCGATATTTCCAGCGCCAACAAGAGCGATTTTTTTCCGTGCCATTGTTACCCCCTTAAGAAACCTCTACCGATGTTTCTAACTTATGCATCTTCGCGAGTGCAAAACGGCGACTTGGTAGCGGAATTCTGCCCTTTGGGCAAGGTGTTAGCGAGGCTCATCGCAATCATGTAGGAAGAATCGGCTGGGTTGCTTGCTTAAGCCATTCTGTCGTTGCGGGATCGAGCAGGGGGGCCAGCTCGCGTTGGACCCGCGAATGGTATGAATTCAACCATTCTGCCTCAGCCCCGGAAAGTAGCGAAGGTTCAATAAGGGCGCGATCAATGGGGGCGAGGGTAAGGGTCTCAAATCCTAGGAGGGGCCGCTCCGCACCCTTAACATCAAGAGAAATAACAGTCACAAGATTTTCGATGCGGATGCCGTAAGCGCCACTTTTATAATAACCTGGCTCGTTCGAGACGATCATTCCTGGCTCAAGAGGAACAGCAGGCGTATTCTTAGCGATCCGGTGCGGCCCCTCATGGACACTGAGATAACTCCCTACGCCATGGCCGGTACCGTGATCATAATCTAACCCAGCCTCCCATAAAGCAGCACGCGCGAGGGAATCAAGCTGACCGCCTGAAGTGCCCTTGGGGAATCGAGCCATAGCAAGGGTAATGTGACCCTTTAAGACGCGGGTAAAGCGATCGCGAATTTCGGAGGACGCCAAGTTTGGTGCGCCGATTAGTACCGTCCGCGTCACATCGGTCGTTCCGTCTTGGTATTGGCCACCGCTATCCACAAGATAAACATCGCCGGCCTTGAGGGCACGGTCTGTCGCAGGACTCACACGATAATGAACGATAGCGCCATTAGGGCCTGCACCGCTAATCGTCGTGAAGGAAGTATCGCGGAGAGCACCTGTTTCTCTCCGAAAGGTGAGCAATTGTGCCGCGGCCGACATTTCCGTTAATTGGCCAGTAGGCGCTGTGCGAGCCAGCCAGGCCAGGAATTTTGTAAGAGCAGCTCCATCCCTTAGGTGGGCTGCTCTGGTGCCAGCGATTTCGATAGAGTTTTTTATTGCCTTTGGCAAAACACAAGGATCTGTGCCTTTTATGATACGGCTACCTGCGATCTTCAGATATTCATACACGGCAACAGGTGCAGTGCGAGTGTCGACAAGGATGCGAGACTTAATCTCGCCACAGTGATTTAAGGCAGGGATAAATTCATCAGACGATAAAATGCGCACCTCATTTCCAAGGTGTCGTCGTGCGGCAGAAGTTAATTTACGCTTATCTACAAAAAGATCCACTTGGCCATTCGCATGGAGTAAGGCATAGCTGAGGGGAAGTGGTGTATGGGCGACATCATTGCCGCGGATATTTAAAAGCCAAGCAATGGAGTCGGGTGCAGTTATCACTGCGGTGTCTAGGTTTACCTTGGCAAGGGTCTGACCGAGCTCATGTCGTTTGGCGGCGGAGTCGCGGCCTGCAAAGCGATTATCATGAGGAACGACAGGTCCAAGAGGAGCAGGAGGGCGTTCTCGCCATACCTGATCAACAGGATTCTTTTTTACTGGTCGCAAAACAGCGCCTGTTTCTTGGCAGACTGTGCGTAAGGTTTCAATTTCAGATAAACTATGAAGCCAGGGATCATAGCCTATAAGGTCATCTTTGGATAAATGATGTGCGAGCCAAATTGCAGGTGGTGTTTCAATAAGATGGCAAATTTCGAAAAGATTTGAATCAACCTCTTGTTGAACTTGCAAAGTATAACGGCCATCAGTGAATACTGCGGCCTTATTCTTGAGGACGACGGCAAAGCCAGCTGATCCTGTAAATCCGGTGAGCCATGTCAGTCTTTCGTTGCAGGGCGGCAGATATTCATTTTGATATTCGTCAGCATGGGGGATCAGGAAACCTGAAAGGCCTTCTTCACCAAGAGTTTTGCGGAGATTGTCCAGCCTTTTTGCTATTGGTAATGGGAGAGGCTTAGGTAAGCTAGCGCGCTGAGCTAAAAACCCATGAAGCTGATCTGTAAGGGCAGAAGAAGGCGTATCAGCCACTAAGGCAGTCCAATCCTCAGAGGCACCTAACTCCCCTCCAGCTAAAACCCCATCCACCAAAGTCTCTAGTTCAAGGATAGTTTTTATACGTGCATTTGCTTTGCGTAAAAGCTGAAGAAGAGACATATCCCCTTGGTATACGTGATGGTGGGCCGAAGTTGCGATTTCCATAGGCTTATCTTCCGTGCATCCCTTAAAAATCATAGGCAGATCAATGGTTTCGAGCAAGACCTACTTCAACTTGTGATAAAAAGCCCCGTTATGTTGCTATGCAATAAATGAGACGCTGCAATGCAGCAATGCTATTTATTTCTGATAGTTACTAGGTATTATGTCCACACGACATGCAAACGGTGGGGAAAAGATAGGCGTTTGTCTCATAGGATTTAAACCGTAAGTGAACAAAGGATGACTTCCATGACAGAGATTACCCAGATTACATCGTTGCGGGCTTATGCTGAACCGCGCCGGGTCACTGGGGGGAATGTAGTGGCTGAGCGGAATTATGATGCCGATGCGGCGGAAATTATTGCTCAAGCAAAAGCTTTACGGGCGGCCTATACCCGGGAGTTTTTCAGCGATGCAGTCAAAGGTATCATCGCCTGGTTTAGCTTTCAGCGCCGTCGGTGGGCCTTGATCCATATGCTCGAAGCTCAAAATGATCGTGTTTTGGAGGACATCGGTATTATGCGGGTAGATATCCCCAAGATTGCAGCACGGATGGCGCGCATAATTCCTGTAAAGACAGTAGTATCGACAGCCCAGGTTTTAACGATGCCGCAACGGATTGAGCTTAATCCTGGAGCTACCGTCAGTCTTTGGATTTGGCGTAACGCAGCCTAAATAAGCGTTTTTACGATCTGCTTCTAGCAGGTCTTTTGAAGCCGATATGCACCCCCCTGCATATCGGCTTCTTCTTGATTAATCGAGGTGATTAATTTCCTGTGCCATAGCATGCACGACAGTCATCCAATCGTTAGGGGTAGATTGACGAAATAAACGCATGGTCGGGTACCAAGGGCAGTCTGATCTTTGAAGAAGCCAGCGCCAATCGGGGATTGCCTGTAGACCGACCCATGTGAGTTGCCCCAGGGCGCCCCCTAGGTGAGCTATCGCTGTATCGCTCGTAATAACTACATCCAAATTCTTGATAATTCCTGCTGTATCGAAGAAAGCGGTATCGCCAGTATCGATATCATCGAATTGGATAAGGCGATCCTGGAAGCCACAGGTTGCGATTTGCTCGAGGCCAAAGATCTTTTGTAAGGAAATAAGAGTTCCTTTGCTCTGAGCTAGAGGAGCAAAGTTACGCAAAGGGATCGAACGATGGCGATCCATTCGGTTACGTAAACTACCCTGCCAAGAGACCCCTATCCATGGTCGCGGAAACTTCTCAAGGCGCTCCTTCCATTTCTGAATACTCTCTTGAGGCGCTTGAAGGTATGGAACGGAAGTTACTGTGCTTGGATCTGTTATCTTCAATATAGCGGGTAAGGACATAAGAGATGCTTGTGCCGCTGCAGGCGGTAAAGGGTCGTTAGGCCCAATGACAAGATCGATACCTGGCGCTGTTTTAAGAAGCCAGGCTAAAGATAATGGGCATTGTACGATAATTTTTCCACACAGTTTTCGTGCTTGCGCAGTCAGGCGCACAAATTGAATAGAGTCTCCTAAGCCTTGCTCTGTCCAAAGTAAGAGAATTCCATTGTTTAGATTTTCACCGTGCCAGTAAGGTAAGGAATGTTTCTGACGAAGAGATGCAAATTCGGGTCGGTGCCAGCGCTCTTCATAGAGAGGCCACCCTTTATCGAAATATCCTTGCATTAAAAAGAGAAGACCAAGCTGCCACTTGGTATCGGAATGATTCGGCTCTAATGCTAAAACCTGGCGATAATAGAACTCTGCCTTAGTCATATCTCCAAGGCCGCGATATGCATTACCAAGATTAAAAAGTAATCCGAGGTTCTGGGGCTCAAAATGTAAAGCGTTTAGATAGAGGTCTAAGGCTTTTTGATGATCTCCTCTATCGCGAAGAGCGTTTCCTAAATTAATCATGGCAGGGATGAAATCTTTATCAATTTTCAGAGCCGTTCTTCCGGCATTAATCGCCTCGTCAAGATCATACGCCTCGAGAGAAGCCTGGCTTAGTAGGCTATAAATCTCGGCAGAATGAGGATTAAGCGTAAGGGCTTGTTTGAGTGCTGTAACGGCTTGTTCTGGTCTGCGGCAGACAATTTCCGCCAAGGCTAAATTATAGTGACCACCGGGAAGATTCGGCTGTAACCGGAGTGCAGCAGCATATGCGGCGACAGCGCTTTCGTTTTCTCCGAGCTTTAATAGAATATTGCCAATCATGGCCTGAGCTTCCGCAAATTCAGGTGCATATTTTAGCGCCATGCGGAAAGACTCTAATGCGCAACGAAAATCATTATCGCTTATATAAGCTTGACCCATTTCAAAGTGGGCCAGAGAAAAATGAGGATCGAGATCTAAAATCTTTGCCAACACATTTTGCGCTTCTTTAGATCGCTTAGCCTGGATGTGAGTGCGTGCAAGATTTAAAAGAATGTTTATGTTTTGAGGGTCGAGATCATGAGCGATTTTAAAAGAAGTAATTGCTTCACTTAGACGGCCTTGTGTTAAAAAAATAGCGCCCAAGTCATTGCACAAATCGGGATTGGGACCAGTTTTTTGTATGGCCTCCTGCATCATCTGTGCAGCTTGATGTAAGTCACCCGATTGAGCGAGCGCCGCCCCTAAATAGCGCCAAGTCAAGATATGATACGGTGCTTGTGCCAATACCTTTCGATAAAGGGCAGCTGCGTGCAGCAGCTGCCCCGACTTATGTAAGGCTATAGCCTCGCCCAGTACTCGAGCGAGTTTGGGTTCACTCAAATCCATGAATGAGGATTAGGTCACGAGTCTCTTCCACCAACCACGGCGTGGCGATGCTGTGGCCCCATCATCAGGAGGATCCTCTTCTCTGGGTTCTGTTTCAGCATGAGATCTTACCCGATCTGCCGGCCTTGCGGGATTAAGGTCGCTTTCTTGAGGGTGCTCATCAGAGTTGTCATTAATCTTTGCATTCTTATCTGCAGGTTTAGGGCGTGACCGTCGTTGTCCCATACTTTCAGGTGGATTTCTGGGTGTTAGCCAATCATCAGATGAGGAAGGGGGTATCTCATGGCCAATACCTTGCTCTGAGGGAAGAAGTCCTTCGGGCAGAGAGGACCCGGGAGGCATCCAGGGTACATCTTCGGAAGATGCAATTTGTGCATTATTATCGCTATTTTCAGGGCGACGACGGCGCCCACCTCTACGGCCTCGACGTCTCCGTTTACGACGATCCTCGCCATTTTCAATCGTCGATTGCTCAAAGACTTGGGAGGTATCTTCACCATTCTCAGTTTCAGATGAAGAAGTGTTAATGGGAAGAATGGTTTCGTCATTCAGGTCATGATCGAAGTCGGCTGGTGTGGTAGTGATACCGAGGTCAGCAGGGACTTCATTGCGCCGCCCACGGCGTCGGCGTCGGCGTCGGCGACCACCACTACTACCCGTATTATCAGTTTCACCTTCTGCCACTCCAGTTGCAGGTACCACAATCTCAGATGCTGCGAGGGCAGTTTGATCGCTATCTGCACGTTCGTGAAGGGTAGGCGTGCCAGGTAAGGCGCGCGTTTGCGTTAGGCGAAAGGCTGGTGGTGTTAGAGTATGATCTGCGACGATCATAACTGTAAATCCATACCGTTTTTCGATATCAAATAGAGCAGCGCGTTTCTGATTCAGAAGATAAAAAGCAACGGCTGTTGGGACAGCGAGAGAAACTTCTGCGGCGCGTTTTTTTGTACCTTCGTCTTCTATAGCACGCAAAACATGTAACGCCGTAGACTCAGTCGACCGAAGCATACCGCTACCGCCGCAATGCGGGCATACCTCGGTTGAAGCCTCAGCTACACTCGGCCGCAGCCGCTGCCGCGATAATTCCAAGAGTCCAAAATGACTAATTCTACCTACTTGAATACGGGCGCGGTCGATCTTGATAGCTTCTTTCAACCGACGTTCAACTTGATGTTGATGTCGCGCCTCTTCCATATCGATAAAATCGATAACGATAAGGCCTGCGAGGTCGCGTAGTCGTAACTGACGCGCAACTTCTTCAGCAGCTTCTAGATTTGTTTTTAAAGCTGTTTCTTCAATATTACGCTCACGCGTTGAACGGCCTGAGTTCACATCAATTGCAACGAGAGCCTCGGTCTGATTAATGACGATAGAGCCACCAGATCGCAACTGGACGCGAGGGCTATATATCGCATCAATTTGTGATTCTGCTTCAAAACGTTGGAAAAGAGGGATGTTGGCTTCTTTATAGAGCTTTACCCGTTTGGCATGGCTAGGCATCAGCTCCTTCATGATATCGCGGCACCGTTTAAATCCTTCGTCACCCTCAACAAGAATCTCTTCGATATCTTTTGTATAGATATCGCGTAACGAGCGATTTAACAGGCTCCCTTCAGCATAAATGAGGCATGGTGCAATAGAAGCAAGAGTCTTTTCGCGAATGTCGTTCCAAAGGCGCAAGAGATATTCATAATCGCGTTTGATTTCGATTTTGGTACGTCCCGCACCGGCAGTGCGGACGATAATGCCTATGTTCTCAGGGATATTTAAACCGCTAAGAACATCCTTTAGGCGTTGTCGGTCTTTGGCATCGGAAATCTTGCGTGATATACCGCCTCCGCGTGTCGTATTCGGCATTAGGACACAGTACCGGCCAGCAAGAGATAAATAGGTTGTTAACGCAGCACCTTTGTTGCCACGCTCTTCTTTGACAACTTGCACGAGGAGAATTTGTCGTCGTTTAATAACTTCTTGAATTTTATAACGCCGAGACGAACGGCGCCGACGGCGCTCAGCTTCTTCTTCGCTATTATCCTCTCCTCCGAGAGTTTCAACGATCCCTTCTTCGCTGTTTTCTTCATCAGGGTGATGATCGTGTGCTGCATACTCGGCAAGCAAAGCTTGGCGATCCTCAACAGGGATTCGGTAATAGTCGGGATGGATTTCGCTAAAGGCTAAAAATCCGTGTCGATTACCCCCATAATCAACAAAGGCGGCCTGAAGCGAGGGTTCAACCCGCGTAACCTTAGCAAGATAAATATTGCCCTTGAGGCGGGCTCTGGTTGCGGTTTCGAAATCGAAATCTTCGAGTCGATTGCCGCTGATTACCGCAACCCGTGTCTCTTCGGGATGGGCAGCATCGACGAGCATACGTTTGGTCATGTAGCACTAGCTCCGTGCAAAATCGCGCAGCCTCCACTCTATGATAGGAGGCTGGGTCCGAACACCGAGGCTGATCGCGAGGGATTTGCCAAAAATAAAATTGCAAAGCCGCCAAGGCACGCTTCCAATCCAGTTATCTATTGGGATATGGGCGCGCAATTGATACAAGCCTCGAATTCCATGGTTAAAAGGGGCGGTCTGCAAGGAAAAGCGCCACCGGAGTTACTGGAGACGGCTAGGGACATATGTGCAAGGCCCGCTAACCATCATAGTCAGGGTATCAGCGTGATTAACGCTGTTCCAGAGGGCTGCTTTGCTATTCATACCATTGAGGAAAAATTTGTAACAATTTTCTTTCTCAATAGGTCGTGGGTGAATCTAGAGGCTAGAATCGAAATTTTCATTCAAAAACTGGCGGTTGGTGCGGAAATTTAGCGGTTTAGGGTTGCGTGAAACTCAAACCTCGGGTATATCTTCCGGGTAGTCAGGAACTAAACCCTAAAAGGCATCCCCGATTGATGGTTTGTTCGTTATTTTACACGACATCATTTTTCTTAAGGCATTGGAAGAAAAGAGTAATATCTTTAATTTTGGGAACAGGGGTTGCCTTACTAGCCATCAGTCCTGGGTTCGCGCAGCCTCAGGTTACCGGTATACGGATTGGCCCTAATGGGGTAAGTGACTCGATTTGTCCTTGAGTTAACCGAGTGCACCTTCATATGGAATCTTGCTTCTGGCTGACCCTTTTCGGGTTGTTATCGATTTACCGGAACTCAAGTGGGATAACCCAAGTACGCTGACGTCGGGTTTGGTCGAAGGGTTGCGACAGCGGATTATTCAAGCCAGGAACATCACGAATCGTGCTTGATGTAACAGGCTCATCCAGGTCAAGAGCAGCTTCTATTTTACCGCCATCAAAGTGAGATCAAGCGACATCGACTCGTTGTTGATTTGGTAGCCGTGCCGAGAGAAGCTTTCGTTGCAGGGCGTGTTGGAGATCCAGCGGCAGAGCCAAATGGGGCATCTTTAAGCCTAGTAATTCCTCACCACCCGCCGCACCGATCATTGCGAATCGTAAATTACGACCTGATGGGAAACATGTCATTGCTATTGATCCTGGGCATGGTGGTGTCGATCCTGCGCCCTTGGGACCTCTGGGGCGTATGAGAAGGATATCACCCTAGCACTAGCCAAACAGGTACGTCAGACCTTAATGGCGACAGCTATCACGTTATCATGACCTGGATATGATATTCATCGCTTTGCGCGATCGCGTAGAAATCGCCCGACGTGCAGAAGCGGAGCTATTCATTTCTTTGCACGCTGACAGTATGGGGGGCGGGACGGTTCGTGGTGCGTCAGTTTATACGCTCTCTGAAACCCTCATCAGATAAAGAAGCGGAAGAATTGGCGGCCCGTGAAAATAAGGCGGATGTGATTGCTGGTGTAGATCTTTCCGATAAGGATCCAATTTTATCGGGAATTTTGATCGATCTTTCTCAACGCGCTGCTAAAAATGATGGTAAACAATTTGCGGTTATGGTGGCAGAGTCATTGACTTCTGTAACCCCGATGCTTGATCCGCCTCATCGCTCAGCAGGATTTCGTGTATTTTAGCGGACCTGATATCCCATCTATTCTTGTAGAATCAGGTTTTATGACCAATCGGACAGATGAAAAGTTGCTAAGAAGCAAAGCGCATAGGGTCAAGCTTGCTACGGCCATTTTGAAGGCGGTGATCGATATTTTTCTGAGAGTAATCGTCTATCTCGCCTATAGGGATAGTCTATTTTATAGATACCCTGAAAGAGAGTATATTAAGCCAAGAAGCAGCCATATTTGTCATTAGATAATGGATTGATCGTGGCCAGCATAGATAGCTGGCCTTGGCTGCGGTGCTAATAAAAGGTTACCGATGTTACGTTATTTCGCACGAGCCGTTTATTCACTCTTAGCTCTAGGGGTTGTTGGCATTATTGTGGCTGCTGGCGCCTTTTATTGGGCCTTCGATTATTATGGGCGCGATCTACCGGACTACGATCAACTTGCAGACTATCAGCCAGCGGTACCATTAATGGATACACGCAGATGGATTCGTTGCGCTGCAGAATACGCTATCGAAAAGCGAGTCTTTGTCCCGATCGAAGCCATCCCACCTCTAGTGATCCATGCCTTTTTAGCATCAGAGGATCAGAATTTTTATCACCATTCAGGCGTCGATTTCATGGGCATTGTGCGCGCCATGGCAACAAATATTGTTAATATAGGCTCTGGGCGTCGTCCTGTTGGTGCATCGACAATCACTCAACAGGTTGCCAAGAATTTTTTGCTAGGGAACGAATTATCTTATCGTCGGAAAATTCGCGAAGCCATTCTAGCGATGCGGATTGAGAAAGCTCTTTCAAAGCAAAAATTCTCGAGCTTTATCTAAATGAAATTTGATTGGGCCACGGATCTTATGGTGTAAGCTGCAGCGGCACTGAATTATTTTGGTAAATCCTTGAACGATCTTCGATGCCAGGCGAAGCGGCCTATCTTGCTGCCCTACCAAAAGCACCTAATAACTATCATCCTGTAACCAAACAAGAAGCTGCGATCGAACGTCGAGACTATGTTATCGGCCGCATGGCTGAAGATGGCACATCACAACAGACGAGGCAGGCAGCCAAGGCAGAACCACTAACTGTTGTTTCCCTGTACAGATACAGCAACCTTCACAGCTGATTATTTTGGGAGGTGCTTCTGGTCGGGAACGATGCGAAATATGGTGAAGATCAGCTTTACAAAGGAGGATTATTCGTCTGAGCAATCCTTAGGACCCGCGGCTGCAAAAAATTGCTGATCCGATCCTGCGTAAAGGGTTGATTGCCTATGATCGTCGCCACGGGTGGCGAGGGCTTTACTTCCATTTCGATAACGGTGAGTGGCCGAAAGTCTCTAGCAGCTGTATTCTACTGATGGAATTTCGGGTTGGTATCCGGCCGTTATTTTGCAGGTGACTGAGGTGAAGCGAGATTGGATTTACTGATAATAATCGCGGGAAAATCCCTCTGTCAGAGGTTTTATGGGCGCGCCAGAATAAGAACAGCAAGCGCTCGGGCCAGCAATTAAAGCTGTTACAGAAGTCGTAAAGCCGGGCGATGTTGTTTTGGTCGAACCTGTTACGAAAACAAAAGATGGTAAGGATTATCCACGAGGAACTTTTACGTTGCGGCAAGTACCAGTCGTAATGGTGTTGATCGCAATGGATCCTCATACAGGGCGCATCCTAGTTATGTCGGGTGGTTGGAGTTTTGTAAATCGCAATTAATCGTGCGACCAGGCGCCGTTCACAACCGGCCAGCATTCAAGCCTTTGTCTATCTTGCGGCGCTCGATAAAGGGTATACACCATCAACTCTTATTCTTGATGCGCCATTCGTTGGGGTGCAAGGACCAGGTCTTCCCTTATGGAAACCCAAAAACTATACGAATAAGTTTTACGGTCCATCGACTTTACGCATGGGCGTCGAGCAATCGCGTAATTTGATGATTTGCGTGCGTCTTGCCAATGAGATCGGTATGGATACGGTTATCGATTATGCAAATAGATTGGGTATTATGAAAAATATGCCACCGCATTTATCTATGGCTTTAGGTGCTGGAGAAACAACACTACTTGATCTTACGGCTGCTTACGCAATGCTGGTAAATGGTGGTAAAAGAATTACACCAACCCTCATTGATCGTATTCAAGATCGTCACGGAAAAACCATCCAAAAACATGATACGCGAGTTTGTGAAGGATGCGCGCAGCCGTGGCAAGATGATCTTTCCGCGCCAGAGCTCGAAGATAATCGCGAGCAAGTTATTAACCCAGCAACGGCCTATCAGATCGTTTCTATTCTCGAAGGTGTGGTGCTGCGCGGCACGGGTGCTAAGGTTCGGGAAGTTGGAAAACCGCTGGCGGGAAAGACAGGAACGAGCAACGATAGCTTCGATACATGGTTTATGGGATTTTCTCCGGATCTCGCTGTGGGTGTATTTGTTGGTTTCGATACACCTGCAACACTTGGTAAAACTGAGACAGGTGGTTCGGTTGCGTCGCCAATTTTCCGTGACTTTATGATAGAAGCTCTAAAAGATGCGCCGGCAACACCTTTCCGGGTTCCCCCGGGTATTCGCTTTGTACGTATCAACCATCTTACGGGTCGATTGGCTCGGTCTGCAGATAAAGAAACTATTCTTGAAGCATATAAGCCTGGAACCGAGCCCACTGGGGATGACGATAATACAATTGTTCTTGATGGGAGCTATATCCCTGGTCAGGCTTCGCCGGCAGCAGCTGCAAGTGGTATTTATTAATCTTACTAGTAGGAGTCGTTATGCGTCCGGAAATCGAAGCGGTCGTAACTGAAATCAAGTCTTCTGTTGCCCTGCTTAGGAGGCATCTTTGACTGGGATAACGCTCTTCGTCGCTTGGATGAGCTGAGCGCTCAAATAGAAATACCGCAATTCTGGGATGATCCTGAACGTGCGCAGAAAATTATGCGCGAAAGAACGCATCTTGATAAAATGATCGGTGAAGTTCGAAGTTTTGAATCTCAACTTAATGACGCCATTGGCTATATCGAACTTGGAGAATCTGAGGGCGATCAAGCTATTGTAAATGAAGCTGAGGCAAGCCTGCAGGTTCTATCTGCGCGCGCAGCTAAGATGCAGTTAGAAAGTTTACTGTCAGGTGAAGTGGATACTAACGATTGTTATTTGGAAGTGCATGCAGGAGCGGGAGGGACTGAGGCCCAGGATTGGGCTGAAATGCTGGCGCGTATGTACCTGCGCTGGGCGGAAGCGCATAGGTATAAAGTTGAATGGCTCGAAGAGAGCCCAGGAGAAGAAGCAGGACTTAAATCCTGTACAATACAGATCATAGGGCCAAGCGCATATGGATGGCTGAAAACAGAGACAGGAGTTCATCGTCTGGTGCGTATCTCTCCTTTTGATGCTAATGCGCGTCGGCAAACGAGCTTTGCTTCGGTCGCTGTTTACCCAGTAATTGAT
>JAWKYA010000023.1:0-32343 GCA_041396725.1 Alphaproteobacteria bacterium
TAAAGGCGCGCTTTAAATAGACCGACGACCAGAAACAGACCAATCCGGCACTGATACCAATGACTAAGGCACCGCTAGGAAGCACATAGCCCGATGCGGGGGTAATGGCGACCAAACCGGCGACGGCGCCCGAGACAATCCCTAAGACCGAAGGCTTGCCGCGCAAAACCCACTCGGCGGCGATCCACGCTAAAGCGGCGGCGGCGGTTGCAATCTGCGTGACGGCCATCGCCATGCCCGCACGGGCACCTGCCGACGCGGCAGAACCTGCGTTAAAGCCAAACCAGCCAACCCATAATAAACCAGCGCCGATCAGCGCAAGTCCCAGGTTATAGGGTGCCAGGTTCTCGTGGCCATATCCCCGGCGCCGGCCAATAACGAGGGCCGCAACAAGCCCCGCGATCCCTGCGTTAATGTGCACAACCGTGCCGCCCGCGAAATCCAACACACCCAGGTTGAACAACCACCCATTGGGGTGCCACACCCAGTGGGCAATGGGGGCATAGACCAAGATTGCCCAAAAGGCTGTAAAGACCATCAGAGCTGAAAACTTCATCCGATCGGCGACCGCCCCACAAATCAGGGCCGGAGTTATGATCGCGAAGGTCATTTGGAACATCATAAAGACCGTTTCGGGGATCGTGGTGACAACTGCCGCCTCCGTGCCGGCACCCAGGACAAAACCCCCATCGAAGCCCAAATTATGGAGAAATAACCGGGATAAATCCCCCATATAAGCCCCGCCATTACCAAAGGCGATACTATAGGCCCCAAGCATCCAGAGGAGCGTTGCCAGACAACAGATAGCGAAACTTTGCATCATCGTTGCGAGGATGTTCTTTTTGCGCACCATCCCTGCGTAGAAAAGAGCCACCCCAGGGACCGTCATCAAGAGAACAAGGGACGTAGCGGTTAGCATCCACGCTGTATCCCCTGTATCGATCTGAGGCATATCCTGGGCAAAAGCGGAGGGGACGCTACTTAGGCACCCAACAGCTAAAGAAATTAGCCCCGCAAGAAGACCCCCAGGGCCAGGAAGAAAGCCAGAAAGAAAGATTTTACGCCCTGTCGCCAAGGATAACGCTTTATAAAAATTCATCGGAACCTCCAATTACAGGGCTTCAGAGTCGGTTTCGCCGGTCCGTATCCGCACGGCATGGGCTAAATCCAAGACAAAAATCTTGCCATCGCCGATCCGGCCGGTAGCAGCCGTACGGCGCAGGGTTTCAACGGTACGCTCGGCAAGATCGTCCGATACCGCGACTTCGATTTTTACCTTGGGTAGAAAGTTCACGGCGTATTCGGCGCCGCGGTAGATTTCCGTTTGGCCCTTCTGCCGACCAAATCCCTTAACCTCGCTAACGGTTAATCCTTGAATGCCAAGGCCTGTCAGAGCCTCGCGGACCTCATCAAGCTTAAATGGCTTGATAATCGCCATAATCAGTTTCATGAATATCCCTTCCCTCCTCACCCATTTAGGTGCCCGCCAATACCCAAAAGTCAGGATTTCCCCGACCTCAGAGAGAGCATTGCAATTTTCATGCCAAATTCTCAAACTTGCAGAAAAGCTATGAATTTCTTAATGTGCACTTGTGCACTTTTTATCTTTGACTAAATTTTAGCCAGTGCACAGATAAAGATGATTTTTTGTGCAGTACTGAAGATCTTTTGTGGATAGGATCTTGTCGCCAAGAGGTTTGTGGTCCCTTGTTTGTGGTCCCTTGGACGTCTTGTCTCCTAGACAGAGGGTATCTCGAACGCGCAGTGTTTCTTATGACAAAAAAGACCCCATCCCCATTCTCTCCCTCGGCTCAGTCCGGGCGCGGCCCGCGGGAAAATAGGACGCGGCGGAATGCCCCTACCCTAGAAACGCCTGCAGCAGGAAATTCTGGGACGGGGAGCTCAGGGCCAGGGAACTCTGGACCGAGGAACTCTGGATCGGGCGCTCTCAAACGATGCGACATTGTTATTGCCGGTGGCGGAATGGTGGGATTGACCCTAGCCATTGCCTTGGGTCAGTCCGGTCTTAAGGTTGTAATTATCGATCGTGACACACCCGAGCGATTGACCGCAGCCGATGCCGATGGCCGCGCCTCAGCCATTGCTTATGGCTCGCAGCGGCTCTTAGATGTTTTAGGAATCTGGCCCAGGATTAAAGAAATTGGCCCCATCCGCGAGATCCGCGTTGCCGATGGCAAATTGGCTGGACCCCAGGGCGGTTTAACTGCCGCCGAACTTTTCATTCATTATGACGTGGCTGAACTGCACCCTAAAACCACCCTGCGCTCTCACGGCTCATCCGCAGCCATCGCCAAACCCCGTGCCAACGTGCGCAGACGACGATACGGGCCCGCCTCCCGAGGTCTTCCCCGAGGCGTTCGGTTGGATGGTTGAAAATCGCTTTCTTCGGGAAGCCTTGTTTGCACGACTGAAGGAGCTGCCGTCGATCACGGTCATGATGCCGAACCGCATCAAAGATAAAACCATCGATGATTATGGTGTTCATCTTACATTGGCTGGCGGCGAGACTTTCCGGTGCGCGCTTCTTGTGGCGGCGGAAGGTCGGACCTCGTCCTTGCGGCACGATGCTGGAATTGAGGTGATGGCCTGGAATTATCCTCAAACTGCCATTGTCGCTACTCTAGGCCATGAATATCCACATCATGAAATCGCCTTGGAGACTTTTCTGCCCGCGGGACCTTTCGCTGTTCTCCCTTTGGCAGGTGGTTGTCGAAGTAGCATCGTCTGGACCGAGCGCGATCGCTTGGCAAAAGATTACTTGGCGCTCTCTGAGTCTGCCTTCGCCGCCGAAATTCGCCGCCGCGTCGGTGATCACTTGGGAAGGCTCGAGGTCTTAGGATCACGATTTTCCCACCCGGTTGGTTTGTCGCTCGCCAAACAGATCGCTGCACAACGGCTTGCCCTGATTGGCGATGCAGCCCATGCCATTCACCCGATCGCTGGGCAAGGACTGAATCTTGCTTTACGCGGCATCGCTTCCCTCGCAGAGATCGTTGTCGAGACCGCACGCCTCGGGCTCGATCTTGGAAGCCCTGAAGTTTTGCATCGTTATGAAACATCGCGACGCGCCGATACCTTAGCTCTTGCCTTGGTCACGGATGGCCTGAACCGATTGTTCTCGACCGATAGGGCACCCCTTCGTTTGCTGCGCGATCTGGGAATGGGCGCGGTTAATCAAACACCTTTCCTCAAAAGAATTTTTATGCGCCATGCTATGGGAATGCGCGATGGTATGACCCGCGCGGCGCTTGGCGAATTGCCGCGATTAATCCGTGGGGAAGCTCTTTAGACGCCCGATTCTGGGCACCGTTGCCGGAATCGGCGACCCCTTCACGACAAAGCGGGGGATAGCACTTTTATCTTATGAATCCCGCGATCCACCCGCAGCGCTCAGTCGGCTCAAATAATCTTGCCAAAGATCATCTTGCCGTTCGCCAAGTTGGCGGAGATAGCGCCACGAATACAGCCCCGTATCGTGTAAATCGTCGAAGATAAGCCGCACGGCATACCGCCCGACAGGTTCGATAGCGGTAATCCCAACTGTACGTTTACCGGCAACGAGCTGCTTTTGCCCGGCGCCATGGCCTTGTACCTCGGCCGATGGACTTTCCACGCGCAAGAGTTCGGCCGCGAGATCGAAAGCCACCCCGTCATTAAAAATGACCGTTAGGATTTTCTGCGATTTATCGTAGTGAATATCGGTCGCCCACAAGCGGTTTCGATCTGGCGTCATCGCTTCGCGGTCGACACTCATGGTTTCGGTGACGGCGGCGCAATATCCTCGCCTTCATCAAGACGGCGCGCTTCATCGACCAAAAGAATCGGGATACCATCGCGCACCGGATACGCAAGGCGGGCAGCTTGGCTAACCAACTCGCTCCGCGCAGCATCATAAACGAGCGGTTGCCGGGTTACCGGACAAACCAAAAGCTCGAGAAGTTTAGGGTCGATGGTTTTTGTCATTTACACGTCAGCTTTTCGATACGACTTGTACCTTCGCTAATGAAGGCAGTTTCCTGAGCCACTAAAATCTTCGTGCAGATTCATGTGAATGAGCTTAGCCATCAAGGCCGCACGCTCTACTAAAGAACGTGTTTCCAAGAGTGCTTGTTTTTCTTGAGGGGCAAAAGGGCAAATCATAGCGAGGGTCGTAACCAGCGCTCCATCAGGTGCATGACAAACCGCTTCCCAATCGATTTTAAGACCATGCTTACGAAAATACGCTTGCAAAGAATCTGTCAGACGATCGCGGTCGATGCATTCGTTGGTCGTACCCCCACATCCATCGATGAGATCATGACTGAAGGCTGTCCAGCTTACAGCGACCCGGCGGTAGCCGCGGATCGTCGGCATTTCGTTTTCAATAAGGAACCGACAGATCCCCGTCAAGGTGATCAGCATGCGCCCATCTTCCGTTTCGCTAAAGGCTGTGATGCGCCCAGCGCACCCCGTCGGATAAACCGCTGACTTTTCTTCATCTGTATCGGGCGTTAGGCCCTCAGGCCCACTGCCATCGCGCGGCTGAACCATCCCAATGAGCCGATCCGATGCAATCGCATCCCGTACCATGTTCAAATATCGTTGCTCAAAAATATGAAGGGGCAATTTCCCGCCAGGAAGGAGGAGAACACCCGTCAATGGAAAGATCGGGAGCGTCAACGGAAGTTCATCCAGCGACAATGAAAAGAAAGATCTGCGTGCAGCACCCGTCATAGCTATTCTTCTTATGAAAACATGAGAGAGGATAATCGCCGCCGTCCCGACAGCGTGATTTCATGGTTGGCGCCCAAGGCATCAAAAATCTTCACCAACTGTTTACGCGCTGCATCATCATTCCAGGTACGATCTAGGCGAAACAAATCCAGGAGTGTATCCACAGCACCTTCCGGATTCTTGGCTCCATAAAACGCCATCGCTAAATCGAAGCGCGCTGCATTATCTTTAGGATTGGAGGCAATCTTTTCTTTTAAGGTTTGAATATCGCCGGCTGGTTTAGCCGTAGCCGCAAGATCGAGCGCCGCGCGCAAAGCTTGGGCATCGGGATCTTTATTGGCGGCTTCCGGTAACCGTTCCGCCAGGGCCTGAGCTTGATCGATTTGACCTGTTTTAAGATAGCATTGCGCCAAACCAATCACCGCCTCGAGGCGATCAGGCTCTTGCTGAAGAATCTCAGCATACAGCGGCGCCGCTTCGGCAACATAGCCCTGAGCGAGAGCAGCTTTAGCCGTAGCGATCATATCATCGATAGGCGATGCTTTAGGACCACCCAACTTAACCAGACGATCGATAAAGGTTTTAATTTGGCTTTCCGGCAGGGACCCAACGAATCCATCGACAGGACGACCATCCTTAAACGCAAAAACCGCCGGGATGGATTGAACCCGCAGTTGCTGTGCGACCTGGGGATGGGCATCGATATTCATCTTCACCATCCGGACCGCACCCTTTGTGGCGGCCACCGCTTTTTCCAGCATTGGCCCAAGCTGCTTACACGGCCCGCACCACGGCGCCCAAAAATCGACAATAACCGGCGCCTCGAATGAGGCGTCCAGAACGGCTGTGGTAAACTCGGCAGTGGAAATATCTTTTACAGCCGAAGAGGTAGCGTTATGAGCCTGAGCGGGTGCACCTAAAATAGGTTCCATCGTACTGCCTTCCTAGTCTCTTACCCATACAGCCAAGGTTCACGAGATCTGTCGAGTCCTGCCTTAACTCTTATTACGAATTAAGCGTGAAAGGAAATCTGACAAGCTGTGGCCCCACTCATCGTGGGGGTGCGTGCGGAATCTCTACTCTTTTTGCGGGTACTTCCTCAAGATCCAATTCAAGCGGCGTATGGCCACAGGCGGCGATAAAATCTTTAAGATCCTGCGGTGAGATCGCGGTCGACCTATCATTGCGGAGTGGGTGGAAATAAAGAGTTTGATACGTCAGTAATGCTGTATCAATCACCGGGGTCACCCGCCGGGCGCGATCATTGATCAGTCCGAAGGGGGTGACCGCACCGGGGGTGACGCCTAAAACCTCACGTAAAACCTCGGGACTGGCAAAGGATAGAGAGGAAATGGCCCCTAACGGCGCGCGGAGCGACTTCAGATCTAGCGTTAAGTTTTCGCGACAGACAAGAAGCCAGAGACGATGTTTGCGATCCCGGAGAAGAAGGTTTTTACAATGCCCACCGGGCAGCAGACCCCGTATAGCTTGGCTTTCCTCGACCGTAAACACGGGTGGATGTTGATGAGTTGTCGCCGAAATACCTAGGGTGACAAGAAACTGAAGAAGCCGGTCAGCCTCGAAGGGGAAGGGACCGGTTATCGGGGAATCCTGGGAAGCGGCCATGGGCCTACTCCTACTCTGAGATCCCAAGCTTAACAAGTAGCCAGGCCTGTATTTGCAATGGATTTCCGAGAATTCTAGGATTTATAAAAGCCATATACTTGCAATAGATCCGGATTCGCTTATGATCCGCCCCGCATTTGAACCGATCATCGAGGATTGGTTCTCTAAAGAATGCGGGAGTAGCTCAGGGGTAGAGCATCACGTTGCCAACGTGAGGGTCGCGGGTTCAAATCCCGTCTCCCGCTCCATGCACCCACCCTAGGCCTGGTGCATGGATATGCAGAATTGCATATTGCATAAAGAGCGAGGCCACCCTGCGAAAACCCTCCAACAAAGACGACTCTTGCCGTTTAAGCTCGCCGTTTAAGCTCCCGGGGGAAATCCAACCGTTTTAGGGAAGGACAACCTTAGAGGGACAGCAGAATCCCTGCAGCGACCCCACCATAGATTGCAACAGTACCAAACATGGAGGTTGTAAAAACCCAGAGATTTTTTAAGGAACCGTTTTCGTGGCGCTGTCCCGGGCGCTGTCCCGGGCGTTGTTCCGGTAATTTTCGTAAAGTAACCTGATTAGGGAACGATCCGAAACCTTGGCTATTCTTGAGATCCCATCCCCTTCCTCTTGCGACCCGTTTCATGGTCATAGCGCTCCTTCCGGCGCTGTTTATCGTAACAATCGCTGATAAACATTTTGGTTGTATCCACGTTTCCCGTAGACTGTCTTCGCAATCGGCCCTGCGGCCAGCTCTCGCGCGGATGGTCCCCTTGATCTTATTTCCATGGATTCGCTTTCCAGCTTGCTTGAGACCTATTCCTCGCCAAGGGCTTCACATAGAATAGCGACGAAATGGTCAAAGCATCGTTAACCTTGATCACGGGGAACACCTTCGTAAAACAGGTGAGATGACACAAGATCACCACGTACGACCTTGGATGGGTCTGCGGGAAAACCTTATCGATAGACGACGCGACTAAAAGGGGAAGACAGTTAATTATGGCGCAAGATTCTAAAATATCGGCCAAGACCATTTTGGGTACAGTGATGAAAATGCTCGCGCCCCAGCTCGATTCTAAAGGCGCTGCAGCTCGGCTCTTTGCCGAGGCGCTTTTCGGAGCAGCCGTACCCGAAGCCCTGGCCGATATGGAACCGGAGACATTAGAAGGGATCGCGCTTTCCCTCTTTCAATTTGCACAAACCCGAACCCTTGGCCAAGCGAAGGTCCGCGCCTATACGCCAACCCAAGCCACCCATGGCTGGACATCCTCCCATAGTGTGGTGGAGATCGTGAATGATGACATGCCATTCCTTGTGGATAGCGTCGTCGCGGCCCTCAATCGCCGGAATCTGATCGTTCATCTTCTGATCCATCCGATCTTAATGATCCGTCGCGACGACGCCACCTTGGTGGAGATGGTTTCCGCTAGCCGTGCCCGCGATCCAAAATTCCGGCCAGAATCGGTCATGCACATCCAGATCGATCAGCAAGCCAGTGCCCAGGACCTCGCTGCTATCGAAGCCGATCTCACAGCAGTATTGGCAGATGTTCGACAGACCGTCAGCGATTGGCAAAAAATGCGCGACGCCGCCGATAGGGCGGCGCGTAACCTGATCAATCCGCCGCCGGGGATCGATGCCGAAGAAGCTGCCGAGGTCAAAGCGTTTTTGGACTGGCTGCGCGCCGATCGGTTCACCTTTCTTGGGGTGCGGGAGTACCGCCTCGTCACACGAAATGGTCAGGAATACCTCGATATTATCGAGGGCTCGGGCTTAGGGTTATTAAAGACCGTTTCGGCTGAGTCGATCGCGCGGCACGAGAAACCCTTAACCCCCGAAGAAGCGGAGTTCGCGAAACGTCGCCGACCATTGGTGATCACGAAGGCCTCTTCACGCGCAACCGTACATCGGCCAGTCTATATGGATTATCTTGGCCTGCGCCAATTCGATAGCACCGGGACCGTTACGGGCGAGGTCAGGATTCTTGGCCTGTTTTCGTCGGCAGCCTATATCACCTCGGTGGATGATATCCCTTTGCTGCGGCGCAAAGCATCGAAGGTCATGGCGCGCGCGGGATTTCCGCCTGGCAGCCACAATGCCAAGGCTCTGCAGCATATCCTTGAAACCTATCCGCGCGACGAATTGTTGCAAATCGAGGATGATACTTTATTCGACTTTGCTCAAGGCATTCGTCAACTTGAAGAACGTCAACGCGTCCGATTGTTTTTGCGCCACGACGATCACGCGCGATTCTTATCCTGCCTTGTCTATACACCGCGCGATCGCTACACCACCGAGATTCGCCGCCGTTACGAAAAAATCTTAAGCGACGCCCTCGACAGCGAACAGATCGATTTTACGACATCGCTGACCGAAGCGCCCATGGCACGGCTGCATTTTATCGTGCGAACGCCTGCAGGCGCCCCGCAAAACATCGATGTAACCGCGATCGAAGATAAACTTGCCGAGGCGACCCGCGCTTGGGCCGACGGATTGAAATCCGCCTTCATCGCCAAACTTGGCGAAGCGCGCGGACTTGAGTTACATAGCCACTACGAAACTGCCTTCCCTGCCGCTTACCGCGACGCCTATACACCGGAAACGGCGGTTGATGATGCCGAGCGCATCGAGGCGATGCTGAACGATTCCGAAGTAAGCTTAGGTTTCAATCTTCATCAACAACCACACGCATCCGAAGGGATCGTAAATTTTAAAACTTATCGACTCAACGCGCCGCTGTATCTTTCCGCTGCCCTACCGATCTTGGAAAGCATGGGAGCTTTCGTTCTCGGAGAATCGCCCTTCGCCGTACGGCCTGCTCACTGCGAGACCCCCGTCTTCGTACAAGATTTCGAGATGCGGGCTGCCATTGGTAGCCTCACCCAAATCTCCGCTTTGCGCGATCGTTTTGAAACTGCCTTCGCCAGGATATGGAGCGGCGTAGGCGAGATCGACGGATTCAATCGTCTGATCATCGCCGCTGGTCTCGATTGGCAAGCGATTGTCGTTTTGCGCGCCTATGGCGCTTATCTTCGCCAGGCTGGAATCCCCTTTCGCCAGCGCACCGTTGAAGATGCTCTAACGCGGAACCCCCTTATCGCTGCGGATTTCTGCGCCTTATTTCGCGCAAAGTTCGATCCAGACCGGGACCGGGCCCAGGCCGCACAGGAAATCGCGACTCTCGATGCCAGAATTCTTGCCAACCTTGAAAAGGTTGTCAGCTTAGACGAGGACCGTATCCTCCGCCGTTATCTCAATTTATTGCATGCCAGCGTACGGACAAATTTCTTTCGCCCCGCCAAGGGCGAGCCGTTGCGTGAAGCCTTGGCTATCAAACTCGACAGTCATGCCGTTGCCGAATTGCCAGCGCCAAAGCCCTTCCGAGAAATATTCGTCTATTCTCCACGCCTCGAAGCGATCCATTTGCGTGGCGGGAAGGTTGCGCGAGGTGGTCTGCGATGGTCGGATCGACCTACCGATTTTCGCACCGAGGTTTTAAGTTTGATGAAGGCACAGATGGTCAAAAATGCCGTCATTGTTCCTGTGGGATCGAAAGGTGGCTTCGTCTTAAAGCGGGCGCCGCAGGGGGGCGATCGCAAGGCGCTTCTGGAAGAGGGCATCGCCTGTTACAAGATTTTCATCCGTAGCCTTTTGGATATCACAGACAATTTAGATGCCGACGGCAAGCCAGTGCCGCCACCGCGCACCGTGCGCCATGACGAGGATGACCCCTATTTGGTTGTTGCTGCCGATAAAGGCACGGCGACCTTTTCCGACTATGCCAATGCGATCTCCGAAGAGTATGGGTTTTGGCTAGGGGACGCCTTCGCCTCCGGGGGCTCCGCCGGCTACGACCATAAAAAAATGGGGATTACCGCCCGCGGTGCTTGGGAGGGCGTTAAGCGTCACTTCCGCGAAATGGGCCAAGATATCCAGAGCGAAGACTTCACGGTCGTCGGAGTTGGCGATATGGGGGGCGACGTCTTTGGCAATGGGATGCTGTTGTCGCACCATATCCGCCTCATAGCGGCATTCAATCACCGACATATCTTCATCGATCCTGCGCCCGATTCCGAAAAATCGTGGCAGGAACGAAAACGCCTCTTCGATGCCGTACAAGGCTGGGATGGCTATGATACGAAGCTCATCTCCAAGGGTGGGGGCGTGTTCGAGCGCAGCGTCAAATCCATCACTGTATCGCCGGAAATGAAAATCCTTTTCGAAATTACCCAAGATCGCGTCACACCCGACGATCTAATCCGAGCCATTCTGTGCGCTAAAATCGATCTTCTGTGGTTTGGCGGAATCGGAACCTATATTAAGTCCACCCATGAAAGCCACGAAGATGTGGGCGATCGCGCCAATGATACTTTGCGCATAGATGCCGCCGCCGTCCGCGCCAAGGCGATCGGCGAAGGCGCCAACCTTGCCGTCACCCAGGCGGCGCGCGTCGACTATGCGCTGAGCGGGGGGCGATGCAACACGGATGCCATCGATAATTCGGCCGGAGTCGATTGTTCGGATCATGAGGTCAATATCAAGATCTTGCTGGGCGATCCCGCGCGGCGGGGAACCCTCACGCGACCGCAACGCGACGCTCTTTTAGTAGAAATGACCGAGGAAGTCGCTGATTTGGTTTTGCGCGATAACTATCTGCAGACCCAGGCGATTAGCGATATGGAAGCACAAGGCGCTGGCGCCCTGGATTCGCAGCACCGACTGATTCGCGATCTGGAACGGGCTGGAAAACTCGATCGTTTGTTGGAGGGGTTACCCGACGATGAAACCCTTGCAGCGCGCGGCGCCATAGGACGCGGTCTCATGCGCCCCGAGCTGGCGGTTCTTCTCGCCTATGCCAAAACGACACTTTATGACGATTTGCTGCATTCCGATCTCCCGGAAGATCCTGGGGTTCATATCGACTTACCACGGTATTTTCCAAAAGTTCTTGTTCAGAAATTTACCGACGCCATGGAGCGGCATCGTTTGCATCGCGAAATCTTAGCAACCATGGTGACCAATAGTCTTATCAACCGCACGGGTCCCACGTTTATCAACGACCTGTGTAGTGATACCGGCTGCAATGCAGCGGAAATCGCCCGCGGCTATACGATCGCGCGCGACGCTTTCAATCTGCGCCAGATATGGCAAGAGATCGAGGCTCTCGATGGAAAGGTTGCAACGACCGTGCAAAGCTATCTGCGCCGCGCCACGCAGAAAATGCTGGAAGAAACCACGCGGTGGTTATTGAGCCAAGATACAGCGCTTTCCGTAGCCGCGGGCACTAAAAAACTGGCGGCGGTTGCCCATGCTTTAACAGGTCAGCTCGATCGAATTTTAGATCCCGCGACACAGCAGATACAGCAGGCACAGATCGAGCGGCTTATCTCTCAGAAGGTCCCTGCCGACTTGGCCCAGCGTATCGCAGACTTGCCTTTGGTGGCAGAGGTTTGCCTCTTAAGCGATCTTGCAGAGAAAAGTAACCGGCCGATTATGGATATTGCCCAGATATGGTTTGATCTCTCGGCACGTCTTAAACTTGGTGAACTTCGTAATGTCAGCTTGCCTCAAAATGCGACAGCCCTACAGAAAACAGCCTTTAAATCTCTATTGGAAGACATGATCTCTGTGCACCGACAGTTGATCTTGGCAGTTTTACAAGTCAGCCCCAAGGGCAGGTGCGAGGAATTTTTTATGAAACGTCCAGCGGCCCTCGCCACATACGATCAAGTCATGGCGGATCTAAAATCCACCCCTGGCGATCTTGCGCCTCTAACTGTCGCGGTGCGTCGCCTTCGTGCGCTTTTTGGGCACCACCGCGGCCTTGTGGTCTAAAAAGCACTAAGGATTCTTTTGGTTTATTCTTGTAAACTCTATCTCAACTAAATCTTATCTTGGCTCAGCGGATCGGTTGACCCTAGAAGATCAGTTGGCCCCGGGAGATCAGTTGACCTCGGGAGATCAGTTGACCCATGTCATCTTGGCGGCACCTAAAATAGGTCCGCCATGGGGAGCCTGGACAAGGATGGCGCATCCCCACGGACCGGGCACGGTCTGTTTCGGCAATACCACTTCGAAGTGAAGACCGTTGCCATTCCATTCAGCGACGCGCAATAACTCGCGCACGATATTAGCGTCGGTTGCCTGACGCCCACGGTTTTCACCACGTAAGACGGGGGTTTGGCGCTCGCCATCGAAACGCACCAGCCAGATATCGGCTGTAAAAGGGACTCCGTTATCTATTGCGGGAAGATCAACTTTAAGCCCAAAAGGTCCCCCTGAAAGTATGACGGGTACGGTTGTTGTTGCGGCCTTTCTTGCTCTGATCAGGCTATCGATTGCTTCCTGATCAGATCCTACAGCCGGGGCCGAACCTTGGATAACGGCAAGGGGCGTATAAACGAAGTTGTCTTTAAAAGCCGTTGCATAATCGCGTTGGCGTTGACCATACTCGGGTTTGGCAAAGGGATCCGCCCACCCTCCATAATCCCAATAATCGACATGGAATCCGAGCGCGAGAATATCCGGACGCTTGGCGAGAGTCTGGAGATAGGCGTCGGCCGGTGGGCAAGAACTGCACCCTTGCGAGGTAAAGAGTTCGACCACAACTGGGGATGCGGACTCGCTTTGCGCCCTATCCACAAAAGAAAGCGCACCCACCAATCCTATCAATAACGCAACCGCCCATCGCATGTACTTCATCCTCCCTCTCTGAAATACGGGAGGTAGCCATAAAATTCCAATCACGCTTCTGTTAAGGACAGCGAGGATCGGAGCTCAATGAGGTGCCGACATGCGCGTATTAATCTTTAATTTCTCGGCGCATACGCCCGCAGGATAACTCCCACCCCCGAATTTTACCCCCAAGATCTCGTGATCACCTTATTGCGGCACCCGAACATCATCCGATGCTTGACCTTCGAGGGAAATCCTTGGTTATACTGACTTTTTACGCACGGAGGGGAAACCTTGTCTTCCGGTAAACGGCTGATCATCGGTATAAGCGGTGCCTCTGGTGTGATTTATGGCATGCGATTCTTAGAAAGATTGCAGGCTACCGATCTTGAGACCCATCTTGTCGTCACGAAATCGGCAGAAATGACCCTGGCCTATGAAACCGATAAAACCTTGACCTATTTACGTAGTCTCGCGACGGTGACTTATGCCAATCGCGATATCGGCGCGGCGATCGCTTCAGGATCCTTTCCAACCCATGGCATGGTTATCGCTCCGTGTTCGATCCGCACCCTGTCGGAGATCGCAACCGGCGTCACCTCAAGTCTATTGACGCGTACTGCCGATGTGACTCTGAAAGAGCGGCGTCGGCTCGTGTTGATGGTGCGCGAAACACCGCTGCATCTTGGGCACTTGCGCAGCATGACCGCGGTTACCGAGATGGGCGGTATCGTCATGCCCCCTGTACCGGGCTTCTATACCAAGCCTCAAACCATCGCCGATATTATCGACCATACTTTGAATCGTGTTATGGATCTTGTGGGGATCGATCCTGGCCCTGTCCCCCGGTGGGGAGAGACCATCTCGTAAAACCACCCTCTTTTTATAACTACAGATTGATAAGGGTTGATCTTACGCTCGGGTTTCAGGTCCGGATTTTAAAATATTGCGTAAAACGTAGGGCATGATTCCGCCGTTCGTATAATAAGCCATTTCATCCACGGTATCGATCCGGCAAACCAAGGGGATGTGATCGCTTTGGCCGTTGGCGCGGCGGATCGTACAATCGATCTTCATGCCCGGTTCGATTCCCTGTTCGATCCCTGTGATATCGAAAAGTTCGGTACCGTCGAGCTCGAGGGTTTTCCGCGTAACGCCGGGCTGAAACTGGAGCGGCAGGACACCCATACCGACAAGGTTAGACCGGTGAATACGCTCGAAGCTTTCGACAATAACAGCCCTAACGCCTAAGAGCCGCGTACCTTTCGCGGCCCAGTCGCGGGACGATCCGGTTCCGTATTCTTTGCCGGCAATAATAACAAGCGGCACGCGATTCTCTTGATACTTCATCGCTGCATCGTAAATCGACATCGTTTCGCCTGAGGGTAGCACGGTCACACCCCTTCGGTTCCCGGGGCCATTTACCTGATGCGCACATTGGCGAAGGTCCCGCGCATCATCACCTCGTGGCCGCCGCGCCGCGATCCATAGGAATTGAAATTGAAGGACGGACTCGTTCCAAAAGATAATTCCCTGCGGGACTATCTTTCTTGATCGATCCGGCCGGCGAAATGTGATCGGTCGTAATGCTATCGCCAACCATGGCTAAGATTCGCGCATCGTGAATATCGCTCACGGGCTCGGGCTGAAGCTTAACATCATCAAAGAACGGTGGCCTTTTGACGTAAGTCGATCCACCATCCCAGGTGTATGTCATGCCCGCCGCCGTCGTAATAGATTGCCAGGCGGTCGTACCTGTAAAGACATCGGCATACCGGGTGCGGAACATGTTCGGTGTAATAATGGAGTCGATGACTTGATTGATTTCCGCTGTGGTTGGCCAAAGATCCGTCAGATAAACCGGCTTGCCGTTCGGATCGGTGCCAATGGCATCCTTCACCAAATCGACCGCCAAAGATCCCGCTAAGGCATAGGCCACGACCAGCGGCGGTGACGCCAACCAGTTCATCTTGACCAAAGGATTAATTCTTCCCTCGAAGTTCCGATTTCCGGAAAGAACCGAACAGACAACCAGATCAGCCGACTCGATCGCCTTAGCAATCGAGCCAGGCAATGGACCCGAATTTCCAATACAGGTGGTGCAGCCATAGCCGACCAAATTGAAACCCAAGGCATCAAGATCATCCTGCAGTCCGGACACCTTCAAATAATCGCCCACGACTTGGGAGCCTGGCGCTAGGGAGGTTTTTACCCAGGGCTTGGGTTTAAGACCGCGCAGCCGTGCTTTGCGCGCTAGTAAACCGGCCGCTACCAGGACACTGGGATTGGAGGTGTTGGTGCAGCTTGTGATGGCGGCGATCACTACATCGCCATCCGACAGTTGATAATTGCGATCTTCGATATGGACGGGACCCTTGCCAGGCTTGAATTCTTTTTGCATCGCGGTTGCAAAGGCCGAAGCGGCGCCACTTAAAGCCACGCGATCCTGGGGGCGCTTTGGCCCCGCGATCGAGGCTTCCACACTATCCAATTCAAGTTCGAGCGTGTCGGTGAAAATAGGATCGGGCGTATGTTCATCTCGCCACAGACCTTGGGCACGCGCATAAGCTTCGACCAGAGCAACCCGCTCTGGATCGCGCCCGGTAAAGGAAAGGTACCGCAAGGTCTCTTTATCGATGGGGAAAAATCCACAGGTCGCACCATATTCGGGCGCCATATTGGCGATGGTGGCCCGGTCGGCCAAGGGTAGATTCGCTAACCCCGGACCATAGAATTCGACGAACTTATTGACGACACCTTTCTTACGGAGCATCTGCGTGACCGTCAGAACCAAATCCGTCGCGGTTACCCCTTCCTTTAAAATACCCGACAGCTTCATTCCCACGACCTCGGGCAGAAGCATGGAAATCGGCTGACCCAGCATCGCTGCCTCAGCTTCGATGCCCCCTACGCCCCATCCCAGAACAGCCAAACCATTAACCATGGTGGTATGGCTATCGGTACCAACCAAGGTGTCGGGGTAAGCAAGGGTGCGTCCGCCTTCGGGACTGGTCCACACGACTTGAGCCAGATTTTCGAGATTGACCTGATGGCAAATACCGGTGCCCGGAGGAACGACGCGGAAATTTTTAAATGCTTGCTGACCCCAGCGTAAGAACGCATACCGCTCGCCATTGCGATGAAATTCCAACGACACATTCTTATCGAAGGCGTCTTTTTCCGCGAAGTGATCCACCATCACCGAGTGATCGATCACCAAGTCCACGGGCGAGAGAGGGTTAATTTTCTGCGCATCGCTGCCCAGATCGACGATCGCATCGCGCATCGCCGCAAGATCGGCAATCGCAGGCACACCCGTGAAGTCCTGCATCAAAACGCGCGCAGGCCGAAAAGAAATCTCTTTTTCCGACGTGGGATTCCCTAGCCATTTGACAAAGGCTTTTAGATCGTCGGCCTTGACGCTCCGACCATCTTCGAATCTTAACAGATTTTCCAAGAGGACTTTTAACGAAAAGGGAAGACGCGAGATATCACCGAGGTGCTCGGCTGCTGCGGCTAAGCTAAAGTAATCATAGGCTTTGCCGTTTACATCAAGAGTGCGCTTGGTTTTCAAACTGTCACGACTAACCGATGTCACGTTAAAAACTCCCGCTATATCAAAAATGGCAAGATATCGATGCAGTGTCTGTATAGGGCAGAGATATAACGATGATCGGTTTTAGTCAAAAGAGAAGACTGTATCCAATCGATCGGGCGCATCCTGCAAGAACCTAACCTTTAATCAGCCTTAAGGTTGCTTTTTCGACAGCACGCTTAACCACAGCACGCTAAGCCCGGGGCAAAGATCGAAGTGTCTGCCCTGCTGCGAATGTTTCCCGTCGAGACTATTCCGCCTGCGCCTCCAGGCAAATGGGAGCGCAGGCGCCGTGCTTGTACGAAACCTCTTGATCGCACCGAGCCTTTTATCTTTCGGCTTTAGAAGGACAGGGCCGTGCCGAAGGCAAAGGCAAAGCCATGGGAGCGTTTTAAAGAATCGAGGGTTTCATAGATTTCGGCCCCCACCCCATCGTCGGAATCGAGCATCCGGCGATTGCCCCAATTGATGTATTGAGCCTCGGCCTGGAGTTGGATCCCCGGGCCTAGGGTGTAAGACCCGCCAAGACCAATCGCCATCTTCGTATCGACCCCGGCGAGATAGCCCGCATTGGTCGGCTCGCCCGTTTTATAATAATTCTTATTGGTCTCGCCATAACCGCCTTGGATCCCCACCGCCCAAGGGCCAATGGCATAGGTCACCCCGGCATTGCCTTCCCAGGATATCCCCTGACCCGCCTTATAACCCCGATTGTCCACCGAAGCGCCAGCGCCGATGGTCCAGCCAGCGAAGCTGATCTGAAACCCGTTGTGTACGATGTACCGATCCACATTGGGACTCTTGTTACTGCACCCTTGGAAGGCCCCAGAACTTACATAGGTGCATTCTTCAAGCTGCGCATAAACACCGGCAAGGGACCAGGCCACATCGATGCCATTCATGGACCGGACGAAGTTCACACCCAATTCGGTGATGTTCTGGAAATCCCCATCATCTTCCTCGGTCTGTACGGGTCCGGCATTGCCGTCGGCACCCCCATTGCCCCGACCGGTAGACCCGTTCTCAGGGGCGTAGGACACACCGAACTGGAAGCCTGGGGCAAAGCGCGGCGTGAAATAGTTGATCCGATTGTTGGTGTTAAACGCCCCGGTCTTAGTGCCGATGCCCGCATCGTTATAGCCTGGGTTCATCAACAGATCGGTGCCATCGACGACGCCGATCTTGGTCACCCAGGGGGCGGAGTACTGCATGGCGTTGGCGGCACCTGCAGTATCACCCAACTGAAACTGGCCAAAATTACCGGAAAAGGTAATCCGATGATCGTCGCGAAACAGAGTGCGGTTGGTGGTGCTGTTACTCATGGATCTCGGCATCATCCTGAAGAGCAAGGTCCACCGCTGTCCGCATTGCGGGTTTCCATCTCTACGCGATAGCCGACGGTCACCCCGTTATCCAGTTGCGTCGAGGCCGAGAACCAAATCTCCGCATCTTCCCAATACATGGAAAACCCACGCGGCTTTTGCTGATTGTTATTGCTATTCGGACTATGATTCAGCGGCTTTTGGGTGCGCGCCACCATATAGTATTCAGCGAAACCACCCAGGGACAGCTTCAAAGGATCGGCCGCTAGAAGCGTCGCGGGCGATGATAAGGCCGTCGTCGCTGCAAAAACTGCCAAGGTTTTAGAAGACCAAGCGCCGCGAGAGTTTTTCATGTGTTTTCCTAGGCTATGATAGGGAAGCTATACTATATATAGGAAGATATACTATATGCAGTAGGTTTACTAGCTCTTCTTAACAATCGAATGAAATTACTACCCTTACTAGTGTCAATGATGACCGTTATCCAATCGGACAATCGTATGTCCGCAAAAAGAGAGCCTTTAGAGGTTAGATTTTCTGCGGTGGAACAATCTTTTTAAAACGCCAACGCAGTGCCTAGAGCGAAGGCGAGTCCGTGAGAACGTTTGCGCGAGTCGATCAATTCGTACAACGCTGCATCTTGGCGATCATCGGAATCTAAACCTCGACGATTTCCCCAATGGATGTATTGGGCCTCAGCCTGGAGTTGGATCCCAGGGCCGATCGTATAGGACCCGCCCAGCGCCACCGCTGCCTTCGTATCGACTCCCGCATAAAGGCCAAGATTAAACGGCTGGTGGGTTTTCCAATAATTCTTATTGGTCTCGCCGTAACCGCCCTGGATGCCTACCGCCCAAGGGCCAATGGCATAGGTCACCCCCGCATTGCCTTCCCAGGCTATCCCCTGACCCGCCTTATAACCCCGATTGTCCACCGAAGCGCCAGCCCCGATGGTCCAGCCGGCGAAGCTGACCTGAAACCCGTTGTGCACGATATAGCGATCTACATTCGCGCTTATATTGCTGCATCCCTGATAGGCGCCGTCACCCCCTTTAAGTGTTGCAGGTGCATAGGTGCATTCTTCAAGTTGCGCATAGACACCAGTCAAGGACCAGGCCACATCGATGCCATTCATGGAGCGGACGAAGTTGATGCCGAGCTCGGTAATGTTCTGGAAATCGCCATCATCCTCTTCCGTCTGCACCGGTCCGGCATTGCCGTCGGCACCGCCACCCCCTCGGCCCGTAGACCCATTTTCGGGGGCATAGGAGATACCGAACTGGAAGCCCGGCGCGACGCGCGGTGTAAAGTAATTGATCCGGTTGTTGCGATTGAACGCACCCGTCTTGGTACCGATGCCGGCGGCGTTGCCAACGTTACCGATATCGCCATAACCAGGAAGATTTGCATTCACATAATAAGTTGGATTCAAAAGAAGATCGGTGCCATCGACGACGCCGATCTTGGTGATCCACGGAGCCGCGTATTGCATAGAATTGGCGGCCCCGTCGGTGTCGCCGATCTCGACCTGGCCGAAACCACCGGCAAAAGCGATCCGATGCTGATCCCGGAACAGATTTCGGTTTGTTGTACTTAACGTCGGTTCAAGGTCCCCATTATCAGGCAGACCGCTCTGATCCCCATTCCGGGTTTCCATCTCCAGGCGATAGGAAATCGTCACACCGTTATCCAGCTGCGTCGCGGCCGAAAACCAAATCTCGGCATCCTCCCAATACATGGAGAAGCCGCGCGCCTTTTGCTGGGTACCTTCGCGGCTATTATTGAGGGGCTTTTGGGTGCGCACCACCATGTAATACTCGGCAAAACCGCCGATCGATAAAACCAAAGGATCGGCGGCTTGAACCGACGATGGATAGGCAAATGGCACCGCACTTAAAGCGCTGGTCGCCACAAGAATTCTTTTCACCACGATATATTTTATCCCCAAGAACTCCGATGATCAGGATACCATGGAGCTCTTGCACTCTCCGGTGGAAAATAGGTCATCTGTTCATAAAACAGGGGATAACTCTTTTTAGATTCAGAAGAGAAATTTACGATGCAAAATGGTGCAGGCTACAAATAGATGCGGGACACGGTTTCGCCACTTAAGGGAAACACCAGGGAAGCACCGATTAAGGGAAGCACCAGGGTCGACTTCGATGCTGGGTGCGTATTTCATTTTTATAAACAACCCTCGGTTTTATAACGAGTCCCATTGCGTTCGTTTTGCGGCGACCCATCAAAATCGCATCTGGCGATTGCGCATATCAGCCATGCACGTCTGTAAGCTTTGCTGAGCTCCTCTCCCTTCCCACATCACTTTAGTTATGGATAGGCCTCGCAACGAGGTCGATCTCTCCGAGATCGGTTCCCCTGCCCTTCTCGGGCTTTCGCCTGCTTGCAGCGCGGAAGTTACGAACGCCCGGTCTCCCCCTGACCGGGCGTTCGTTCGTCGGGTGGGCGTTCGTCGGGTGGTGGGCGTTTTGACTATTGTTCGGTGAAGGCCCGGCGTATCCGCTTTCCCCGTTCCTCCCTATCTTCTGTTTATTTTTTAATTTTAACACGGGGTCTTCTTACCGTAAGACAGAACCATGACGCGCTCTTCTTTAACCATCTGCACATGGAACGTTAATTCCATCCGGTTGCGGTGTGATCTTTTAAAAATGCTCACGGCGGCGCAGCACCCGGATGTTCTCTGCTTACAAGAAACCAAAGCGCCCGACGATGTCTTCCCGCGCGAAGCCTTTTTCGCCTTGGGATACGATCATCTTCTGATTAAAGGCATGAAAGGATACAACGGCGTTGCGATCGCAGCGCGCCAACCCCTCACCTTGATCGATGCACCCGATTGGTGCGGCAAGGGTGACTGCCGCCACCTGGCGGCGCGCATCGCCACACCCCAGGGGCCGACCGAGATTCACAACTTTTATGTACCAGCGGGAGGCCCTATCGCCGACCGCGCAACGAATCTCAAGTTCGCGCATAAGCTCGACTTCGTCACCGCCATGCATGCGTGGTTTCGCGAGGCGCGACAAAAACGCGACCGTATCATTCTCTGCGGCGATCTTAACATCGCCCCTGGCGAACATGATGTTTGGTCCCATAAGCATATGCAGAAAATCGTTTCCCATACCCCCATAGAGGTCGCGCACCTCGAAACCTTACGTCAGGGATTGAATTGGACCGATGCCGCCCGTCATTTCGTTCCGAGCGATCAAAAACTCTATAGCTGGTGGTCCTATCGCGCCAAGGATTGGCGGTCGAGTGGGCGCGGCCTGCGTCTCGACCATATTTGGGTGACCGAACCTCTGAAACCGGCCTTGGTGAGGGTAACGCACCTAACCGATGCGCGAGGATGGCCCCGGGCCTCGGACCATGTGCCGGTAAGCGCGACTTTACAGATGTGAGTTTTACTTAAAGCATCCGCCACAAAAAAATACGCGCTGCTGGTATCGTTTCAGGCAGAGAGAGCGTTTCGGCATTTTTAAAAGTCATCGGCTGATCGGAAATAACAATCGCACCTGGCGCCAACAGAGGCCGCAACAAAGGTGCGATCGCGATACTCACGGCACGGGTCGCTGCTTCATCGCCACTCCCAACGTCACAGTGAGCCAAGGCCGCGGGCACCCTGAGACGCGACTTCGCCTGCACCAAGGTTTCGGTCAAATCTCCCAGAAACAGATAGGGTTGTGCAGGAATGCAATCGGGGTGCGCGGCCACTTGGCGATCGAAAGCATAGATCTCGCGCCTGGGAAATCGGTACCGCAAATGATCGTAGGTCCGACCGTTGCCTAATCCTAGCTCGAGAACCGGCCCTGCGGTTTTATCGATAAGTGCCACGGCATAATCGATTGCATCGCGCTGGGCTTGCAGTCTGCGGATGACGCTATCGAGACGGGTCATGACACTTTCGCTTCCCTCCGATGATAACAAGCGCCCCCATCGGCAACGATCCGGCCCCGTGCTTACACCCTATGGGCCGCCCCGCGCCAAGGCATCACGGAGATCGCGGGTCGTATGCTCGACCCGATGTGCCAGCACCCGCATGATCTCGATCGCCATTTGGGGAAACTCGGCGATCAGTCGAAAAAACAGATCTTTAGAAATGCACAACGTCACTAAGCTTGTCGTCGCCCGCACCGTTGCGGTCCGCGGAACATCGCAGAGGATTGCGATTTCACCGACGAAATCGTGCTGACCTACGCTGGCGACAATATGCGGGCCATTGGGCGTATCGACAATAACATCCGCCTCGCCATCGATAATGATATAGGCCGCATCCCCCATATCGCCTTGTTTAAACAGATCCTGCCCCGCGGCAAAGGTGAGACGTTCGCTGGTAAAAGCCAGGAGTTTCAGTTTCGATGGTTCGATATTGCGAAACAGCGGGATGCGCCGCATCAATTCCACTTCTTGCAATAACGTCATCGCCGATCTCCCTTTTTGCCCGTCGTTTTATTGATCATCGTTTTATTGATCATCGCGGTTCGTTCCCTTACTCTGCCGCCAATAGCCGCGACAGACGCGAGCCATCTTGTTTCAGCTCGTCATACCTTCCGTTCTCGACCACCCGTCCGTTTTGCATCACCACCACCTCATCGAAGCCCGAGGCCATACTGGCGCGATGCAAGATCCACAATACCCCGCGACCCCGGCGCGCCTGCAGGATATAAGCGAGGATTTTCGCTTGCGATAATGAGTCGAGAGGTGACAAGGCTTCATTACCGATCAATAACCGCGGTTGGCGCAACAAGGCGCGCGCGATCGCTAATTTTTGACGTTGCGCCAAGGTCAGGCGCGTACCGCCGATCCCCACATGATAATCGAGTCCGACCTCCATAACCGTATCGTAGAGATGGAGCTGATCGAGGATTTCCGTGATCAAGGCGCCGAGGCGCGACAAGCCCTGCGCCTGTCCATAGGCGACTTTGCCAAATAAAATATTATCTTGGAGCGTCGCCATGGAATTGTAGTGCTCGAAATCGAAGAACTCAACCGACGCTTGATACTGAGGCGGAAGGTTTTCAGCAAAGTAATGCCGCGCTTCGATCAAGCGAACCTGTAGGCGTGCACCCACCAAGTCAAGCCGATGTCGTGCCGGGATCAGTTTAAAGGGCAAGGTCATCAGCCGCGCGCGGTCATCCTCTGTTATAGCATCGAACCCCACCTTGGTAATGCGCGATAGAATCGTCTGGAACTCTGGTAAATCATCCGACGAGATGAAACTGAACTGTTCGAAGAAAGGATGTCCTGGCGCAATGTCGGCGAACAACTCGACCATGGTCTCGGCAACTTTGCGCGCAATCGCAAGGAAGTCATCGTATAATCCAACCTCGCGCAACACATGCAGTACGTAATCGTTCCGCGCGAGGTTTTCAACTTGGAAGGCTTCATCGAGCGGCGTTCCGAAGAGAAGATTCTCTGCCACCGTCGCATTGGAGTTAAAGCTATCGCGATTATATTGCTCAACCAGCGGGGCAATCTCGGGATCGGTCAGACGCTGACGCATGACACGCCGAGCTTGCAGCATGCGGCTCGCGACCTCAGGCCGCTTACCCGCATCGATCATTCCGCGTAATCCGAATTGATAGACATCTTCACCCAGTTCGACGCCGCGGAGAATACTAATCGTCTTGGCGGTTAGTTCGGCAGCATCGCGCACCCCTGCCGCTTCGTAATCGATCCAATCGGCTGCAAGATCACTGGATGTATTTCCTGACATCTGTGCTTCGGAAACATAGCGGCGCCGTACCGATGCTGCCGTACCTGTATAACTGCTATTGCGTAATGGTCGATGTTTGAGGCCGTAAAAATATTATCCCGTACCGAAGCATTAAAGAGAATCGAGCCGGGCCCCACATAAGCGATCTGACGACCGGTAATCGACTCTGGCAAATCGACAGCGCGATGCTGTCCCATCATGAGATTGCCCGAGGTCGGCTGTAACAGTCGTGCAAACAGAAGACCAACCTCTTCCTTACCGCTGCCGGCGCCGCCCACCACCGCAAGATGAGCATCGAACGGCACCGTCAAATCGA
This sequence comes from Alphaproteobacteria bacterium, assembly GCA_041396725.1. GTDB lineage: Bacteria > Pseudomonadota > Alphaproteobacteria > JAWKYA01 > JAWKYA01 > JAWKYA01. Next base: position 23,989 of record JAWKYA010000023.1, read on the forward strand.
GACCGCTGACGCTGGTGCCACCGCTATCGTCGATAACGGAAACATTTGTGGCGATGATCGACCCCTCGAGTAGCCCATATTTTTCCGCCTCGCCATCGATGCCGTGATCGTCCAGCATGCCTGGCGGCTCGAACTGTGCCACAACCTGTTCGTATTTAATCCGCGCATCTTCTTTATCTTGATAATATTGCAGAAGTTCTTTCCACGGCGCCGCCAATTCTTTATGAGCACCGATCACCGCAACCAGAGCGCCGATATTAAGTTGACCTGTAAATACGAGGTAGCCGCCCAAGGCATAGAAAAAGAAGGGTGTCAGCTTATCTAAGGTGTTGTTGATATATTTAACCAAGAACTTCAGCAAAAAAATGCGATAGCGGATTTCATAAATCTTGCCGACGCGGTCGGCAAAGTCGGCGCGTTCGATCAAGCTTGTGTCGTTGGCATGAACTTCGTGCACACCCGTTACCACCTCGCCGATGCGATCGGCGAGTTTGCGGACCGTACGCACCCGCTGTTTTCCCAGCTCATTCACCTTGCGTTGCATCTTGGGAATGAAATAAGCCTGCGCTGGATACAGCATCATGGCGGCAAGTCCCATGAACGGGTCTTGCACCAAGATAAAAATCAAGGGCACCAGCAAAAGGCCGCCTTGATAAATGGGATCCGAGACCGCAGTTCCCATGAAACCACCCAAGGGTTCGACCTCGGCGGTGATCATGGCAATCAATTCGCCCTGACTGGTCTTCCGAAATTGCGGCAGGGGAAATCGCAGCATCCGCGTGTAGAGTTGGTACCGTAAGCGCCGCAACAGACGCTCGCCCGTGCGACCCGACATCACGTTGATGATGTATTTGAAAGCCCCATTGATTAAAACCAGCCCCAGGAATAAGCCACAAAGGGCAAAGAGGTAAGAATAGGCATTTAGCGCCGGAATACCGAACAGCTCTTGGACCGGATAATGAATCGCCGAACGCTCTGCCCCTTGACCGTTCTGAATATACTTAACCACAGCATTCAAGTGGTTCACGATATCTTTGGGGATGTTGAGGGAGAAATAAAAGAAAGGATAGGAAACAGCGGTGATCGCCAGCAAAATGATCTGCTCGCGCTTAGAGTACCTATAAATAAAGCGAAAAATATCCGGTTCCATGCACCACTGAGGCTAAGAGGCGCCGTCAGCGCCGGAACTGCCCGGACCCTCTAGAGCAACTTCGGAAGAGATCATGCCCCAAGGGGTCGGCGGACGAAGGTTTATAAGGTCTATTCAGCATAAACTAATCGTGCAATTGCGGCAAACCTAGGACACGTATTTTGCACAAATTTTATGAATAATAATGAGGTTAGTGGGGGAGCGGCTCCATACCCAAGTCTCCTCTAACGTGTAAAGAGAGTAGGCAGAGCTCGCCCCCTATGCCATAGTCCCTCTCGAATTCGGGAGAGAACACCCCATCTTAAGGATGCGCCGGTAGGGGTGATCAACCGAAACACCGCGCACTTGAAACGGGTTAAAGCTTAGCGTTAGGGAAATATCCATGGACGGTGTAGCAACAGCCCGAAAAGCGGCGGGCATCCGTGTTCTTATTTATAGTCACGATTCGTTTGGTCTTGGCCACTTGCGCCGGTGCCGCGCCCTTGCCCACGACCTGGTGCGCGAACATGAGGGATTATCGGCTTTGATCCTTTCGGGATCGCCGATCATTGGGAGTTTCGACTTTCGAAGCCGGGTCGACTTCGTCCGCATCCCTGGGGTAATCAAGCTGCGCAACGGGGATTATACCTCGCTCAATCTCCATATTGATATCGAGCAAACCGTCGCCATGCGGGCGTCGATCATTCGCCATACCGCCGAGATCTTCGATCCTGATCTTTTTATTGTCGATAAAGAGCCTTTAGGTCTTCGCGGGGAGGTGCGCGAAACCCTAGAAATGCTTAAGATGCGCGGGACGCCCTGTATTCTGGGCCTTCGCGATGTCTTGGATGAGCCTGCCCTTTTGGCCCCCGAGTGGGAGCGAAAAAACGCCCTTCCCGCCCTGCAAAATCTGTACGATCAAATTTGGGTTTATGGCCTGCCGCAGATCCACGACCCTCTCGCCGGGATCGATTTACCCTTGTCGGTGCGCCAGAAAATCATTTTCACAGGCTATCTGAAGCGGACCGTTCCCTCCCAGCCCGCGGCGGCAAGTACCTATACGTCGCGGTGGAGTGATTATCTTCTTGTGACGGCAGGAGGGGGTGGCGATGGGGATACGGTTTTCGATTGGGTCCTCACAGCCTACGAGACCGATCGCTCCATGCCCTATCCGGCGCTTCTGGTCTTAGGGCCTTTTATGCAGAACGAGCGCCAAGCCGAATACCTCGAACGCGCAAGCCGTCTCCCGGACGTAGAGGCCATCACCTTCGAGGCGCGCATGGAAGGATTAATGGAACGCGCCGTCGGTGTCGTCGCTATGGGGGGCTATAATACTTTTTGCGAGATTTTGTCCTTCGATAAACGCGCCCTCGTCGTTCCGCGCACCGTGCCGCGGCTGGAACAATACATCCGCGCAAGCCGTGCGCAGAACCTTGGTCTCGTTGCCATGCTGGAAGATGATGGTCATCGCGATCCGCGCACCATGATCACCGCCTTGCGTCATCTCCCCCAACAGCGCCGCCCTTCCGAGGTTATCGTGCCGGGATTGCTGGACGGCCTTGATAATGTAAACCGGCTGGTCACCCTCCTGTTGGAGCGTGGGCGCCGTTTGGGTGGGCCGCGGTTTGCCATCACAACGCCTTGAGCTGTTGTATTCTGCTGTTGTACCCTGTTGTTGTCCGCCCTATCTGTGCGCTTTAGAATTTTGTTGAGCCGCTTCCCGGGCATATTTCTTTCGGCCCTAAGTTTACGATCTGGCCATGGCGCATAACCCTCTGGACGAAGGCAGTGCCCCCTGCACAAGAGGACCTTACACAAGAGGCCCTCACACAAGAGGATGATATGCCCACCGCACCTACATCCCGGAAACCAGAGAAACCTGATTCTCTGCCTTTAGGCGCTCCTGTTTTGGGTGCTCCTGAAACGTTAGAGACGGTACAGGGGGGGGATGTCGCGCCTTCTTCCTACCAGGCCTCGGCCCTACCCCCGGTCCCTTCATCCCCAACACCCCCGCATCCCGTACAGGATAGGCCAGAAGCGGCCCCAGAAGTAGCGTCAGAAGCGACCCCAGAAGCAATCCTAGAAGCGATCAATAACAGCCTTAGTCCTCGGCCGCGGTTGGCCATCATTGTGAAGGGTTATCCGCGACTCTCGGAAACCTTTATCGCCCAGGAATTAGCTGGACTGGGGGCGCGTGGACTTTCTTATGTCATTGTATCCTTACGCCGCCCGACTGATAAAAATGTGCATTTAATACACAATTCAATTACCGCACCCGTTGTTTATCTGCCTGAGTATCTTCATCAGGAGCCCTGGCGGGTTTTCAAGGCTTGGCGGACGGCCCGGCGGCTTCCTGGTTATGCAAAGGCCAAGGTTTCGTGGCTTAAAGATCTTAGGCGGGATTGGTCACGGAACCGGATCCGGCGATTTGGGCAAGCCCTTGTTCTTGCGACGGAGATGAGTGATTTTGGGCCGATCGATCACTTATATGTGCATTTTTTGCACACTCCGGCTTCTGTTGCCCGCTATACGGCCCAGATGCGGGAGATTTCATGGTCGGCCTCGGCCCATGCCAAGGATATTTGGACCACGCCGGCATGGGAAAAGCGGGAGAAACTGGCGGATGCTGCCTGGGTTACGACCTGTACGGCCGCAGGGCTGGCGCACCTGCAGGATTTTGCGCCCCCTGGCCCGCAGGACCGGGTTTTTTTGACCTACCACGGGCTTGATTTCCGTCGATTTCCGCCACCACCCCTCCGACCAGCCCGCGATGGCCTTCAGTCCCATGATCCCGTGCAAATTCTTTCGGTCGGCCGCCTGGTGCCTAAAAAAGGTTATGACGACGTGCTGCAGGCTCTAGCTCTTCTCCCATCTTCTCTTAATGTGCATTTTATACACATTGGAGGTGGGAGATTAGGACATAGGATGCACAAATTGGCACGGCGATTGGGGATCGCCGACCGTATTACCTGGCGCGGGGCGGCGACATCCGAAGCGGTTTTAAAAGCTTTGCGCGCCGCAGATCTCTTCGTTTTAGCGCCTAAGATTGCGCCGGATGGTGACCGCGATGGCCTACCTAATGTCCTGTTGGAGGCGCAAAGTCAGGGATTGGCCTGTGTCTCCACAACAGCGGCGGCGGTATCGGAACTTATCATCGACCGGGAAACTGGGCTTTTGGTGCCACCGTCAGCCCCTGCCGCCTTGGCTCAGGCTCTTGAACGGTTGATCCGGGACCCGGTGCTGCGTCAACACCTTGGCGCCGCCGGAAATACCCGGGTTCGCACCGTTTTCTCGGCCAGTGCCGGGATCGATTTCCTTGCGCAAAAACTTAGGAACCCTGGACTGCCGAGCGCAACGCCCGCCCGGCGCGCGCGTTAGGGAAGCCCGAGAGATGCCCATTGCCTTTTATGCCCCCATGAAATCGCCACGCCATCCGGTGCCTTCGGGCGACCGGCGCATGGCGCGGCTATTGATGCGGGCTTTGCGCCGGGCAGGGTTTGCCGTTGATCTTGTTAGTCAGTTCCGTAGCTTCGATAAGATGGGAGATCGCAACCGCCAAGAGAGTCTCGCACACTTGGGGGACCGCCTAGCCTTGCGATTAATCCGACGGCTTCAGGCTCTGCCTGTAACCCAACGGCCGCGGGCCTGGTTCACCTATCACCTGTACCATAAGGCGCCAGACTGGTTGGGACCCCGGGTCGCCGCCGCTTTAAAGATCCCTTACCTGGTAGCCGAGGCTTCCGTTGCCCGCAAACAGGCCGGGGGGCCATGGGATAGAGGGTATCGATCTACCCTTGCCGCTCTTGCTATCGCTGACCGCGTTTTTTGTTTTACCGCCACCGACCGCGCAGGGCTAACAGATCTTGTACCTCCAGAACGCCTGGTGTCTTTGCCACCTTTTCTCGAAGTGGCCCCGTTTGACCCAGTCCTCAACCCAGTCCCCGACCCAATCCTGGGGAAAGCCCCAGAACAGGCCCCAGAACAGGCCCCAGAACAGGCCCCAGAACAGGCCCCAGGCCCAGGGCAAGCTCAGGGGCAAGCTCAGGGGCAAACCTTAACCGTTTTTAAAGCGAGGGCACGCCACGAGATCGCTCAGCGATATAACATCCCCTCGTCTCTCCCCTGGCTTTTGGCTGTCGGCATGTTCCGACCCGGCGATAAGCTCGAGAGCTATCGGCTTTTGGCGCAAGCCCTCCACCAGATCCACGATCGCCCCTGGCAAATGCTGATCGTAGGGGATGGGCCCGCACGAACCCAGGTGGAACAGGCCTTTGCACCTTTGAACTCTCTAGGGGATGTTCGCGTCCGATATCTCGGGTTCCAAAGTGAGACAGCCTTACCCCCCCTATATAGGGCCGCAGACATCCTGGTTTGGCCGGCGATCCGCGAGGCCTATGGTATGACCCTCTTGGAAGCCCAGGCTGCAGGGCTTCCGGTAATTGTGGGCCCTGGCACAGGGGTCGATGCGGTCGTTGCCGATGGAATCGGTGGGATCATCGTCCCCAGCACAAAGGATTTGGTCACAGACTTAGCTCTGGCGATCCGGCGACTTCTCGAAGATTCAGCGCTGCGCGTACAGCTGGGAATCGGGGCAGCAGCACACGTCCGCCGCTATCATGATCTGCCCCAGGGGGCGGCCATCCTCGCGCAAAACTTAACCGCGCTTGGGATTGCACCGGATAGCCCTGGGGATAGTTCTGGGGACAGCCCTGGGGACAGCCCTGAAGACAGCCCTGAAGACAGCTCTGACCTGGCACCATTAGAACGCCTATCGGGACCGGAGCCAAAACGAAGGGCAGAGTACTCATGAGCACAACCTCGCCCCCGCTCGAGCTCAAGATTCATTCCAAGATTCATCCCAGAATCCTCCTTGCTATTCTCCGCCATGGTCCCACTTTGTGGACCGAAGAGGGTCGCATTCAAGGCCGAAAGGATATCCCTTTAAGCCCCCAGGGACGCGACCGGGTGGCGACGTGGCATCTACCCCCAGAGTTTAAAACCTTTACCGTCTTGACGAGTCCCTTGGGACGCGCCCGCCAAACGGCGCAGATTTTAGGCTTCTCTGATGCACTTAGCGATCCCCGCTTAACCGAGATGGATTGGGGTGAATGGGAAGGGCGGCGATTGGCCGATCTCAGGGCAGAACTGAGAGGTGATTTTACCGCCGCTGAAAATCAAGGCCTCGATTTCACTCCCCCAGGGGGCGAGAGTCCCCGCCATGTTCAAGAACGGCTGCAGCCGTTGCTCACAGAGATCGCCCACCGCGGTCAGGCCACTCTCTTTATTTGCCATAAAGGAATCTTGCGCGCGCTTTACGCGCTTGCGACGTCTTGGCCGATGATCGGTAAACTGCCTCACCGATTGGACGATGGCTGTCTCCATCTTTTTCACCTCACACCCGATGATGATACGGGGAGGAGTATTGTGGGTCTCGAGAAAACCAACATCCCGCTCACAACATCCGCGGCGCCATCAGAGCCACCATCTGGGATGCCCTCAGGGGTACCCTCAGGGACAGGGACTAAGACGTCTTCGTCATGAAATCGATAGAGGAAAAAGGGCCATGACAGGACCATCGGTTTTTATCTATGTGCAACACCTCTTAGGGGTCGGGCACTTAAGCCGCGCTTTAACTTTGGCCGACGGGCTGATCGCCGCGGGTGCCCGCGTTACCTTAGCCTCGGGAGGATTTCCAGCACCAGGATTGACCCTCCCCCCTCAGGTCTCCTTTATCCAGCTTCCGCCCTTGCGCGCCGCCGATGCCGGATTCGCCGATTTGCGCGACGAGGCGGATCGTCCCCTGACCGCCACCTGGAAGGATCGGCGCCGGGCGGCTTTGTTGGCTGCCTATGACAAAACCGAACCCGATGTTTTGATCACCGAACTTTACCCTTTCGGCCGGCGGATGATGGCTTTCGAGCTGAAGCCCCTACTGGAACAGACAAGAAAACAGCAGCCGCGACCGCTGGTGATGGCTTCGGTGCGCGATATCCTGGCAACACCAAAACCTGAGCGCATGGCCGCCACCGTTGCCTTGATTCAGCGATTTTACGATCTGATCCTCGTTCACAGCGACCCTAAAATCATTCCCCTTGACGTCACCTTCCCCGCCGCAAGAGAAATCGCCGATACTCTCCGTTATACCGGGTATATGGTTCCTGAATTCCCTATGACGGAGCAACTGCCACCCGCTTTCACGGATTCCCCTCCTGACTTAGAGGTTCTTATTTCCGCCGGCGGCGGCGGGGTTGCCTTGCCGATTATTGCGGCGGCGGCGGCGGCACGCCCGTTCTCGACGCTGAAGGATCGGCCCTGGCGGTGCCGCATTGCCCCGCAAGAATTAGACAGAGTCCGTCAGACCTTAGGCGCTGCTTCGAACGATCTGATCCTCGAGCGGCCGCAGGATGATTTCCGTACCCGGCTTCGCCACTGTGTCGTCTCTTTATCCCGCGCAGGGTATAATACCACGATGGATATTTTAAGCGCCCAAGCCCGCGCCCTTGTCATCCCCTTCGCCGCCGAAGGCGAAACGGAACAGACGATCCGCGCCGAGGTCATGGCGCGGCACCGTCTTCTCATGTACCTGACTGAAGACAGACTGGAACCTCGACAGCTTGCCGCCGCCCTCGATGCCGCTTCACAAATGCCCCGGCCTACGGTCGATACCATCGATCTCTCAGGACGCCTTGCCAGCGCCCGATTGGTGATGGAAGCCTATCATCGGCACCGCAGCGTGAGGCAAGAGTGATGCCTGACGATGCACCCTGGGCGCAACTCGAACAGGCTCTGACCCACCATCGCCAGAGGGGGCGCACCCTTGACGTTTGGTGGCGGGACGACGATGCCGTTGCGGCCACACCCCACCTTGATCGTCTCTTAGCTTTGGTCCAGCGGCATCGGATTCCTCTCGCCTTGGCGGTGGTGCCGGCCGCCACCGACCCCTCTCTTCCCCAGCGCCTTGCCCAGGAAGAGGCGGTAAGAATTCTTCAGCACGGCTGGGCCCATAAAAACCACGCGCCGCCGTCCGAAAAAAAATCCGAGTACCCTGCGGATCGCGATCCAGCGATTTGCCTTGCAGAACTTAGGCGGGGTCAAGACTTACTCAGGCAGATGTTCGGATCATCCTACTTACCGGTACTGGTGCCGCCGTGGAATCGCCTAGGAAATCGTTTGGCCGCAGCATTGATTCCCCAGTTGCCTGCGCAAGGGTTCATTGGTCTATCGGG
>JAWKYA010000024.1:0-32153 GCA_041396725.1 Alphaproteobacteria bacterium
CCCACCTTTTAGATCACGATCGACCATGCTGATCGGCCATGGCTTTAGAATGTCAAAAGCACGAAATAAAACGAAAGCTGCGAGCCACTGCCACCACGTAAATTCTCCATCCACCAATCCAATTGGCAAGAGCGCGATCCATTGACCCACAATCTCGTCCACCACAACGATGGAGGGATCTTCCTTTCCTGTGGTCCAGATGATTTGCCGCGCCGCCCATACGCCAACCGCAAACAGGATCGGAACGGCGATCGCCAGGCCCGTGATACCCCCGGCATAAAAAAGAACCCAGGCAAGCGGAAGAGCGACGAGAGACGCCCAGGTTCCCGGCGCACCGGGAAGGCGTCCGATGCCAAAAAAACTTCCAATCGTCCAGGCGAGCGGCAGCTTCATGATGAAGATGGCATACGGACAGTGGCAGAGGCCATAGCCGCAATACCCTCGCCACGGCCTGTAAATCCAAGCTTTTCTGTCGTCGTGGCCTTAACGCTGACCCGGTGCGCCGCCACCCCTAGGATTTCGGCAAGACGCATCACCATCGCTTCCCGATGCGGCCCAAGCTTGGGTCGCTCGCAGATAATCGTCACATCGAGATGGGTAATCATTCCACCGCGCTGCGCCACAAGATCCGCGGCGTGCTTAATGAATTGTGCCGAGTTCGCCCCTTTCCACCGGGGATCCGAGGGTGGGAAATGCTGACCAATATCGCCAGCGCTCACAGCACCCAGCAATGCATCCGTCAAGGCATGCAAAGCAACATCAGCGTCGGAATGACCTTTGAGCTTTGCCTCGAAGGGGACCTTTACACCACAAAGCCAAACCCCATCGCCTGGCTCGAAAGCGTGAACATCAAATCCGCTGCCGGTACGATATTCGTAATCCATAGCGGTACCCCCTATTAGCCGCCGCTCGGCGCGACCCAAATCTTCACGTGTTGTCACTTTAAAATTATCCTCGCTTCCTTGTACAACAACCACTTCAAAACCCAGTTGTTCGGCAACGGCAGCATCATCGGTTAATTCCCGTCCAGCCTGCGCTCTATGCGCCTTAAGAATATCTGCATAACGAAAACCCTGAGGTGTTTGTGCCCGCCACAACCCACGCCGATCAATGGTATCAGCAATTGCCCCTGTCCCATTGGCACGCTTAACCGTGTCCGCAACTGGCATCGCAGCAATGGCGCCAGGCGCATTTGCTAGCCCAGCAATGACCCGATCGATGGTTGCAGAATCCAAGAAGGGACGGGCGCCGTCATGGATGAGGACAAGATCCGGTTTTTCTGCCACGAGACTTTCGAGCCCATTGAGAACGGATTGCTGCCGCGTATCGCCGCCAGAAACCGGCGCGAGCAATTCTAGCCCCGCCGCTGCTTTATTATAGAAATCACGGTCATCAGGGTGAATCACAACACGGACCCCCTGAATCAAGGGGTGTTTCCTAAGAGTTTCCAAGCTATAGCGCAGCAGTATTTGGCCAGCGATCGGCAGGTATTGCTTGGGGATTTCGCCCCCTAAACGGGATCCTCTCCCCGCAGCAACGACAAGTGCAACAGTTCCTGGCATAGATTTCTCTCCTTCGGTGCTGTTCTTCTACTGTTGCCAGGCGCCGCTGTCGCCTAGTTTATTAGCTATTTCAGCCAAATTTCTCTTGGCAGACAGCACAAATTGCCTAACACTTCGGCAATGACCGCTTCTGCCTATAATTTGTGCATACAGCTTGGTAAGCTTACTATGAATACGCCTGTCATCCTTGCCCCTATGTCGGGAGTAACGGATCGGGTGTTTCGTACCCTGGCACGCGCCTGTGGCACTCAATGGGTCGTCTCGGAGATGATCGCGAGCCGGCAAATGATCGATGCCGAGAAAACGCGCCCCAGATTTCAAAAACGACAGACCACGGACTGGGACGAAGAACCATCGATTATTGTGCAAATCGCTGGGTGCGAGCCCTTGGTTATGGCCGAAGCCGCCAAGCTCTGTGTGGATCGTGGCGCTGCGGTGATCGATATAAATTTTGGCTGCCCGGCAAAAAAGATCACCCATGGTCAAGTTGGCGGAGCGGCTTTAATGCGGGATGAGCGACAGGCAGCACGGATCCTCGAAGCTGTTGTCAAAGCCGTCGATGTTCCTGTAACGCTAAAAATGCGAACTGGCTGGGATCTCAACAATCGTAACGCACCCAGCCTTGCCAAGATCGCTGAAGCCAGTGGTATTCAAATGATCACTGTCCATGGCCGCACCCGGGAGCAATTCTATACCGGTCATGCTGATTGGAGTTTCATTAAAAACATTAAGAAGACCGTACAAATACCTGTTATTGCTAATGGAGATATTCAATCAGAAGAGTCGGTAACGGCATGCCTGGCCGCATCAGGTGCTGACGGTTTAATGGTGGGCCGGGCAGCGGTGCGGCAGCCTTGGCTGATCGGTCGCCTTGTCCATTATCTGGAAACAGGAACCAGAGCAGCCCCACCTTCGTATGAACGCCAAGCGGAGATCCATATCACGCATTACCAAGACATCCTTACCACCTACGGGCTGGATCGCGGCATAAAAATGGCCCGCAAGCACCTTGCCTGGGCGGTTGCGCGATTACCCCAAGCAAACCTGTTTCAGACTCAGCTCACCTGTGCGACCACTCCTGATACGGTCATTACGCTTCTCCGGGAAGCCTTCGCCCAAACCGCCGATTTGCAGAAGGCAGCGTGATCCATGCTCGCACCGCTCCGTAAGCCAACGAAAAAACAGGACACATATAAGTTTGCTGCGTCTATTCTCGATGTTCTGGCTTATCCGGTTATTTTAATTACGCGCGAAGGGACTATCGATTATGCCAACGCCGCCGCAGAAGCCTTCTTCGCAGCAAGCGCCTCTGTCCTGCGGCGACAACGCCTAGACACCATCCTACCTACCGACAGCCCTGTCTTTACGCTCCTTGCGCAAGCGCGTGCCAGCAACAGCAGTGTGACCCAAGATAGTGTTACCCTACAAACCCCTCGGATTGGTAGCCATCTTGTCTCCTTAAGCGCAGTTCCCCTGAATACTGACTCTATTGTGCTTTCCATCCAAGAGCGTTCTATTGCCAGCACCATTGATCGACAGTTAACCCATCGCCATGCGGCGCGGTCCGTCACCGCCATGGCCGCGATGCTCGCTCACGAGGTTAAGAACCCTCTATCGGGAATCCGGGGTGCAGCACAGCTGTTAGAGGAGGGCGCTTCAAAGGAAGAACGGCAATTGACCCAGCTGATCGTTACTGAAACCGACCGAATTTGCGCCATGGTCGATCGGATGGAGGCTTTTTCAGATTTACGACCATTGGCGCGAAGTGCTGTGAACATCCACGAAGTCCTCACCCATGTTCAGCAAGTCGCCACCTCTGGCTTTGCGCACGGCATACGGTTTATCGAGGCATATGACCCTTCATTACCACCTGTTCATGGAAACCGAGATCTTTTGATTCAGGCTTTCCTCAATCTCGTTAAAAATGCTGCCGAGGCCTGCGCGGAGGGAGAGGGTGAAATTTGTCTCACAACCCGCTATCAGCATGGTGTTCGGCTTGCGGTCCCCGGTACGACCCAGTCTATGGATCTACCTTTGTTGATTACCATCCAAGATAATGGAAGTGGTATCCCAGATGACCTTTTACCGCATATGTTCGATGCATTTGTGACGACGAAAATTGACGGTAAAGGATTGGGATTAGCCATGGTTGCTAAGATCGTTGGCGATCATGGGGGCGTTATCGATGTTCAGAGTCAACCTGGGCGGACGACATTTCGCGTTATGCTACCGATGCAGCCACGTAGCACTACGAGCATGACTCATATCTCGGCAGAGGATCGAGAGGATCGCCGATGACCGCCACCGTTCTTGTCGCTGACGATGATCAAGCCATCCGATTGGTTATAAGCGAGGCTTTAGGTCGTATCGGCCTTGCCGTAAAAGTGACGGGCGATGCTGCAACTCTATGGCGCGTTGGATCGAATCCGGAGAGGGTGATGTTGTCGTAACCGACGTAGTGATGCCTGATGGAAATGGGATTGATCTCATTCCGCGAATTCGCAAAGGTGCGGCCGCAATTAAAGATTATCGTTATGAGCGCCCAGAACACCCTTCTGACTGGCGGTGAAAGCAACAGAAAAGGGCGCCTTTGATTACCTACCCAAACCCTTCGATTTGGCCGAGTTGGTGCGTGTCGTCAAACGTGCCCGCCGCCAAGAACCCGCGGGGTCAGCATCATCACGATCCGCCTTGCCGAGAGCGATGAGCAATCACTCTTATCGGTCGCAGCCCCGCTATGCAAGAAATCTACCGGATCTTGGCACGACTGATGGCAACCGACCTTACCGTTATGATTGTAGGGGAATCCGGCACTGGCAAAGAACTGATTGCGCGCGCGCGCTGCACGATTATGGTAAACGACGGCAACATCCGTTCATCGCCATCAACATGGCCGCTATCCCTCGGGATCTTATTGAGTCCGAGCTTTCGGGCATGAAAAAAGGGGCCTTCACAGGCGCAACGGCGCGTACCCCTGGCCGTTTTGAGCAAGCTTTCAAGGGGGAACGTTATTTCTCGATGAAATCGGCGATATTCTTGAGGCTCAAACGCGCCTTTCGCGTTCTTCAAAACAAGCGAATATGTCGGCGGGCAAACCCCCATCCGCGCTGATGTTCGCATCATTGCCGCCACCCATCGGGATCTTAAAATCCTTACGCGACAAGGGTTGTTTCGTGAGGATCTGTTTTACCGATTAAATGTCGTACCCATCCGTGTTCCTGCTTTACGGGAAACGCGCTGAGGATATTCCTGATTTAGCCAGACATTTCCTTGCTCAGGCAGCCGGAGAGGCCTACCTCATAAAATCCTCGGAACCCAGCGCCATGGAGAGGCTGCGCCGGCATCCATGGCCAGGAAACGTACGGGAACTGGAAAACCTGGTGCGGCGTCTGGCGGTTCTTTATCCTTATGATACAATCCCAGCGGAGATTATCGCGGCAGAATTGGCAGAAACTCAACACCCTCCGCGGCATCAGAACCGTCCGCCGGCACTTCCACGGGAGATGAAAATGAAGGGCTTGGCAGCGTTGTCGAACGACAGCTTCGCAGCTATTTTGAAGCTCACCAAGACGATCTCCCATCCTCGGGTCCCTATGACCGGATTATCCGCGAGGTCGAAAAGCTGTTGATCGAGTTAACCCCTTGGCCTTACACGCGGTAATCAGATTAAAGCCGCATATCTTTTGGGGTTGAATCGAAACACACTGCGCAAAAAAATACGCGACCTCGATATTGAATTGGTTCGAGGCATTAAGTGAAAGCTTCTATACTCAAGGAACTCTTGCCATGGCGTTAAGCCGCCCCGTTTCTTCTTCTTACTGGTTACGTCTTACGCTGTGGGCACGCCAATGGCATCTTGCGCGTAAATTAACGGCCGTCTTGATCCTCTGCTCGATCGTGGCAGGTGGCGTGACCTATGCTGCGCTTAATGGCAGTTTTGGAACAGAGAACCAATACGATCTTATTCAAAAACTCCTGGTCCTTGATATCATCGTCCTGTTGGCTTTAGGTGCAACGGTCGGTGCGAGTATCGTGCGCCTGTGGCAAGCTCGCCAACAGGGGGCAGCCGGGTCGCGTCTCCACATCCAACTCGCTATTCTCTTCAGTGTTATTGTTAAAGTTACCAGCGATCGTCGTTGCACGCTTCTTTTCTTTTTCAATTATGCAGTCGTCGCAACCTTCAATGATCCATTAAAATTGCCCTTCATGACTCGATGCAGGCTGCCGAGGCTTATCTGATCGAGCATAGAAATACGATCACCGGCGATGCAACGGCTATGGCCGCCGATCTTAATCGGCAAGCGCCGCAATTGCTCTTAGATCCGCTTGCCCTAACCAAGGTTTTAGAAGCCCAGGTTGCCTTTCGCGCTTTGAATGAAGCGATGATAATCGATCCTTCGAATGGCGCTATTATCGCCCGCGCGGGATTTGCTTTCTCGACCCAGCTTGAAGCCATGTCTGGCAACGACATCGAACGCGCGATGTCAGGGGAAGTCGCCATTTTAACCGGCGAGAACGACGACCGCGTTCGTGCCTTGGTCAGATTGGATAATCTTGGTGGCGTTTTGCTCTCTATTGGGCGGTTCGTCGATCCCAGTGTTCTTGCACATATCCAGCGCACACGGGTCTCTGTTAAAACCTATGACACTCTCGAAACAGAGCGGACTCACTTTGAAATCTTTTTTATTCTGATTTTTGCTGTTATCTCTTTACTTGTCCTGCTCGCTGCAATTTTGGCGGGGTTATTTTTAGCTAACCGGCTTGTCCGCCCGATTGGATATCTGATTTCAGCGAGCCGTGACGTTGCTATGGGAAATCTTTCTGTACGCGTTCCCACTGTCCAGGGCAGTGATGAAATCGGAATCTTAAGCCGTGCCTTCAACCGGATGACCGACCGCCTCCAATCCCAACAGCATGAACTTATAGAGGCAAATACCCAGCTCGACTTTCGTCGTCGATTTACCGAGGCTGTACTTGAAGGCGTCTCGGTCGGCGTTGTCGGCCTCGATCAGGATGGCTGTATTGATTTGCCAAACCGGGTTGCCTCAAGTCTGTTAGAGATAGATCTCGTGGCCATGCATGGCCAGAAACTCGAGCGGATTATCCCTGAGCTTAAAGGAGCTTTACATGAAGCGCGTCAGCGCGGAGGGCGAGGGGGGTTTGAAAAGCAAATCGTTCTCTCCCGCCAAAGCGGCCAACGAACCTTTTTTGTACGCATTACGACGGAACGCGAAGACGGTACCGTCAAAGGCTATGTTGCAACCTTCGATGATATTACGGAGCTTCTCTCGGCTCAGAGAATCGCTGCATGGGCAGATGTGGCGCGACGGCTGGCTCATGAAATTAAAAATCCTTTAACACCGATCCAGCTTTCAGCCGAACGACTTAAACGTAAGTATCTCAAACAGATTTCCGAAGATACCGATGCCTTTACGACCTGTACCGATACCATCGTCCGTCATGTGGGTGACATTGGCCGCATGATCGACGAGTTTTCCGCTTTTGCGCGTATGCCAACAGCAACGATGAAGCTGGATGATCTCTCTGAGGTTGTTCGGCAATCTGTTTTTCTACAGCGCGTGGCTCATACAGGGATCACCTTTGATGTTATATTCCCTCCCGAGCCTGTTTCTCTGTGGTGCGATGCGCGGCAACTTCGGCAAGCATTAACAAATCTGATACAAAATGCGATCGATAGTATTGAAGGCCGCGAGGGAGATAATTTACCCGCCGGCCGTATTACCGCCACAGTTATCATGGATGCAACCACGGCAACTTTAGTCCTCGAAGATAATGGTAAGGGTTTTCCGCAGATTGGCCGTGAACGCCTTATGGAACCCTATGTGACTACACGAACAAAAGGAACCGGCCTCGGCCTCGCGATCGTAAAAAAAATTATGGAAGATCACAATGGAACGCTTACACTCGATGATCGTCCCGGGGGAGGGGCGCGTATCGTTCTTCACTTCTTATCCCGATTAAAAGCAACCACCGATAAAGACATCCCAGAATCTGAGAAAAAGATAAATTTCCATGGCGCATGATATTCTTATCGTCGACGATGAAAATGACATTCGCAGCCTGATCGCCGACATCCTTCAAGATGAAGGTTATATAACGCGAACGGCCAGCGATTCAGATTCGGCCATTCAAGCTATTCGCGAACGTACCCCGCATTTATTGATTCAAGATATATGGTTGGAGGGCAGCCCTCTCGATGGCCTGCAAATCTTACAACAGGTGAAGGCCGAACACCCCGATCTTCCGGTTGTTATGATCAGTGGTCATGGCAACATCGAAACTGCGGTCGCCTCGATTCAGATGGGAGCATACGATTTTATCGAAAAGCCTTTCGATTCCGATCGTTTGCTTCTTATTGTCCGCCGTGCCGTCGAGGCTGCACAGCTCCGCCGCGAAAATGCCGAGCTGCGCCTTAAAGCTGGCACGAATACCGAATTGCTGGGCGATAGTCCTTTAATTACTCAACTTCGACAAATTATCGAGAAGGTGAGTGCGACCTCAAGCCGGGTTTTGATCTCGGGTCCGCCTGGATCTGGTAAAGAGGTTGTCGCCCGGCTTATCCACCTTGCTTCGGCCCGTCAATCCAATCCTTTTGTTGCCTTAAACTGCGCAACCTTATCCCCCGAACAAGTTGAAATCGAACTTTTTGGGACCGAGCATGGGGAAAATGGGAGCGCGCGAAAAGTCGGCACTATGGAGCGCGCTCACGGCGGTACGCTTCTTCTTGACGAAGTCGCTGATATGCCTCTTGAGACTCAGAGTAAAATCGTTCGCGTTCTACAGGAACAATCTTTCGAGCGTGTCGGCGGATCCAATCGTGTCCAAGTCGATGTTCGTGTCATCGCTTCCTCGAGTAAAAATCTCCAAGAAGAAATGACTTTGGGGCGTTTTCGCGAAGACCTTTATTATCGATTAAGCGTGGTTCCTATCCGTGTTCCTGCTTTGCGCGAACGTCGAGAAGACATTCCTCTGCTTGCACGGTATTTTATTCAACGCGGTGCAGAGAGCGCTGGCCTTGTTGCGCGTTCCCTCGGCGAAGATACTGTGACGGCTCTGCAAACTTACGACTGGCCAGGAAATGTCCGTCAGCTTCGAAATATTATCGATTGGCTTTTAATTATGGCACCTGGCCAATCATCGGAACTTATCCGTGCCGATATGCTTCCTCCGGAGGTCGGCTCAAACGCACCTGCGGTTCTTAAATGGGATAAGGGTAGTGAGATTATGAATCTCGCCTTGCGGGAAGCCCGGGAATTGTTTGAGCGAGAATACCTCTTGGCGCAAATCACGCGATTTAGTGGGAATATTTCTCGGACAGCGAACTTCGTTGGAATGGAGCGTTCAGCCTTACATCGAAAGCTTAAGCTCCTCGGTGTTCAGACAAAACTTGATGCCTAAAGACTAATCCATAAAAGCTGATAAAGGGATAGTTATGTCACGCATCGCCTATGTCAATGGACGATATCTCCCGCATCAAGATGCTGCTGTGCATGTTGAGGATCGCGGCTACCAATTTGCCGATGGCGTCTATGAGGTTATCGCTGTACATAAAGGAAAACTGGTCGATGGCGCACGACATATGCAGCGCCTGCATCGTTCCTTAAAAGAAATTCAAATCCCATCGCCTATGGCAGATACGGCGCTTCTGCATATTATGCAGGAGACAATCCGGCGTAATAGCGTGCAAAACGGCATCGTTTATTTACAAGTGACCCGCGGCGTTGCCCCACGCGATCATAAGTTTCCCAAGAATGCCACACCTTCGGTCGTTGTCACGGCAAAGCGCATTAAGCCAACCCCGCTGGCTCTCTTAGAAACTGGGGTCTCTGTCATTACTGTACCAGATATCCGCTGGCTGCGTCGGGATGTAAAATCCATCTCGCTTCTCCCCAACTGCTTGGGTAAACAGCAAGCTGCGGAGGCGAGCGCCCATGAGGCTTGGCTTGTGGATAGCGACGGCTATGTGACAGAGGGAACATCGACGAACGCTTGGATCGTGGATGCTAAGGGCGTTCTCCGTACTCGTAAAGTTAGCCATGTTATCTTAAACGGGATTACCCGCATGGCCTTGGTCGAGATCGCTGCAACCCAAGGCATTCCCTTCGATGAAAAACCCTTTACGGTCGATGAGGCTAAAACAGCGCGCGAAGCCTTTATTTCAAGCACCCTGTCCTTTGTACTCCCTGTCACCTCTATCGATAAAACGCCCGTGGGGAAAGGGGTTCCTGGCCCTGTCGCTCAGGCATTGCGCCAAGCCTATGTCGCACAATTTACGCCCGAAACGATTTAATTGGCGTTATCTTGGTTACGACAATGCACCGTCCTGATGCTATTCTGTTCGATTGGGATAATACTCTGATCGATAATTGGGGTG
This sequence comes from Alphaproteobacteria bacterium, assembly GCA_041396725.1. Taxonomy (GTDB): domain Bacteria; phylum Pseudomonadota; class Alphaproteobacteria; order JAWKYA01; family JAWKYA01; genus JAWKYA01. The sequence goes on from JAWKYA010000024.1 coordinate 9,958, forward strand.
CGATCCATATTGCTCTAAATACCACCTTAGTGGCGATGGGCCACCCCGAGTGGAGTTACGAAGAAACCCAGCAACGTGTGCGTGCCTCTCTCCGGGACAGTTTCCCTCTTATGTTTGGCGAGCGGTGGCCCGAGGCCCGCGATATTTACTATCAAACCTTTGCGCAACGGCACCTGGAAGGATTGACTGCTAAACCTGGCGCCGAGGACATGTTACGCACAGTGAGCAGCTGCGGCATTTATTTGGGCGTTGTCAGTAACAAGACAGGGCGTTTTTTGCGCGCCGAGGCCGAGTACCTTGGTTGGACATCTTTATTTTCGCGTCTTGTTGGTGCTGCGGATGCCATCCATGATAAGCCCCATACTGCACCCGTTATCCTGGCTCTGGCAGGAAAAACGATTAATCCCGGACCAGCCGTGTGGTTCGTTGGGGATGCGGGTATCGATATGCAATGCGCCTACAACTCGGGTTGTAGTCCCATTCTAATTGGCGATGCCGATCCCGGTACGGCGGAATTTAAAGATTATCCTCCCGCAATGCATATCGTTGATTGCCCTACTTTAAAACAGCTTATATTGCAAATAACCAATATTTAACGCGCATAAATTCTCCAAGATTCTGGCTAGGGGGGTTGCGGGAGAGCCGAAAAATCGTCAACAATCTGACCAAGCAAAACTGACCCATAGAAAAACAGGGCGCCCATGAACGATAAAACAAGCAATCTTCAAGATGTCTTTCTCAATTACATCCGCAAATCTAAAATGCCAGTCACTGTCTTTTTAGTTAATGGGGTAAAATTGCAAGGCATCGTCACATGGTTTGATAATTATTGCATTTTATTACGTCGCGATAATCATTCTCAACTTGTCTTCAAGCATGCGATCTCAACCATCATGCCGCCAGGCCCTATTCAATTGTTCGATGGCAAAGATGGCGATGATGGAGATGCATAAAAGGGTTCTACCTCTTTATTTTGCAGCGTAATGACCGTGCCCCATAAGGTTGCAGGGCGGTGCGCTGTTCTGCACCCTGTTTTTACGCATCTTTCCGCTGCCAAGCGCACGTTACGGACGCCCGAAGCTAAGCTCGAAGAAATTAACGGGCTTGCTCTTGCGATCAACCTCGATGTCGCCATGGCTGAGATTGTGCCAATCCGCACGCCTAAGCCTGCAACCTTGTTTGGTCGCGGCACGGTCGAGCGAATTGCTCAATCTATTGCGGATCACCATATAGAAATCGTTGTCATCGATGCGACCGTTACGCCAATTCAACAGCGAAACCTCGAGAAAGCCTGGTCGGCCAAGGTTATTGATCGTACCGGCCTCATTCTCGAGATTTTTGGCGCCCGCGCTCATACACGGGAAGGGCAGATGCAGGTCGAGCTTGCTGCTCTGACATATCAACGCAGCCGCCTGGTTAGAAGCTGGACCCATCTTGAGCGACAACGCGGCGGTTTTGGCTTCTTAGGTGGCCCTGGTGAATCGCAATTGGAAATCGACCGCCGCCTTATCGACGAGCGGATCGTAACTCTTAAAAAAGACCTGAGTGCTGTGGCAAGAACTCGTGGTCTGCACCGTCAGGCGCGTACCCGAGTTCCGTATCCCATCGTTGCCTTCGTTGGCTACACCAATGCTGGGAAATCAACTTTGTTTAACCGTCTCACGGGAAGCGAAGTTCTCGCAAAAGATATGTTGTTTGCAACCCTCGACCCAACAATGCGGCAAATCCGTCTTCCCTCCGGGCGATTTGTTATTTTATCGGATACCGTGGGATTCATCTCTGATCTTCCTCATCAACTTATCGCCGCTTTCCGCGCAACTCTTGAAGAAGTTCGCGAAGCCGATGTTTTGGTCCATGTCCGCGATATGGCCGACCCCTTCAGTGCCGCACAACGCCAAGATGTTATGGATGTCCTAGATGAAGTTATGGACAACCCCGAAAAGAGCATCTCTTTGATTGAAGCGCAAAATAAGATTGACTTGCTTGCACCGGCTCAACAAGACGCCCTCGGGACAATAGCCTCGCGCGACAAAAGTATAGTCCCTGTTTCGGCCTTAACAGGGCAGGGGTGTGATACACTTTTGAAAGCTCTCGATACTATACTGGATAAGGGCCGCGCCATTGTAACCCTTGCCCTCTCAACGACAGACGGTTCGGCTCTCGCATGGCTCTATAAACACAGCCAGGTTCTTAACCGCCAAAATCATGATGACCAAGAAATTTTACTCACTGTTGGGATTGCGCCGGAAGATCTCTCCCGCTTTCTGGCCCGCTATCCAACGGTCCGCGAGATAGACCGTGGCACCTAATATCCCGTCCCATCTTCCAGATCCTCATGCAGTCACAGCTATTCTTAAAGACGTCGCAGACCAAGAAATTCTCCCGTATTTTGGAAAACTTAAGCCCGTCGATATTTCTCAAAAAAGCGATAAATCCCTGGTCACTGTGATTGATCCTGCTGCAGAAGCCTTGCTCTCTCGCCGGTTAAGCGCGTTATGGCCCGATGCATCGATCCTGGGTGAAGAGGCAGCTTCTGACGATCCGACGCAACTAACTGTTCTTGACGATCCTACAAAACCGATTTGGGTTATCGATCCTCTAGACGGGACCGCAAACTTCGTTGCCGAAAAGCCTTTCTTTGGCATGATTGTTGCTCTGGTTCTAAATAAGAAGACCCTTGCAGGATGGATCTATGATATTCCCAATAAGCGGATCGCCACAGCATTTGCTGGGCAAGGCGCCTTTATCGCCGGCCACCGCGTCCTTACCGGCCCACGCATCGGTACCCTGGATCGATATGCGCGGCGGCTGGTCCTTAAGCGCCATCGACCCTGTCCATCGTTCCTTGGTAAAAGCCTCTGCCTCTAGATTTCACCGCATTCAGAGCCATCGGTGTGCCGCTTTTGAATATCTTGCATTTCTTGAGGGGCAAAAAGAATTTCATCTTTTCAATCGCCTTAAGCCCTGGGATCATTGTGCTGGGGTTCTTTTGCTACAAGAAGCAGGCGGCGACGGCATTAAGCTGGCGGATGGAGCGCCGTACACCCCTGATACCTTCAAGGGAGGGCTTCTTGCAGGGGTAAATTCCGTTGATCTGCTACGGTTAAGAAAATTCTTTCTCGATCCTACCCATAAGATTGAGTAAAGGATTTAAGATAACGATAAAGAGAAGAGGGGATTCGTTATGGCGAAGGTTGCATTCATCGGTCTTGGCGTTATGGGATTCCCCATGGCAGGACATCTTCAAGCTAAAGGCCATGATGTAACGGTTTATAACCGAACCCAAGCGAAGGCCGAAGCTTGGGCAGCGCGCTATGGCGGTAAGTTTGCCAAAACCCTAAAAAGCCTCAGTCTCGGCTGAGTATGTGATGACCTGCGTCGGCAACGACGATCTTCCCGGCAAGTTACCCTGAGTGACACTGGTATTCTAAGTGGTTTAGGTCGGGACAGTATCCTTGTTGATCATACAACAGCCTCGGCCAGTGTAGCGCAGGAGCCGATCGGGAAGCGAAAAAGCGCGGTGTGGGTTTTATCGATGCCCCTGTTTCAGGGGGACAGGCTGGTGCCGAGAATGGTCAGCTTGGGATTATGTGCGGGGGAGACGATGTTCTATTCGCTCGCGCGAAACCCATCCTGGATCCTATGCCAAGGCTTGTGTTTTAGTCGGGCCAGTAGAGCAGGCAGCTGACCAAGATGGTCAATCAGATTTGCATCGCTGGCCTGGTTCAGGGCTTGGCTGAAGCGATGAATTTTGGCCAGAAGGCGGACTCGATATGGAAAAGGTGTTGGCAGTGATTTCCAAGGGCGCTGCCCAGTCGTGGCAGATGGAAAATCGCGGAAAGACCATGTGCCAGGGCAAATTCGACTTTGGTTTTGCCGTCGACTGGATGCGGAAGGATTTAGGTATTTGTCTGGATGAATCGCGCAAAAATGGCGCCCGACTCCCGGTCACCGCCCTGGTAGACCAGTTCTATGCTCAAATCCAAGAACGCGGATATAATCGATGGGATACTTCAAGTTTAATGAGTCTTCTTAAAGATCCTTGATAAGTAATTATTTTTTATAAATTTTCTTTGCTTCTTGCCAAAGAGCTTCCATCTCCCCTAAAGATGGGGTTTTCTTATTAAAATCAATATTTTCTTCTATATAGTTAAACCTATTTATAAATTTTTGATTGCAATCCCTTAGAGATTGCTCAGAATCAATTTTCAACCACCGCCCTAAATTGACAATCGCGAATAACAGATCTCCAAACTCCTCATGAATAGCGGCTTGGCTACCGTCAGCGCCACTCTGGCTCAAGGCGGCCCGCAATTCGCCAATCTCTTCCTCTATTTTATCCAATACTTGCACAGGGCTCGGCCAGTCGAACCCGACCTTGGCGGCCCTATTCTGAAGCTTTTCGGCCCGCGTCAGGGCAGGGAGTGCCAGGGCAACCCCATCAAGAATGCTGGGCATCTTTGCAGAGGCACCCGTTTTCAACGCTTTTGCCGCTCGTTCGGCTGTCTTGGCCTCTTCCCAGATCTTATGGATATCCTGGTTTCGGCCCACGGAATCCCCAAAGACATGGGGGTGGCGCCGGATAAGCTTATCAACCAAGCCTTCAACAACATGATCAAAGGCAAAAAGGCCCGCTTCCTCAGCCATACGAGCGTGAAAAACCACCTGCAACAGTAGATCTCCTAGCTCCTCCTGCAGGGCCTCCATATCCTTTTGCGCAATAGCTTCTGCAACTTCATAAGCTTCCTCGATGGTATAAGGGGCAATACTGGCAAAATCCTGAGCAACATCCCATGGACAGCCTGTTTTTGGATTACGCAATTGCGCCATGATAGAAATCAGTCGATCGATAGCCGAAGCGGATTGTGACTCTAAGGAGGAGGGGGCAGAGGCCATAATACAAACTTACCTTTACAAAACGAGCGATAGAGCACGCCTACGCTGCCAAAAACAGGCTGTGTTTTATCACAATACCAGAGTTAGAGAGTGTAGAAGTGTAGCTTGTTGCTCTATCATCCCTTCTGCAGGTTGGAGGAAACTTGTACGCATGGCGCCTGAAACCGTTCATATACCGCATTTCATCGTATCCGGCCTTAGTGTTCATACAACGAATCACGCTGAATTTAACCCGGCGACAGCAAAACTTCCGGGCTTGTGGGGCCAGTTCTTTGCCGGTGGCGTTAGTGATAAAATAACGAACAGGCAGCCTAAGTCGGCACCATTTGGCCAATCAATTCTTGGCGTTTACTCAGCCTACGAAACAGATGCCACGGGGCCATATACTGTAACCGCAGGGGTCGCCGTTACCGCCCCAAGCGCCGGCTTTTCTTGTATTGATATTAACGAAGGCCCCTATCTGGCCTTCACCGCCAAAGGACCCATGCCCACGACTGTCATTCAAACCTGGGTTTCCATATGGGCCTACTTCGAGCAAAATCCTCAAGTAAAGCGGTGTTTTCTTACTGACTTTGAAGCATATTCCGGCCTAGATGAAGTCACGATCCATATTGGGATTTTGCCGTAAAAGAGGCCTGGCTAGCGCGGCGCTTCCTGCACCCTTTTAACCCTGCAAGGATTTATGTGGGGATATCCGCGTGAGGGGGAAGGGGGCAAAAATCCAATTTTCTCTGTCAATTGTTGGAAACTAAAGCGCGTTCCAATAGCGGTAAATTAAAGGTTTGGCGGGTTTTTCTTAGCACCGAGCCTTTTCTTCATAGGGGTTTGCTTCTCCTTGTACATCACATGGCGCGCGCATCGTGTTTCGGCACTTATAACCTTAAAATGAGGCTGCAAAAGCCATAAAGCCTCTTACCAAAAACCTCATAACCAAGCCCATGCAGAAAACCTCGTACCAAGGTGCCAAGAGCCCTAAACACCTAGGTCTATTTCCTATGATAATATTTTCCATAATATACATTATGCAACAATCTATATATTATATATCAATAAGTTATACAATTAACATGAACTAAATACTGCATACTGCACATATAGACCACTCAGGGAATCAGCTTAAGGAACCTCCAGTATCATCCCGTCATAACCCGGTTCTATGTGGGGTGGCAGCTTAGCCTTCCAGGTCTGATAATCGACCCGGTGATTCATGTGAGTCAGGATGGCTCGCCGTGGTTTGACCCGTTCGATCCACTCTAGGGTTTGCGTCAGATGCGAATGGGCGGGGCTCGGATATTCCATTAAACAGTCAACCACCCAGGTATCGATCCCCTGTAAGGCTTCAAAGGCTTGCTCTGGAAGTTCCTTCACATCTGTCGAATAGGCGAACCGGCCAAAACGTAAACCTAGGGTCGCCTCCCTCCCTATCCCATGAAGTTGGGTAAAGGGCGTTACAGCGATGGAGCCGATGGAAAAAGGGCCAGAAATCTGACGCGGAACGAGATTAGGAACGTACGCCCGCATCGGTGCCCCCTCCTTCATGAACGCATAGCCAAACCGGGCTTGCAGACTAACCAAAGTTGCCGTGTCGGCATAGACCGGCAAGGGCGCTTTGGTTGCATGGGAAATCGACCGAACCTCATCGATCCCGTGGGTGTGATCGGCATGATCGTGAGTCCAGACGACCGCATCCAGTCGATGAACCTTTGCTGCCAACAACTGTTTACGGCAATCCGGCGATGTGTCGACAAGAATAGCTGTTGGACCCTCTTCAACCAAAACCGAGACCCGCATACGGCTGTTTTTTGGATCGGTCGATAGGCACACCGCACACTGACAACCAATAACAGGAACGCCGCTGGAAGATCCGCAGCCAAGAATAGTGACCTTCACCTGCCTGCCCTCGCTTATCTTCGCTGTGCCTTACGGAAAAGTTGAAAGAAATTATCGGTAGTTGCCTCAGCTAGGGCTTCAGCTGACATGTTCCTGTCTCTCCGCGCAATCTGTGCTGTATGGACAACAAGGCTGGCTCATTTCGTTCCCGCGCGAACTGGCGCAAGATACGGTGCATCAGTTTCCACCAATAAACGATTTAAAGGAATTTCAGTGGCAACCGCGCGTAAATGCTCTGCCGATTTGAAAGTAACAATACCGGATAAGGAAATATAAAACCCCAAATCCAGGGCCGTTTTTGCAAATTCGCTTCCCGGCCGTAAAACAGTGAATAACCCCCAGATCGCTGCCCTTTCGCCACTCTTCTTGCATGATCGATGCTGTGTCCGCGTCGGCATCCCGTGTATGAACGATTAAGGAAACAGACTCCGCGAAGCCGCAATATGTGCGCGGAAACTCTGCTGCTGAGCCACCGGTGTGCCGTGCTCATAGTAATAATCAAGACCTGTTTCTCCGATACCGATAACCTTGGCGCCCTGCCCTAGATCCAACAACTTCGCTGCATCTATGGCTGGCTCTGCATCTGCTTCGTGAGGGTGAATACCAACTGAACACCATACATCCGGCTCTGACTGCGCAATAGCCGTAACCGGCGAATTCTTTGACCTTCGTGCAAATCGTCGGATCCCCCTACCCCATGGCTCTTCTGCGCGCCAGTTGGGGCAGCAGCTTCCTCTTTTGCTAAAAAATCCAAGTGACAATGGCTATCGATCGGCACCGATATCTATATAGCCTCTTCGTCGGTAAAACGTGGAAATACAGGTACAGGTGCGGGCAATGCTGTATCCAGGATACTCCTCAGCCAATAGCTGCGAAATCTCTTTGCGCCAGTCCACACCCAATAGATCAACATTTTAGCCATGGCTGCCGGCATGAACGGTTGTAAAGGATCGCGAGAGGCCGTGTCACCTCAGCCGCTACATGAAGGCACTGTGGCCATGCGGGCTGGATCACTTTCGTGTTCCCGGCGCCATAGCCGCGATATACCCATTATTCACGGATCACGATCAGATCGAAACCGAGCCTCCTGAAACCCGCTTTACGAGCGGAATTCATGGCTGCTTTCACGGCAGGGTAAGTCTTTAGCTTGTAACAAATCGTCTTCTGCGGTAATGCCCCTGACGCCAACACTTTTCGCACAGTTTTGTACCTTCAACAGCCGCACTGTAGAAAATTTCCTAATCCGATGGCCAACTCGCCGTTCATTCGGTTTCATCAAAATACCGCACGTCGAAAAATCGCTATCGTTCCCAAATGGCCGAAATTCACCGCAGTAAAAAGAAACGAACGGTCAAGTCCATACTTCGCAATAAGCGCCGCCGGCTTTCGATCACATTACCAACGATTTGAGCATCTTTTGCCCTTCGTTGGTCCACCATCCATGAGCATAGACCCGACGCGGCAGCGGAAGATCAGCGGCCATCAAGAATGCCAGTAATAAATGGCGTGAAATCGCAGAATATCTTTGCCAACCATATGCACATCTGCTGGCCAGAATTTCTCATATAAGGGTGCCGTGCGGTCCGGATAGCCAAGCGCCGAGATATAATTAGTTAAAGCATCTAACCAGACATACATTACATGGCTTGGATTGCTGGGAACTGGGATACCCCACTTAAAACTCGTGCGTGAAATAGAAAGATCGTTCAAACCGCGCTTTACAAAGCTAATAACTTCGTTGCGGCGGCTGCCCGGTAAAATAAAATCTGGGTGAGTCGCATATAGTTCAAGAAGACGATCTTGCCATGCGGATAACCGAAAGAAATAACTCGGCTCCTTTAACCGTTGCCTCGGCTCCAGAAGGGCACAACACCATCAGGGCTATCGTTAACTCATCCTCACCATAGAAAACCTCGTCACGAACCGCATACCATCACCATAGGTGCCTAAGTAGATATGATCTTTCGCTTCAAGTTCTTTCCAAAGCTAACCCGAACAGCTAACGTCTTTGACCGCGGCTCTGTGAGATGCGGATGAAATCATCATGAGACTACCGAGGATCGCTGACATTGATTTGAATTGTCCAGCAATCGTGTCACGGTATTGGCGAACCTCTTGACCCACCGCCGTGCCGCTGCTTCAATTTTCTGCATTATCCATCGTTTCCGGTCAAAACCATACTTCTTTCCCATCCAACCGCATAAACCGCGCGGAAACCTCGCAGCTATTCGTGTATAGATGTCCGATATGGGGGCCCATTTACGTAATAAATAGGCGAGGTTGCGTAATAACGGCCGGCCGATGTAACATTATGCTCCTCCTTAATCGAATGAGGCTTCAATAGACCTTTCCTGGCTAGGTCGGGTCAAGCGCTTGTTACTGAGGCCTAATGATAGTTTGCGCGCTGGTAAAGATTTGCAGCAAGGTTTGCCGCCGATCAAGATTGAGAGGATCGCACCGCCGCATCATCTCAAAGAATTCGCAGCAAAATCCTAACAAAGCACTGAGCCTGGTTTGATCTTAACTTTGGATAAGCGCGTTTCCATACCGGCCTCAAGATCCCCGCTAGCAATACATACCGTAACAATCGAGCAGAAATGCAGACGCTTCGAATAATTCTTCTAGAGCGGACCACCCCCTCACCCTTTCCGGCTTGATCGGCTAATGCATAAGGTCGTCACAGTATCGAGCGCTGGCAAAGAGATCGATGATTCGAAGCAACTTTCTCTGTAACTCTACCCCCTCTTCTTCCGCCAAAGATAGGGCACGGCCCGGCGATCCATCGGCAAGCCGTGCCACAATAAGACGCTCAGCAAATCAAGATCGGGGGCTGTTTTGCCAAGACTTGTTCAACGAGAGTCTCGGCGGGAGTTACGGGGTAAGATTCGGCACCGCGACCAGATATGGTTGCAAGCACGCCCTGGAGCATGACATACCAGAAGCAGCAGAGCTTGGGGTGGTGGCTCTTCCAAAATTTTCAATAGCGCATTCGCCGCAGCCTTGTTCATTTCATCAGCGCTATCGACGATAACAATCCGCCAGCCGCCCTCTGCTGGAGTAAGCGCCATAAACTCTCGGACGCCGCGGACATCTTCGACCACGACCTCACCGCGTATTTTCCCTGTCTTCTCGTTAATGCCACGCTCAATCGTCAAAAGATCTGGATGAGATCCCGCAGCAATTCGTATAAATACAGAGTTTGTCGGATCGATCGCCAAGGTTTGGGGGTTAGCATCGCCAAACAATCCCCCTTGCTTTGGCCGTGACTTGATAAACAAATCGCGCAAAACGATAGGCTAAGTTGCTACCGATGCCTCCAGGCCCGGTTATCAATCAGAGCATGGTGCAACCGGTTTCCGTGCCATGCTTTCAATAAATCTTGCTCGGCTTGCTCGTGACCGATCAGCGCCTCTGTCGCACGGGGATGCAAAGTTGCCTCGCTCATAATTCAAACTCCGAGACGCCTGGATAAATTGCAGCCACTTGATCCGATATCGCTTCAATCGCTCCAGATGCATCAATAACATGACAGCGTTGAGGGTTTTCTGTAACAGTTTCTATAATCCTGCCCGCAATCGCTCATGAAAGATCTATCCATTTTCTCGTCGGCTCGTCCTCGCCCCGTTGCGCAGAGGGCGCCGCGACCTGCAAGACCTACGCCTGTTGGTATATCGAAAATGAATGTCAGATCTGGTTCCGTATCCCCTATGTAACTATTGAGCTGTTCCAATACAGTTTATCAAGGCCATACTTATATCCTTGATAGGCCATGGTACTGTCCATAAAACGATCACATAAAACCCATTTCCCTCTTGAAGGGCTGGCTGGATTAACTGCACAACATGATCCGCCCGCGCGGCAACGTGTAGAAAGCCTCTCTTAAAGGGGCCATCGTTTCGCATCTTTGTACTAAGAGGGCGCGAATTGCCCCTCTGCACCTGGTGTGCCGCCTGATTCCCGGGTCGCAATAATGCGAGGACTCATACCACTTTTTTTGAAACGTTCGGCCAATAAGCGGGTGGGTCGGCTTTCCCGCACCACTCACATAACTAAAGTTATAAGCCTTGCCACCGATTATTCCCGTTATTACGTGCCACGCTTGTTGAACAGCAGACGCTGATGAACCTCCAAGGTAATATACGATACTCGCCTCTATCCGGCCAAAAACCTAACCGCTCAACGGGCGCTTCGGCGATAAAGGTACGGTAATCTCCGGGCGGTCCGGGATAGAGATCTTTAGGGTAGCCAGCGTCGCACCGCTAGCTATGGGAGCAGGAATTGGCGCAACCATAACTGTCGTCTTTAATATTTTTGCTTAGTATCGCGGCGAACGCTCACCAATATCGCGATCGGTCCGAAAGCCTGAGGTGTTTTACCCATCCAGACCTTAGCCCGATCGACTGTGTTTGTACGAAAACAGCTTTACTGTTCAAATTCGCGGAAACCGTACTCAAAGCCCGGCGCGATTCCTCCGCGCGCTCTTTCATACTGGCAGCCCTGTTAGAACCATCAATAATCGCCGATCCTCATCTGCTGCCGAGGCAACAAGTCCAAAGCCAGCTTCTCAGTATGACCCGTCTTTAACCCATCCGCACCCAGATAATCGTAAAAACAAGGATTTGTTGCCATGCTTGATGTTGTTAAAGCAAACTCTTGTTCGCTGTAATAATGATAGAATTCAGGGAAATCCTGCATCGTCCGCAAGGCAAGAACGGCAAGATCGCACTTTGCGCTTGTCATATGACCTTCAGCGGGAAGACCATCAGCATTTAAAAAATGACTATGCGTCATCCCGAGCTCCATGTTTCTGGTCATCATCTCGGCAAAACGAGCTTCATCCCCAGCAAGTCCCTCTGCAACCACAACGGAAGCATCATTTGATTAGATAATTACCGTTGAGATCTTCGACCCGCACCCGTTGCCCTAAGGGCACAAACATTTTCGAGCCACCGGTGCGCCAGGCTTTCTCACTGACCATGAGTCGTATCCATCGTGATGGCGCCCTTCTTCAGTTGCTCGAATAAGATAGATTGTCATGATTTTGGTCATGGATGCCCGGCGGTATCGGTCGATCGGGATCTTTTTCTAATAAGATCGTTCCTGTCGAAAGATCGACCATCACGGCAGTTCTTGCCTTGGTTTCAAAGGCACCCCGCCGAGGGTTACAGTCGGCGCAGCTGAGATTGGTGTTGGACTTGCGGCTGGTGTGGGTGCCGTGACTGCCGGTTTTGCCTGAGTTTTCGCACTTTTCTTTGTCGCCGAAAAGCCTGGGTGAAGCTATAACGAACACCGCCGCCACCAAACCGCAGATAAGCAGATTTTTACGCACCATCACCTCACCATTCCCAAAGCCTATTCTGCCTTGCTTACTCTACAACAATCCGTGCCTGCGCATGACCCATCACGATAGCCCGCGCCATAATTTCATCAGCAGTTGGGACATCGGGGAGCGGCCCTACCCGCACCCGCCAAAGCTTTTGCCCGGCGACCTCGACAGGCGAGACGACGACCGGACCAAGCTCAGCCATCTGCGTGCGGGCTCTCTGGGCATTGGCTTCCTGCGCAAAAGCTCCTGCTTGAACAAAGATATCGGTCTGCTTAGTTGGCTTCATCGTAACAGCCGTTGTCGGGGCTCCGCTTTGAGGGGATATCGTTTCCGTCGTTTTCAGTGTCGGAACCCAGAGGCGACCGGGAAGCTGCTGAGGCCACCTGAACCGGCCATCATTGCTCTGTCCGCGCAAGGCCGCTTCCTTGATCCGGCGACTTTCATCGGCGACAAGCTGGACCCGCACCTTGGCGGTACCTGGACCCGACACACCGGTAGATCCGCGGCGCCTTGGATAAATCGATGATGAAGCCGCGAGCATACGGCCCGCGATCGTTAATTCTCACACGAACGCTCACCCATTTTCTAGATTAGTTACCTCAACGATACTCGGCATAGGTAGGTTTGTAAGCTGCCGTTAGATCGATTCTCGATTCCGCCAGATTCACATTTGCGGTGCTCTTGCCACGAAAGCCTGGACCATACCAAGAGGCGATACCCGTCTCGTTATGTCCCAATCTTCGGCTGGGTAGTACCAAACATTATCAATCTCGTACGGCTTGCCGATCTTATAACTTCCTTGCGATTGCCCCCTCCCTGGCTAGAGGAAGACGTAGGACGGCTTTGCGGTCGCTCGATCCATCTTAGAGCTAGAGCAACTACCTATAATAACAGCCACCGCAGAGCACTGCCTATCCTGAGCCCCCCTTTTATTGAAAAGGCCCCTCGGGGATTAGGTAGGTGAAATCGGCACGATCAACTGAACCATGAGTTCTCCTCTCCTCGGGAGTTTGCCTACTGCGGTGGCGTTTACTGCGATGGGGCGTAAGGATCAGACAAAGCCAATCGATCCGCTAAGGTACCTGCTGCCGTTGCAAAATAGAGAGACCGGTTCCATTTCAGAAAAACTGAGTAATTTTCCGTAACCAAGTACGCAGGGCCATCCGGCCCTCCTGGGAGGACGATGGCGGCTTGAACATTGGGATCTAGGGTGGGTGATTTTCCATCGGGTAAGGTGACGCCCGCGGTCATCCAATCTGCAACCAGCTTGCGGTTTTTAGTATCAAGGCTTGCGCGATCGATACTATCCGGCAAAACAACCTGCTCTCCCCACGTACGATCCCCCTTCCATCCACTGGTCGCGAGATAATTGGCGATCGACGCAAAGACATCGGGTCGTGATGTCCAGATATCTTTTCGGCCATCCCCATCGCCATCCTGCGCGAAGGATAAGAAGCTCGAGGGCATGAATTGGCTTTGCCCCATCGCACCTGCCCAAGACCCCAGCATATTTCCGGCAGAGATATGCCCTTCGTCGATGATTTTAAGTGCCTTGAGCAATTCGGTGCGGAAGAATTGCGCGCGCCGACCTTCAAAGGCCAAGGTCGCCAGGGCACCAACGACCGAATATCCGCCAGTGATCCGACCATAATCGGTTTCAATACCCCACAGGGCGACAATGAATTGGCGTGGCACCCCATATTGCGCCGAGACCGTATCCAAGAGCGCTTGATTTTCAAGGATTAACGTCCGCCCCCGTTCAATTCGACCTGGGTTAACCACTCGCTCCATATACTGATCGAGGGTCAGGGTGAACTCAGGCTGCTTGCGATCGAGCTCGATCACACGCTGAATGGGCTCGGATACATCAGCAAAGGCGGATTTCAGGGTTGAATCTGAGATCCCGGCTGCCTTTGCCTCAACCCGAAAATCTTTTAGCCATCGCGCAAATTCGGCTTTTTCCTTTTCTGCTCCCCCAGGGGAAGCAGCCGGCGCAGGGGTAGTTTGGGCGATGATTTTTGGTGCGACCCCCGATTTTTTCGCCGGCAAAGTCGCTGCTTTTTTCTTGAGCGATGTAGGGATACTCGATTTTTGATGAAGGCTTTGCGCAGATTTCGTTACCGTTGTGCTTTGCCCTACCACCGAATTGACAGGCTTCGGCCCTAGGGGCGCGGTTTCAGCCCTAGCGACAAGCGGTAATCCTGCAAACACTATAAGGGCCATGATGATCGAAAAACTGCCAACGCCCTGCCCTATATCTGCAAACCGATCACGAAGATCGTCTGCTTGAGACTGTCCTACTGGCTTACACATTCAGGATATACTCACTTAACTCACATTGGGAATATGGACCCATGATTCCTGCCATAAATAGGAATTTTCCGCAATCCATAAGCTTAAGATCAGAAATAGGATTGGAGCATATTTAACCACATGATTTTGTGGGTGTATAGTAGGATATCCACACCGGCTAGGCCGTATTAGCTCTCTCCCCCCAAGAATGCTCTCAAACTGTGTCAAGGCAAAGGCATTGCCCTTTATTAAAAAATTATTAAGCTATTACAATATATTATAGTGTAATATTAATTTTATATCTTAAGATTTTTTTCATACACTTGTTCCGAACTGTTCCCCTTCACGCTCGGCATCATCTTCCCTCTGTAGGGGATACTCTGTTTAATTAAGTCGCGTTTTTTGATGGGCTTTATCGACGAAGGCTCTTACCTGTGGTAAGGGCGAGCCGCGCCGATTGCACGAGCCTGCTCTGACTGAAACAGGGGACACAAAAAGGGGCACACGCATACCAGCCTAAATCTGCGCGCCATCCAGGAGCGGGCTAGGAATGCTGGAAATAAGGGCATGGAGGGGTGGCAGAGCGGTTGAATGCACCGGTCTTGAAAACCGGCAGGGGTGCAAGCCCCTCGTGGGTTCGAATCCCACCCCCTCCGCCACCTGAACCGACACGAGGTTAATCCTCGGAGTTCGAATCTCACTCAAGGGTTCGTTAGGTTCGAAAATTCTAGAGATCGCTAAACTTGTAGCGCGCCAGATGGTTTTGCGTCACCGTGCCAGATGGTTTTGCGTCACTCTCCTCCCCATCGTTTTACTTAATCATTACTTTACCAATAATCGATAGGATCGCCCTAGGGATGGCGCCCTTACAGGGTCCAAGTGCCCCTGAAGCTCTAAGCTTGTAATATGCCGCTCCACAGCCCGGAGCGGCATATTATTTACCCAGATTCTTAAGCTCTGCGTGGCTCACTCTCCTGAGCCAAATGCTCCTAATTACCGATTCATCTACCCATATTGTCAATTGATCTTGCGGCCCCAAAGAAACATCAAAGGCAGCCCGGAAGAATGACCCCTAGGGTAAAATTTATTGCTTTGAATAGGGCGAAATAATGGGTGCCCCGCTATCGGCGATCTCAAACATTTTCATGATTAGAGCACATGCTCCGAAAAGGCATGCCGCCAACACGAAAAGCATCATGGGTATTGAAATTACAACTGCCACCCGCGCCAATATATCCATGACTCACCTACTCCGGTTAAGTGGTTGAAAACGGGCGGTGCCTTCTTTCCGAAGGCCTTTCTGCCAAACACACCACATAACATCCATTGTTGGTGCTCCCTTGCCTAAAAAATCAGGCCGCCAGGTTAGAGGATAGATCGATACCGGTGGGAAACGATGCCAGAGGTCATAGCGTGAGCTGGCGTTCCAAAAAGTCATTTTTAAGAGCAATGCCATGTATAAGATGCCAAGCCGGTCGGCCTGCTCGATAAACTTCTGTGCGATATTATAGGGCGGATTCGTGATGATGATCGGTGCCCGAGCCCATTTTGCAGTTAAGAAATCCTGAACTTCAGTACCGAACCAGCCACGGTCCACGATGTCTGTGCCAATAACCTTGTGGCCATTCCCCTTAATGATATCTGCCATCGCGCCGTCACCAACGCATGGTTCCCACACTTCCTGACCATGGAAGTTTTCCCGGAATAGTTTGCCCTCATCTGATCCAAAGAACGCCTGTGTAACCTCGGGCGGTGTGGGGTAAAAGTCGTTCTCTTCCCTACCCGCTGACTTACCGCCTGCCATTGCCACCCCAAGATTTACCCCGCCCATATAATCGCTCCTATCACTAAGCCTTGTTTCTAAATAAGCATCTCATTAGGGAAGCGGCGGCGGATCGAGGTGCACTCGATCATCCTCCACCTGAGCAATCACTTGAACCTCGGAACGGCTGCGGATTTTAATGCCAATCACCCGGCATCTTTTGGAATAAGCATAGGTCGTCCCAAAGGCGTAATGGGTGCGCTCTTCTTGATCGCCCGTGTATACGGCGATATCGGCGGGATCGATTGCGTCAAGAAGATGCGCGGTATATTCGGTTGGACCAGCTTCGACAGAGAAAGGTCCTGCGAGACTTCCATCTCGGCGGCGTAAAGCTATGTGGTGATTTTCACCTGCTTTAAAAACTAAAGGCTCTGACGTGGTTAACAGTCCATTGGCTGCGTCATATGTGATGATCTCGCCACCTGATCCCACATTAAGCAACGGATGCGTGACCGATATAAGATCGCCATAGGTAAGAAGCAGCCCTTCAAATTCGACGCTGAAGGTTATGATTACCCGCGCGAAGCGGTTGCAGCTCGCCCGATACCATGCTTCGCGATAAGCATGATCTTTCTCAGTGATTCCGAAATAGGTTAGCCGTGCAGGTGTCTCGGCAAGACTGTCGGCAAGTTTGGCGGTCACAGAAGCGGGCTTCCAGGTCTCGCTTGAAAAATACTCACCAATGACAGCATCGGCCGTGTCTTCGCCGGGCATGATGTATTGGGCGCTGAAGCTGTCTTTAAGGATGTTACGCGGCGTAAACATGGCGGTAACAATGTCGCCGGGGGCGTGACGGAAGAACCGAATCATTCCCCCCTGTTCATAAGGCTTAGTTCGGCCGACAAGAGCGATGCGCTCTAACGCTTCCCATACTGTCCCGACGCTATCGAAAATACCGTCAAAATGATCGCCGCGCGCCTCCCAAACTGCATCCTGGTTTTTAAGCCAATTGAGATCGTATTTGCTTTGGACGAGTTTCGCGCCATAGGTGGCACGGCAAACATCAGCAAGGGCCCAAGCGATTGATCTCGTTGCTTGAGGCTCGGACCAGTTCTGTCCATCCCATATCGGAAGTTTTCGCGAAACGATGGCGTTGAACTGACGGCTCGTGCGTTGCGACAGGTTATTGGTTGCGCGTGCCTTGACCTCGATAAAGGTCAGACCGGAATAATCAATATCCGTTGTCAGGTAAGCACGTGCGCCAGCCCAATGGAGCGCGTTCTGTGCAAAGGCGTTCGTGTTTTTGGCATTGGTGCGCCGCGCCCTAATCTGAAAGCGCCCTTCCTGCACAAAGTAGCTGTAGGTTTTTCGGATAGACGTCATATCGTTATCGGTGAAGGTCTCAAGCCCGATAACAGACCAAGCGCCGTCTTTTAACTTGGGGCCATTGGGCGTGCCCGCTGTTGCCGCTAAAGTGTAGCTTTGACCTGCAAGACCAGGGGTATCATGGGTAATGATTAAATCGCTATTAATCACCGTGTAAGTGGCCACTGATAACGCAGGATCGAGTGAGTTATTAAGATCGATGGCAAGCTGCGTTAAGGTCGCGCCTAGGTTTGCACCGATAAGGGTTTGGTTGCCAGCAGGCGCAGCCGCAACGAAGGACCAGATAATCCCATTTAAGGTAATTGTTTTGCCGGCAACAGGGTTGCCCGTAAAATGAATAAGACCTTGCGCGCCTGTCCACCCGCCTAACAGAGTTGGATGGCTAACTTTTGCTGGAGAAGCTGCAAGGGTATAGCTGATTCCGCCCGCACCTACCGTATCATGGACAATCAAAAGATCAGTTGCCGTGGCCGAATATGTCGCAACGGATAAGGTAGGCGTAACGGAAGCGTTTAAGTCACTCTTGAGCTGGGACAGGGTTGCTTCAAGATCAGCGCCGATCAAAGTTTGATTGCCGGCGGGCGCAGCGGCCACGAAAGACCAGACAACACCATTTAAAGTGACGGTATTTCCCGCAGCCGGGTTAGCTGAGAAGCTGATACGTCCACGGGCCGAAGCAAGGCCCGGTCCTTCTATGACATTGCCTCCGTCATTAATGGCGCGTAGTTGAATTTCCCAGGTAGTAGTAAGGTTCGAGGGATTGCCCGAACTGTCTGCCAGGAAAAGACCGCTCGGCCAAACAATATCAATGCCAATGCTGTCAGCTTTAGACGTTGCTGGGTTCAAAGTGAATGGACCGACCCAGCCCTGTTTCGTCAGCCTCAAGCTCATTAATGGCTTTAAGCTCCTGCCCGGCTATTTCAGCGCAAGAAACGACATCCGGCCGGATAAGCTCGGGCTGTTCACCCGGATTGACGACGCGCCATGTGATCTCGGGAAAATAGGAAACAGGCGTATCCTCAATCCGCAACTCTTCGATATCGTAATACCCTTGGCCGATACAAAAGAACTGATAGAGATCTTGCTCGTTATCCTTAAATTCTTGGTAAGGCTCCGCAGCAAAATCCGGATAGATCAGATGCCGCCCATAGAGCACGGGAATAGCCTGGCCTAGCCGCGCCACATTGCCTTGCGCATTGAGCGTATAGGTTGGTGATGGCCCCTGGTTGTTATTATTGGAGGCCCAATTTCTTGAGGGATCAGTTGGTCGTGGCGGCGGTATCAGCGTATTAATCAAAAATCCGCCGCCGGCGAGAATACCACCAGCTAATATGCCACCAACAATGCCGCCAACACCAAAGCTCACGATGCCAGCAATGAGGATCAGTGCTGCGAAGGCGGCAAAGCGCATAGGGTTCTTGCCGGCCCCGCCGCCACCGCCCATGCTTCCTGTACCGGGCAAGGGAACGAAGTTAACAACATCCTTAGGGCCTATAAGTTTCTTAGGCCAGTCAGCGCGCAATATGAGATCGTCGTTGACGCGGCAAATAGTTGCCCGCGGAAACTCCTCTATCCCTTTGCTATCGAGAAATTCGCGAATAGTTATAGGCTGATCAAGTTCTGTTACTTCGCGATCAGTTGGATCGAAGGGGTTTTTATAATGAATAACGTTACCCATCTTCATCCTCATGAAGCCGGGCGCGCGCTGCTCCACTTCGCAAGTTTAGGTCAATCGTAAATCTCAGCAAGCCGGACTTCTTAACCGCCTGACTGAAAATCATAGCGGCGATCAGTCCTTGAAGAATTCCACTCAAGATGATGAATATAACAAGCTCGCCGGCCGTCATGTGCTTTCTCCCACAAAACGATAGAAGCCTTGCAAGGTCCAGCCGCCCAAGGTGAGCATATCAATTCGATGAAATTGCACGCCAACGCGGTTAACGCAGTGAAGTATGCCGCCACCATTAAGCGCGATATAAACCCCGACATGGCACGGGTGTGCACCAAGACAGGTCAGAATCAGATCACCGTCTTGAGGATCATCGATCTTCTGCCACCGCGCCCGCTCAGCGTGAGCGCTAAACTCTTTGGTGATAGCGCGGAACTGGGTTGGATTAGGAATTTCCGGAAGGTTGCGGCCATAATATTTGGCTTGAACGTAACGTACAAAAGACCAGCAATTAAAACCCGAAACGGGATCACTCCCCGTAATATCATAAGGGATACCGATAAGCTTGTTTGCCCAGTGATCCGTTTCTTTAAGATGATTAATAGCTTCCCGAGCCGCACCAACAAACTCGCGGGACGGAGTTTTACTGATCTCTTGGCCTGTTTGATACTTTTCACAAACAGCGTCGCGCATATCCTTTGGCAGGCTATACCAATGTTGCTTGCACATAAAAATCTTAGGGGGCACTTCAGCCTTGCACCCGTAGGCATGACAATAATGTTTCATCGCACCAACATTGGAAAATCTTCAGGGTTATAGGTTCCATTGGGGAACGGGCGTCGGCCGAGATCAGATATGCGCGCCGTGCCCGTAAGCATCAGCAGGGTCGCGTTAGCCGACGAAAGTGTATAGGTCGGCGGCGGCACTTGCTCAGGGCCTAATAGATCGTCAGATAAATACGAGCGATAGGTAATCTCGGCTTTATCTTGCGACGTGGCCGCAGCCTCTAGAACCTCCATTAGCTCACGATTGACGTTGTCAATCGTTACCGTAATTTCATCGGCGGGCTTGCCATCAACCCCAGGGAGCTCAAGATTAAAGGCAGTTGGCGAGAAAAGAACTTCTTCTCCTCCATTGAGCGGCGCATCAGCTTCCAGATAAGCGTTAAGCTCTTTGTGAGCGCGGACAAAGCGTGCGGCGGCTGGATTGCCATTGTCATCGACAAAGCTTGGATGGCGAATTTCCAGCGTTTCTATTGAGACGATATCCGCAGGAGCCGACGCGTAGGCTTCAAAGGCTGCTTGAGAGAAAGTGACATTAGGCACGGTCACTCTCCGGTATTGGCCATCCTTGCCATGCTCTTAATGCTTCTAGATCTTTAATGCGGCCTGTATTGATCTCGTGCACAAGATCATACTCGGCCTCAAGATAAGCTTGTCGTAAGCTAAAATATCCATAGATCAAGTCAGCTTTATTAGCGTCTGTCAGCTCCACCAGGTCTGCACCTGGAGAGGGCCTTACATATGAAAATCGTTGCAGATGCGAATTAATATTCCTAATCAGGCCAGCTCTTGTTAGTTCCGCATCAGTGTGAGCGCTGAGTTCAAAGCGAATATTATTGAAGATATATCCCGAAATTTTCCGCTTCTGAACCTCTTCTTGCGCCAGTGAGATTAGGTACGATTTGCGAGCATCATCTGTAAGGCCATCAAGTTCAATGATTGGCCGCTCAGAAATTGAGCTACGAGAATAAACAGCCATTAGGGTCTCCACATAAGAGAAGCACCGCCAACGCGGATTTCTTTTAGGTTGTGAGAGGTGATCTTCCAATGCATCAAAGCTTGAGCGCCGCCGGTCATCGTCCCGTTTCCGGTAAAGATCTTCTGCAGTGCGTTAAAATCACCAATGTAAGCCATGGGCACTTGAACCCATGTCGCCATGCCGTCCCGAGTGATCCACAGTTTCACATCCGTGTTCCAGATGACGGGATCAATATTCTGGATCAGAGATAGAAGGGCCGCTTTGGCTGGCACGTACGATGCAACAAACGGCTTAGAGATCAGCTCCATATTTGCCGGACCACTGACCTCAAAAATTTGCATCTCGCCTATAGTAAAATATGCAAACCCAACACTAGCTACCCAGAGCACCCGCGCAGGAATAAAAGTTTCCGTAACAAGATCCACAAATCTGCCCGGCATTTTTGAATTATCAATGCCGGTGAGTTTTGCAAGCTCGGTAGGGGTAGATAGATCAGGGCCGCTATTTAAAGAAATCGAACCAACAGCGGTATTCCAGTTGCCGTCGTTGCTGAAGCCGCGATCGGCCGTCCCAAAAAGACGAACCTTATAGGCCGTTTTAAGATTACCGAAGCCCCAATCTTTTCCTAGCGTTACTGTTCCGCTTCCCCACGGCGCGGTACCGCCGTTTGAAGTCGTATTTTTAAAATTTGTACCGGTAAAAGCATTGGCAAGACCACCACCACTCGTCATTGTTCCAACTGGCGTCCCAGTTGCCGCAGGAACTTTTGTTACGGCGCGATTAACGAAGCATTTTTGCGTATCGCTATAATAGACATTGGACGATAAGCCTGGAGTGTCTTTATAGGTCATCGTATAACCAATAGCGTATCCCACACTTGGGGCGCCGCTGTGATAGATAACCTCTAGCCCACCACCTGACGTCACCCGGGCCACGGCATAATTACCAGATGAGTTCCGACTGATGACGATCCAATATGTTTTGCCCGCAACAAGGCTTACTAAACCCGTAAATGACCATTCATTGAGCTGACCGGCTACCCCGTTACAATTAACAATTTCCGCATTGGGATGAGCAAGTACAGTTGAAGGTGCACCGTTATTATCTGTTTCAATCCGGATGTCTTGTCCGACGAAACTACCGACAACAAACAGCCCTATCTTGTCGAGTGGATTGCTCGACGATGGAACATATTTAAATCCGACCCAGGGACT
>JAWKYA010000025.1:0-31997 GCA_041396725.1 Alphaproteobacteria bacterium
GAGAGGGCGATGTCCTAGGCCTCTAGACGAAGGGGACATTATGTATCCAGATAACCTTACTAACGATTATCTGCAAGAAAGATCGTGCCTCTGATAACGGATACAAGGCAACTCGGCAAGCTTTCCCATTCCTTAATGCATTTCTCTTTAATGCATTGTCACCGCAGCAACAACAACCTCCAAACGATGGCCGTCAGGATCGTCAATAACCGTACCAAAATAATCGGGACCTAGCTCAGGACGCGGGCCTGGAGGGCGAACGGCCCTACCGCCAGCGTCGATAGCTGCTGCAAAAAATTTTCTAACAGCCTCTTCATCCGGTGCATCAAAGGCAAGGTGGGTGCCTGGCCCTGCAACCTTCTGACCCGATGCTGGATAAAGAAAAAAGAGACTATCGCTTCCCGGCCCATAGGCCACATCTTCCTTGGTTTGTTTTGTGCACCGATATCCCAAGGTTGTCAGTACCGCATCGTAAAAAATGCGCGAACGCTCGAGATCGGTAACGCCAAAAGAGAGGTGATTAAACATGAGAGAAGTTTCCAACGAAAAGGGCCATAGCCTGAAACACCGACACAATACGATAAAGAAGCAGCAATACCTGTCAATAAGAGCATAAAAAGATAACAAGCCTGCTTGGTATGGCCGGTTATCAGTTCATAAATTATGCAGCCATTGCCGCAAGCTTGTGCGTGGTAGCGATGAAATCGTCAATCACGCGCACCTCGGTATTGAAGGCGGTGACGAGACGAACCGCCCCACCCTCTACCTCCTGAGATCCCCAGGGATAGAATTTAAATCCCGCTGCCTCAAGGCCCGTACGTATTGTCTGGGGTAAGTGCACAAATACCTCGTTCGCTTCGACAGGGTAAAGCAGCCGCACACCGGGAACGGTGGCAAGGCCTTTACTCAAACGCGCCGCCTGCTCGTTGGCATGGCGCGCATTCTTGAGCCAGAGATCATCTTTGAGATAGGCGCAAAGTTGTGCCGAAACGAACCGCTGTTTTGAGAGCAAATGTCCGGCTCGCTTACGCCGCAGAGCTAGGGTTTCGGCGAGATCGAGGCGAAAGACCACGATCGCCTCAGCCATGAGGGCACCGTTCTTCGTGGCGCCAAAGGAAAGAATATCGATCCCTGCCTTCCATGTCGCTTCAGCCGGATTGCATCCCAACTTCACCAGGGCATTGGTAAAACGTGCCCCATCCATATGCAGGGGCAAGCCATAGCTTCGCGCAACTTCATCGATGGCGCCGATTTCCGCCGGTGTATATACCGTCCCACATTCGGTTGCCTGAGAAAGGCTCACCGCCGCCGGCTGATTATGGTGCACATCACCTTTACCCGAGGTAGCAAGGATTGTTGCAAGCGTGGCCACCGTCAGCTTTCCGTTTCCCCCGGGCAAGCCTACCATCTTGGCGCCCCCCGAGTAAAACTCCGGCGCCCCGCATTCATCGACTAAGACATGCGCTTCTGCATGGGCATAAACAGCACCCCACGGCGGGGTCAGCGCTGCCAATGATAACGCATTCGCCGCAGTGCCGGTAGGTACGGGAAATACAGCAAGCTTGGTTTCAAAAACCTCAGCAAGAAGCGTTTCAAGACGAGACGTATAGGGATCGGCGCCATAAGAAGAAACATCACCTTTACTGGCTTCGACCAATGCCGTCAAAATTTCAGGGCTCGCGCCCGTCACATTATCGGAACAGAAATTCATCACTAAGATCCTTAAGCTTAACCACCTTCGACAATATCTAACGTGCTGAGAAGTTTTCCGGTTTCTGTATCAATGACATAAAGTCGCTCGCCGCCGCCCTGCAGGCCTACACGCAATAAAATACGCCCACCATCTAAGGCCGTGCTGAGAACACGTGCGCCTGTTGGCAAACCTATTTGTGCCTCACCTATTTTAGGAGGCATCAGCGTGCGGCCCCCCAATTCTCCTGCCCGTTTTACCATACCGTAGATGACCAAAACCATTCCGACGAAGATCAAACCGGCTAAAATAAGGGCAAGCCCCTTGAAGAAACGCTGCTTTTCTTGTCCAGTCATCGCCATGGTCACTCTTGCCTCTCCCCCTCTTGTGGTGCAACCGCCCGAGACGGCCGTTGGTCAACGCCTCGACCGCGTTCTTAACTCGGCCTTACCGCAGATCTCTCGTAGCCGCCTCAAGGTGCTGATCGAGGCAGGTGCTGTTGCCACCTTAGATGGCGTGACCTTAACGGACCCCTCTTTCAGGGTCAAAGCCGGTATGTCTTTAGCAGTACGGTTGCCGGATCCTACTCCTGCTAAGATTATGGCCGAGGCGATCGATCTTGATATTGTTTACGAGGATGATGCCTTAATTGTGATCAATAAGCCTGCCGGCATGACCGTCCATCCGGCCCCAGGCGCAAGCTCGGGCACTTTAGTCAATGCATTGTTAGCCCACTGCCAGGAAAGTCTGAGTGGGATCGGCGGTGTCATGCGTCCGGGCATTGTCCACCGAATCGACAAGGATACCAGCGGCTTGATGGTTGTGGCTAAGACCGATGCAGCCCATCATGGGCTGGCTGCCCAGTTTGCCACCCATACCCTTGAGCGGATGTACATGGCTCTTGTGTGGGGTGTACCTGTGCCCCGGCGCGGCATCGTCGAAGGGGCTATAGGCCGAGATCCTCGCAACCGCAAGCGCATGGCCATGGTGAAGCGCGGCGGCAAAGAGGCTGTCACCCATTATGAAGTTACCCGGGTTTTGGCCACGGGCGGCGCTTCTCTGATCGAGCTTCGGCTTGAAACAGGGCGAACCCACCAAATCCGCGTCCATATGACGGCGAGTGGCCATCCCCTTATTGGCGATTCGCTCTATGGCAAGCCGACACGGCCGCGCCTGGCGGCTCTAGAAAGCGCCTTGGGGGAAACAGGGCGCAAAGTGGCCCTATCCTTCCCCCGCCAGGCTTTGCACGCTGCTAAGCTTGGGTTTGACCATCCTCTCACAGGGGAAGCTTTAAGCTTTACCGCACCTTTACCCAAGGACATGGCAGAACTCCTGGATTTTCTTGCAGGGACGCGTAATCTTGACTGAGATAATCTTGTTTTGACCTTGAACCCTTCTAAACAAGAACCATATTTGGATCTTGCATTTTGGGATCCAAAGGTTTTCTTCCTTATTCCCCTTAAAGTCCTGTGTTTGAAAAAGAGGAGGCTGAACCGTTAATGTCCGCTCTTGTACCAACACCGTCCCTTGGCAACGATAGCCAGCTCGCCCGATATCTCCAAGAGATTCGGCGCCTACCTATGCTGGAACCCGAGGAGGAATATATGTTGGCCAAGCGGTGGCGTGCGCATGGGGACACCGTTGCTGCGCATCAGCTTGTCACCAGCCATCTCCGTCTTGTAGCCAAGATTGCCATGGGGTATCGCGGTTACGGCCTGCCTATGGCTGAGCTTATCTCCGAAGGTAATGTCGGCTTGATGCAGGCCGTGAAGAAATTCGATCCCGAAAAAGGATTTCGCTTGGCCACCTATGCTATGTGGTGGATCCGCGCCTCGATCCAAGAATATATTTTGCATTCCTGGTCCTTGGTTAAAATCGGCACCACCGCCGCTCAAAAAAAATTGTTCTTTAATCTGCGGCGTCTGAAAGGGAAGATGCAGGCTTTGGAAGATGGAGATCTTCCACCGGAAACTGTGACTAAAATCGCCAACGAGCTTCGCGTTGCCGAAGACGATGTTATCTCCATGAATCAGCGGATGGCGGGTCGCGACCATTCTCTCAATGCGCCGCTTAGTGTCGATAATGACGGTGAGTGGCAGGACTGGCTGGTTGACGATACGGATAGTCAAGAAACCGCCCTCGCCGAAACCGAGGAGCTCAATCAACGACAAATTCTGTTTCAAAAAGCGTTTAAAGCTTTAAATACGCGCGAACAGGATATTCTGACCGAACGCCGGTTGAAGGACGAGCCGACGACCCTTGAGGATCTAAGTCAGAAGTATAGCATCAGTCGCGAGCGGGTACGACAGATCGAAGTGCGCGCCTTCGAGAAATTACAAAAAGCAATCCAGTTGGCAGCGCGCGAACATCATCTTCTACCCAGCGCTTAAATGATTTGAGCTTAAATGATTTGAGCGATCACGTGGAAAGAAAATACCCTCCGCGTGATCGCCCACGATCATTTTTATCCCAAAGCCGGCCTCATTTATCGGCCTACTTTAGAGAAATTACTTCATCGTTGCCGAAACAACCTGCAGAGTTGGCGAATTAGCCAGAACTTGCTTCAAGCGATCGTTCTGACCTTTAACGCTTGTCTGCGTGCTTTGCTTCATACGGTCTTGGAAGTGACCCGCCGCACTGGCCCCTTGAACATATACATCGACGACCTTCAATACGCCGGCCGTGGATTGTAACCGCCAGCCTGCCTCGATGGTTTGGCCGTCGCTCTTTTGGATGCTGGTATCGACGATAACTTCTTGGTTGGGCTGTACCTTTACACGGCCCACTGTAAAGGAGGTCACGTCGAGGCCCTTTAACATTTCGTTAACAGTATTGATGAAATAAGCCGCGAAAAGGCGGGTAAACTCGTGACGATCAGCAGGTGTCGCCTTTGGCCCAGCCGGGCCCATGACTCGGGTGGAAAGTTCGGCGAAGTCGATATTCTTTAGCATGAGCTTGGTAAAAGTCTCTTCTTTCTGGGCTGGTGTTACACCAGCTTGCGTAAAGGCTGCCAAAGCTTCGCTTCCCAAAGTCTGTACATGGGCAGCAGCTACTTTCTCATCAATTTTTTCGCTAGCTGCGAAGACAACGACGGGAGCGGCAAATACAAGCGCCGCAGCCAAGGCAGTGGGTAGCAAGGAACGAGTCATCCAGATCAACTCCATTTGTTGAGATCGCCGCTTAGGCGAAGGTCCTAAGGTCATGGCCGAAAAGAATTACACCAAGCTGCAGTTTTTAGCGACCGTATTTTCGAATTTTATTCAATATTCTTCCTGTCGCTTTGCTGAACGACATTGACAAAATTTTGCCAAAAAGGCACTCCCCGCATGGTGGTTCGACCCTGTAATGCACTCTTTACTCTCGATTTATTAAGCGAAAGTATCCATAATGGCTAACTCACCCCCCGCCTCACCTTCATTATCTTCGACAGATCCCTTTTTTGCCGAAACTGCCCGCCATGCAGCGCGTATCCTCTTGGAAACGCAGTCGGTCATGCTCAGGCCCGAAGATCCTTTTATCCTCACCAGTGGACGGCGTAGCCCGGTTTATACCGATTGCCGACGATTGATTGGGTTTCCGCGCGCGCGGGCGCGGTTGATGGATCTGGCGATTGATCTTCTCGAACGGGCGGCAGGAATCGAGCGGTTCGATGTGATCGCCGGCGGTGAAACAGCCGGAATCCCTTTTGCGGCCTGGATTGCCGAGCGCCTCGCTCTTCCTATGGCCTATGTGCGCAAAAAACCTAAAGGCTTTGGCCGCAATGCCCAAATTGAGGGAGCATCCCTGGAGAATCGGCGCGTCCTTTTAGTAGAAGATCTTGCCACCGATGGCGGCAGCAAACTCAATTTCATTGAGGCGTTGCGCACCGCTGGCGCCGAGATTTCCCACTGTTTTGTCATTTTTCACTATGGCATTTTCCCGGCTGGGGTCGAAGATTTACGCGCCCAGGGCGTTAACCTTCATGCCTTAACAACCTGGTGGGATGTCCTCACTCGGGCTGAAGAGCAGAAGCTTTTTGCGCCAAAAAGCCTCTCCATTATCAGAGATTTCCTCGAGAAACCGGAAGCTTGGGAACCTTAGATTTTAGAGCTAAAGGTTAATCGTTAAAAATTTAACTAAAATGATCCTGTAATTGCACTTATTTATTCCCTTGAATTAATAAATTATTTTTTAGGCTCCGCCCTCCTATTTTAGGCGGCAAAGTGCTAACTTATCGTTAAGAGAAATAATAATCTCTCTTAGGTTCGAGACTACCGAATATCAATCCGCAAAGGATTAAAGACATATGATCCGTTTCAACTGCTCTCTACGCATGGCTGGGCTGGTGCTGAGTTTGCCCCTTTTTCTGATGCAGGCACCGTCCTTGGCCTATGCCGCTGATGCGGTTGGCAAGATTCGCATGATGCGCATGGTTGGTTACGGATCGCTTCCCGGCGAGACCACCAAGAAAACCCTTTATCAAAACGATCCGGTTTATTCGGGCCAAACCATCGAGACTGTCGCGAACGGTGCTATGGTTATCGTCTTTGCTGATGGAACAGAGTTCCGCTTAGGCCCGAAGTCAAGCGTCACCCTCGATAAATACATTTATGATCCGGCGTCTCACGATGGCGCATTGAACATGACCCTGACGCAGGGGCTGTTCACCTTTATTACCGGCAAGATTCATAAAGAGGCGGTCGAGCTAAAGACCCCTCTATCGACCATTGGTATCCGCGGCACCAACTTCGGCGTCATGGCTGGCCCAGGTGTGCCCTCCGTTATCCAGGTTTTTTCGGGTCAGATTGCGATACAGCAGTACAAGGCTAACGATCTCACCTCAGCTAACGGTAACACCCCGAAGATTCCTGCAGTTATCGTAAGCACCGGCGAGGTCATTACAATTAAAGCACCTACAGCTTCCAGAACCTGCACCTGCGCCCAAGGTGGAAAGACCATCCTTCTCCGCTCCAGCCCCCTTTGTCGGCCCCAGCGCCAATATCGTCGCGCGGGAGACACATGCTGCTCAAGAAGCTGGCACCTCGGCGGCACAAGAACTTAACCTTGTTGATCCAGGCATCGGCACCTATGATGGAAGCTCTGATAGCAACCATGCTGCCGATCCGACACCAGCGAGTAGTGCTGGCGAGGCTCAGCCAGAAGCCGACCCAGCGCCCAACCAACCACCCCCTTAAGATCTGTGAACAAAGGTTAACGGAGTTAACTATAAGAAATATATCAATTTGTAGGTAACTGCCCAAGGTTTGCCCTATTTTGAAATTAAGGTTAAGATAGCTTCCAGGGGCTTGTTTATGGGGATATCGTGATGAATAGCTTTTACAAATTTCCGCGTTGGATGCTGCGCTTGGGTGTTCTCGCCCTGGCTATCCTTTTGACTCAGATAGGGCCCTCTTCGGACGCGGCCAATCCTGTGGGAACGGTCCATGCAGTTTCGTTGTATGCTTATGGCACGATTCCGGGCGGAACCCGTACTGCCCTCTATCAAAACGATTACGTTTTCTCAGGCCAAGTGGTCGAAACCGTTGAAAAGGGTGGATTGAGCATTCTGTTCAACGATGGAACGGAATTCCGTTTAGGGTCCGCGGCCAGCATGACTCTCGATAAATACGTATACGATGGAAAGACCAAAAAGGGTGCCCTCGCCATCAACATGGTGAATGGGATGTTCCGTTTTACAACAGGGAGCATTGGCAAAGAGAGTGTTCAGCTGAAAACCCCTGTGGCCACCATTGGTATCCGCGGCACGGATTTCGGCGTCGCCGTGAATAAACAAACTGGCAATACCCTTATTCAGGTCTTCTCGGGTGCCGTTATCGTCGGCTCCAAAAGCAGCAATGCTCCGGAGCTTGTTAAGGCTGGCGAATACATCACTGTGAGCGCTCAAGGCACTTCTATTCACACGGCGCCTTACTTCATTACACCACCGAGTGTTGGCCCCAGTGCGAATGTCATGTCAGCCGAAAGCGATAGGGACGGTAGCGGTGGCGACACCTCATCGGGTGGTGGTAGTTCCGATCCCGGTAATGATGCGGGTTCTTCTTCCACCAGTGGCGGCTCAAGCACAGGTGGTTCGAGAAGCTCGACGGAATCGCCGCAATAATCAGTAGCCGATAGGAATCTCTTATACTAAAAAGACGCGCCGAGGTCGCCTCGGCGCGTCTTTACTTTTAACCACTCTATTGCAGTATAAGCGCCATGCAAAAAGTTCGTAAAGCCATCTTTCCTGTCGGCGGCCTTGGCACGCGATTTCTTCCTGCAACCAAAGCTATGCCGAAAGAGATGCTTCCTGTTGTTGATAAACCCCTCATTCAATATGCCGTTGAAGAAGCACAGGCCGCTGGCATCGAAGAATTTATCTTTGTAACCGGACGCAACAAAACAGCGATCGAAGATCACTTCGATCATTCCTTCGAATTGAACCATGCCCTCAGCAGCCGTGGTAAAGAGGCAGCCTTAGCAACTGTCACCACCTGGATGCCGAAACCCGGCAAGGTTGCCTATACGCGGCAACAGGAACCTCTTGGCCTTGGTCACGCTGTGTGGTGTGCCCGCCATTTCGTTGGCAATGAACCTTTTGCTGTTTTACTGGCAGATGACCTTATCCTCGCAAAGACCCCTTGTCTGAAACAAATGACTGACGTTTGGGGTAAAACTGGCGGCAATCTTGTCGCGGTCATGGATGTCCCGCGGGAACATACCAATCGTTATGGTATCTTGGACGTCGCCAGCGACGATGGTCGGCTTGCCCAAGTAAAAGGATTGGTCGAGAAACCCGATCCTGCTAAGGCACCCTCAACCCTCTCGATCATCGGTCGCTACGTTCTCACGCCACAGGTCTTCGATTATCTCGAGCAGCAGAATCGCGGCGCCGGTGGGGAAATCCAACTTACTGACGCTATGGCTGATACAATCGGCACCGTACCCTTCCATGGGTTGCGGTTCGAGGGAAAACGGTTCGATTGCGGCGATAAGGTAGGTTTCTTTGAAGCCAATATCGCCTTTGCCCTATCGCACCCAAATCTAGGAGCTGATTTCAAAGCCGCTCTTACGACATATTGCAAATGATCCTACAGAATGCTGCTATGGGCAGAGGTTTAAGCTAAGCGAGAAATATTATGCGCATCGCAATGATTGGCACTGGCTATGTAGGGCTTGTGACCGGGGCCTGTTTTGCTGAGTTCGGAGTTAACGTCACTTGCGTCGACAAAGATGAGGTTAAGGTTGCTCGATTAAAAAAGGGCGAGATCCCAATTTACGAACCTGGCCTCGATGCTTTGGTTGCCAAGGGTGTTGCCGAAGGACGCCTTCATTTTACAACCGACCTTGCCGCTGCAGTCCCGAATGCGGACGCCATCTTTATTGCTGTTGGGACACCCAGCCGTCGCGGCGATGGTCACGCCGACCTCACCTATGTCTTCGATGCCGCCCGTGAAATCGCACACCATCTATCGGACTATACTGTTATCGTCACTAAATCGACCGTACCCGTCGGCACTGGCCGTAAGGTTTCCGAGATTATCCAACAAACGCGCCCCCATGCACAGTATGATGTTGCCTCCAATCCAGAATTCTTGCGCGAGGGATCGGCGATCGAAGATTTCATGCGTCCTGATCGCGTCGTTATTGGAGTCGAAGCCGAGCGCGCCCGTGAGGTTATGCGCCAATTGTACCGACCGCTGTTCTTAATCGAAACCCCTATAGTTTATACTAAGCTCGAGACTGCCGAACTGATCAAATATGCTGCCAATAGTTTTCTTGCAGTCAAAATCACCTTCATCAATGAAATTGCCGATCTTTGCGAGAAGGTTGGTGCCGATGTTCATGATGTCGCCCGCGGTATCGGTCTTGATGGACGCATCGGTCGTAAATTCCTCCACCCTGGTCCTGGTTATGGTGGATCGTGCTTCCCTAAGGATACACGCGCCTTGGTATCGACCGCACAAGAAGCCCAGGCACCGCTCCGGATTGTTGAAAGCGTCGTTACCGTTAACGATGCACGCAAGAAAAAAATGGCAGATCGAATCATTACCGCTGCGGGAGGATCTTTAAAAGATAAGAAAGTGGCTGTCCTGGGACTTACCTTTAAACCCAATACCGATGATATGCGCGAAGCGCCAAGCCTCGATATTGTTCCTGCTTTGCTCAAAGCTGGAGCTCACGTTTCTGCCTATGATCCTGAGGGAATGGTAGAGGCACAAAAATTTATTTCAGGTATCCAGTGGGCAGAAACCCCCTACGATGCCATGAAGGATGCCGATCTTTTGGCATTATTAACGGAATGGAACCAATTTCGCGCTCTTGATCTTGATCACGTTAAAAACCTCTTGAAACAGCCGATCATTGTCGATCTACGGAATATCTATAATGTTAATGATATGGTGGACGCTGGATTTGATTACATCAGTATTGGCCGTGCACCAGGTTATGGGTTCAGCAAACGGTAAAGGAACGGGGTGATGAATCAGGCCCATCAGCATTCCCATCGATTCGATCCGACAATTCTGCGTGAATATGATATTCGCGGCTTGGTCGATAAAACTTTACGCAAAACTGATGCCTATGCCATCGGGCGTGCTTTTGGAACCCTCATCGTTCGCGATGGTGGTACCCTTGCCTGTACAGGTTATGATGGGCGAGCGTCATCCCCTTACTTCGAAGTTGAAGTTGCGCAGGGCCTTGCTGATTGCGGTCTTAAAGTTATTCGTATCGGCCTCGGGCCCACTCCGATGCTGTATTTCGCTACAAAAAGTCTTGGTGCCGATGGCGGGATCATGATCACCGGATCGCATAACCCGCCCGAATATAACGGCTTTAAGATGATTCGCAAAAAAGGTGCTGTCTATGGAACTGAGATTCAAAGCTTAGGCACCATCGCTGCTAAAGGCGATTACGTAAAAGGCACTGGCCTCCAAGAGCAACGCGATATGCTGGATACCTATGTCGCGCGATTGTCGCAGGATTATCGAGGAATCAAACCTTTAAATATTGCATGGGACGCTGGCAATGGGGCTGCGGGTGAGGCCTTGAAGCGTCTTGTCACCAAACTCCCGGGAAAGCATACGGTTCTTTATGCTGAGATCGATGGCACCTTCCCTAACCATCACCCTGATCCGACAGTCGCCAAAAATCTGATCGATCTTCAGAAAGCTGTTCGCGATAATGTCTGCGACCTTGGCATTGCCTTCGATGGTGACGGCGATCGCATCGGTGTTGTCGATGGTAAGGCGCGGATTTTATGGGGCGATCAGTTAATGTTGGTATTAGCGCAGGAGGTTCTCGCCGAACATAAGGGCGCTACCATCATTGCTGATGTTAAAGCCAGCCAAGTTCTTTTCGATGGGATCGAAGCTTTGGGTGGTCGGCCGCTTATGTGGAAAACCGGTCATTCGTTAATCAAAACCAAAATGGCAGAAACCAAAGCGCCGCTTGCCGGCGAGATGAGTGGTCATATCTTTTTTGCCGATCGGTACTACGGTTTTGATGACGCTCTCTATGCTGCTGTTCGTCTGATTAGTTTTCTCTCGCGTTCGGGCAAAAGCTTATCCGAGTTAAGGGATGGGATGCCGGCACCCGTCAATACTCCTGAGCTTCGGTTCCCTTGCACGGAAGACCGTAAATTTGCAGTTGTGGAAGAAGTTCGTCAGCGCTTAAAAGGTGAAAAAAATCTCGAAGTAATCGAGGTGGATGGCGTTCGCGTTCGGACCAAGGATGGGTGGTGGTTGCTGCGTGCTTCCAATACCCAAGATGTGCTTGTTGCACGGGTCGAAGCAGCGGATGCTGCGGGTCTCACGCGGCTCAAAGCGGAGCTTATCGAGCAACTTAAGGCGTCTGGCATTGCTCCACCTGCAGAGCTCTAGATCTTTTCAAAATCATTTACCACTGTTCGCCTACGGCACCTTGAGGGATGGCGATCTCTTACACCAAGTTCTGCAGAGGAATCCCTATAACCTTATAAAACAGGCGGCACATCTTTCAGGGTGGCGCGTTGTTAAATGGCGCTATCGCCCCTATCCCGGGATCTTCCCTAACCCTGCATCCATTGCTGAGGGTATGGTGATCGATCGCCTAACTTCCGAAGATTGGTCGCGACTGTTTCTTTACGAAGGACCTGAGTATCGCCTTGTTTCTTGCTGTCCTTGTTTAACCAGTGGCGCATTTATCCAGGCGCAAATGTTTGTTCCCAGGAATAGGAGCCGGCTAACGCAGCAGCTATGGTCCCTGACGACATGGCAACAGCACTGTAAAAAGATTTAACCAAGAGGGGAGGACTTAATCTGCAGCGGCAAGCTGACCGATTTGAGTGGGGTTTAGGACGAAGCACTTCATTTGCCGCGAAATCAGTAAGGTACATGCATCCTTCGCACGCTTAGAAGAAAGCCCAACAATTCGGGCACGATAGAGCTTGCCGGTGGTGACGCCAACTTCGGTTACAACCACTCGGGCCGCCGTTAAAAGACCGGAAGCATTTCGCATCGCCTGAGACGCCGCTTGGAAAGCTGGAGCCCGCTGCGAATAGGCTCCGATCTGAAGACCCCAGGTTTTTTCACCTCGATCGGGAACCGCCGGCGCCGGGGTCGCTGCAGCTACAGCGATTTTACCATCACCCTTAGGCGCCCCCTTCACGGCACTTCCTGCCGAAGCCATCGTCGTACCGTAACGGAACCCATCATCCATCAGCCGGGCCATATGATCATCCCGCCAAGCGGCTGTACGCCCACCCATCACGACACCGATCAAGCGTTTATTACCGCGAACCGCCGAAGTGACAAGGTTAAAGCCCGAGGCATGGATATACCCTGTTTTAAGACCGTCATATCCTCCCTTGCGATAAAGGAGGTGATTATGATTCGCAAAGGTTTTGCCTTCATACACAAAGGATTTTGTCGAGAACAGCGGATAGTATTGGGGAAAGTCTCGCATTAACGCTAAGGCCAAGGTTGCCATGTCCCGTGCACTTGTCACTTGTCCATCATCAGGTAACCCGGAAGCATTCCGGAATACCGTCCGCGTCATCCCTAATTCCCGCGCCTTAGCGGTCATGACCGCTGCAAATTCCCACTCGGTAGGGGCCAGGTTCTCGGCAATGACGCTGGCTACATCGTTAGCGGACTTTGTAACCAAGGCCAAAATCGCCTGTTGGACTGTAATTTTATCTCCTTCGGCAACCCCGATATTTGATGGAGGCTGACCAGCTGCATGAGCAGAAACATTAAGCTTGGTGTCCATTGTCATCCGTTTTGCCTTTAATTCCTGGAATAGGAGATAAAGGGTCATCATCTTGGTCAACGACTCCGGATGAACAATCGTATCTGCATTTTTTGCATAAAGAGTTTGGCCGCTTTTCACATCGAGGATATAGCTGGCGTATTGTGCCGCCATGGCCGGAGCAGCAATAAAGGCTGCCATAATAACGGCAAGAGCCCATTTACCAAGAGCCTGAATCCAAATTAAGCCGGTCCGACACGACGAGGGATTGGCAGATAGCAAGACAGACTCTCAAGTTAAGTGAAGACCCTAAGATCTCCTGAATCTACCTAAAATAGGATTCCTTGTCTAGCTTTGATTAACCATTGGATTCATATTTGCTTTTTAGGATTTTTTGATCCTAACCGATAGATTCGAAATCACCCTCTAAGATTCAAGCATGAGAAAATCCAATAATAACAAGAACTTTGTTGCATTGCAAAAATCTATATTGCGATGCAGCAAGTCCTATTGACTTCCCTCAGCCAAAGTCCTATGTAAAGGCACTGTTGCAGTGCAGCATAAGCGTTTTGCGGAAATACCCCAAGTCCTTATAAGCACGATAAATTTTGAGGAGAGGTTCATGCCAGCTACTGAGAAAGTTAAACCAAATTACGATACCTTCATGAAATCGGGCGCCCAAACCGCCATACAAAGCTATGGCCAGGCCGTTGCTGTTGCTAAGGAACATGCGGAGAAGGCTAGTGCGACTTTGATGCAAGGGATCGATCAGCTTGCTTCGTTCAATCAAGGCACCGTCGAAGCCCTCGTCCAATCAAGCAGCATCGTTGCCAAGGGCTATGAAACCCTTGGACGTGCTTGGTTAGGCCTGTTCCAAGCCTCGCTTGAATCAAGTGTCGGTACTGCCAAACAACTCTTCGGGTGCAAAACTCTCCGGGAAGCTGTGGATTTGCAGAACGATTTTGCCAAGGCGTCTTTCGACACCTTAGTTTCCGAAACGACAAAGATTTCGGAAACAGCGGTAAAAGTAACGAACGAGGCTTTACAACCCCTGCAAGCTCGCGCCAATGCCGCGGTTGAACTGATGTTAAAGCCAAAGTTGGCTGCCTAATTTCTTCCCATCTTCGGATGGAATAAATAGCCCGGCACCGAAATGCCGGGCTATTTTGCTTTTTTAGATCTTTACTTATTGGAATTTAAGCTTAAATCGAATTTTACCCTTCATTCCGGCCATGATCATCTTTCTATAGAAGAGGGTCTTTTCTGGGCCAAGAAACATCCAATATGATAAGTCGCAGCATAGATGCATAGATAATGTGAAAGTACATGGGCAATAGCGATAACAGCATCGATGAGGGCATAGCTACGGGCGTTCTCGTCAAGGCAAAGCCAAAGACGAAAAAACCTTCTATGTATAAGGTTTTGATGCTCAACGATGATTATACACCTATGGAGTTTGTCACGCATGTGCTCGAGCGTTTCTTCAACAAATCCCATGAAGAGGCTGCTCGGATTATGCTGCATGTGCATCAACGTGGCGTCGGTATCTGTGGGGTCTATACGTATGAAGTCGCTGAAACCAAGGTGACTCAAGTTATCGACTTCGCCCGCGCCAACCAGCACCCTCTCCAATGTACTCTGGAAAAGGACTAAACTATGTTGAGTCGAAACCTAGAACAGTCCCTGCATCGCGCCTTGGCTTATGCCCACGAGCGCCACCATGAATACGTGACCTTAGAGCATCTATTGTTGGCTTTGACGGAAGACCCAGATGCCATTGCCGTTCTGCGTGCCTGTGGGGTTGATCTTGAGCACTTGCAAAAGGATTTGATCACCTATCTCAATGAAGAATTCGATATGTTGGTTCAAGACGATTTGACCGAACCAAAACCCACTGCCGGCTTTCAGCGCGTGCTGCAACGCGCAGCAATCCATGTCCAATCTTCCGGCCGAGCCGAGGTTACCGGTGGTAATGTTCTTGTGGCTATTTTCTCAGAACGCGAGAGCCATGCAGCTTACTATCTTCAGCTCCAAGAAATGAGTCGATTCGATGCCGTTAATTATATCTCTCACGGCATTGCCAAGGTCCCAGGTCGATCAGAGGATCGCCCGATCACGGGTGCTGACGAAGAAATGGAAGAGCCGCGATCTGTTAAACGCGGCGAAGCTTTAGCGGCCTATTGCATTAATCTCAATGAAAAAGCTCGGAAGGGAAAAATCGATCCTCTTATCGGTCGTCAATTAGAGGTCGATCGAACCATTCAAGTGTTATGTCGTCGGTCAAAGAATAATCCGCTTTATGTTGGCGATCCTGGCGTCGGCAAAACCGCCATTGCCGAGGGGTTGGCGCGGCGCATTGTTAAAGGTGAAGTGCCTGAGGTTCTTAAAAACAGCACGATCTATTCGCTTGATATGGGGACACTTCTGGCTGGAACGCGGTATCGTGGCGATTTTGAAGAACGGCTGAAACAGGTTTTGGGCGAATTAGAAGCCCAAGAGAATGCTATTCTTTTCATCGACGAAATCCATACGGTCATCGGCGCCGGGGCGACCTCAGGCGGATCGATGGATGCTTCGAATCTTTTAAAACCGGCCCTAGCTAGCGGCACACTGCACTGCATTGGCTCAACAACCTATAAAGAGTTTCGTAACCATTTTGAAAAAGATCGAGCGCTTGTTCGTCGATTCCAAAAAATCGATGTTGCCGAGCCAACCGTAGAGGACGCAGTTAAAATCTTACTCGGCCTCAAACCCTATTATGAAAAACATCACAGTGTTAAATACACAACCGAGGCTGTCCGAGCAGCCGTCGAACTTTCGGCACGTTACGTTAACGATCGAAAGTTACCGGATAAAGCTATCGATGTAATCGACGAAACTGGCGCCGCGCAAATGCTTCTGCCAAAGGAAAAACGCAAGAAGACACTCGGTATTCGCGATGTAGAAGCCACGGTAGCCAAGATCGCGCGCATCCCTCCTAAGACTGTCAATAAAGATGATGCGACCGTCTTACGCAATCTTGAGACTGACTTGCGGCGCATGGTGTTCGGTCAAGATAAAGCCATCGATTCTCTCGTTGCCGCTATTAAGTTGGCGCGTGCTGGGTTGCGCGACCCTGAGAAGCCGATTGGCAGTTATCTTTTCTCTGGTCCAACAGGTGTAGGTAAAACTGAGGTCGCTCGTCAGTTAGCACGAATCCTCAGTGTGCCTCTTACCCGGTTTGATATGTCCGAATATATGGAGCGCCATTCGGTTAGCCGTTTACTAGGAGCACCCCCCGGCTATGTAGGGTTTGATCAAGGCGGCCTCCTCACCGATTCTGTAGATCAAAATCCGCACTCTGTCTTGCTGTTGGATGAAATCGAAAAGGCGCATCCTGATCTGTACAATGTACTCCTACAGATTATGGACTATGGTAAGCTAACGGATCATAACGGCAAGACCGTTGATTTTCGCAATGTCATCTTAATTATGACAACCAATGCAGGCGCTGCCGATTTGGCTAAGCCCGCAATCGGTTTTGGCGGTGGTGTTCGGACAGGTGACGATATGGAGGCGATTAATCGCATGTTTGCGCCAGAGTTTCGCAATCGTCTTGATGCAATTATTCCGTTTGGCAATCTTCCGCCCGAGGTCGTCGCTAAGGTAGTCGATAAATTCATCATACAGCTCGAGGCTCAGCTTGAAGATCGCCATGTCTTAATTGAGCTTTCTAAACCAGCACGCGAATGGTTAGCAAAAAAGGGATACGATCGCCTCTATGGCGCGCGTCCCCTGGCCCGCTTGATTCAAGATTGGATTAAAAAACCTTTAGCCGAGGAATTATTGTTTGGCCGCTTGATCAAAGGTGGAACGGTTTACGTGGACATAAAAGACGATAAACCCGTCTTCACCTATCCCGCCGTTAAAGCTGGAAAGACAAGCAAACCTAAAAAGCCCGGCAAAAAAGAGTTGGCATTCGTCGAATAAGATTGATGGCGTGTCCCTCGGTATGGGGGATTCCACTGCGCCCTTCGCTTACCACGGCCAATCTCTCCTCTACCATTTGGCGCGTGGATGTTCATTTTATTACTGGAATAGGTGCCTTTCTTACGCCTAAACTAAGGTATGCCCTCTTCTTCTCCCATCGCTCTTATTACCGGTGCTGCTAAGCGCATTGGCCAAGCCATAGCTCTGGATTTGGCTGCGCAGGGCTATGGCATCGCTCTTCACTATCATCAGGCGACTGCTGAGGCTGAAGCCACAGCTAAAATGATACGTGACACAGGGGGACGCGTAGATATCTTTCGAGCCAATCTTGCCTGTGAAGAAGAAACACAAGCTTTAATCCCCGCCGCCGTGGAATCCATGGGACCAATTTCGGTTCTTATCAACAATGCGTCTTTATTCGAGCGTGATGATGTTCAAACGGCAACGCGCAAGAGCTGGGATGCGCATATAGAAACAAATCTGCGCGCACCCTTTGCCTTAACTCAGGCTTTTGCCAAACATCTTCCTGCAGATTTATATGGGTGTGGTCATCAATCTTCTGGATCAACGGGTATGGTCTTTAACCCCCTATTTCACCTCGTACACCGTCAGTAAAGCCGGGCTTTGGGCCTTGACCCAAAGCTTGGCGCTTGCCCTGGCTCCTCAGATCCGGGTTGCGGGGATCGGTCCCGGTCCAACCCTCCCTAGCAGCCGGCAAAGTCGTGAGCACTTCGATCGGCAGGTCGCATCCCTTCCCTTAAAACGAGGACCTACATGTGACGAGATCTGTGGCGCAGTCCGCTTTATCTTGGCAACACCTTCCTTCACCGGTCAGATGATCGCGCTCGATGGTGGCCAGCACCTCGGTTGGGCGATGGAATCCCGTGGAATGACCATTTCTGAGTAACAGAACCGTGGCTAAGGCATTGACTTGGCCATGATTCCTGGACCACCTGCGTACAGTTGTACACATCTCGCAAATTGTTCCGAAGTTTTCTTCCCTGTGTCTTCCCTGCCACAATGCTGAGGGCAAAAATTCGTGTACATCATTTTATCCCTTTTATTTATCAATTAGTTATAATGTTGCTCAAAAATTGGGCAAACTGTCAAAGCCCGTGGCATAGCGGCCCAATTTTTTAGAGCCATGCCGGTTATCCGCACGCTTATCCCCAGATTCCGTGGATTATTGGTCGAACTTGGAAAAACAGCCCTCGATCTTTCAACAAAAATGAACAGGAGAGCAGTTGACGAGGACTTGGTTAAAGCCAAAATCTAGGTTCATGACCACCCTTGATGCGCCCGCGCTTCCTCAGGCAACCACCCGGGTTGCTCCTGCAGAGAAGCCTGACATTTTAAAAGGTATTGCAACGATCAAATCTTACCTGGCGGTTTTACCGACAACGCCAGGGGTTTATCGCATGATGAGGGCTGATGGCACGGTTCTTTATGTGGGTAAGGCCCGCAACCTTAAAAAACGGGTCACAGCCTATACCGCCATGGTCAAGATGGAGCAGCGCCACCTCCAAATGGTGGCCGAGACTAAGGCTATGGAATTTATCACGACCCATACCGAAGTTGAAGCTCTGTTACTCGAAGCAAACCTGATCAAACAGTATACGCCACGCTATAATGTTCTACTTCGTGACGATAAATCCTTCCCTCATATTATGATCAGTCGTCACCACAATTTCCCCCAACTTCTCAAGCATCGCGGGGCGCGCGATGCTAAGGCCGAGTACTTTGGTCCCTTTGCTTCCGGTGGCGCCGTCAACGATACACTTGCCGCACTTCAAAAAGCTTTTCTTTTACGTAACTGTAGCGATGCAATTTTCGATGCCCGGAAACGGCCATGTCTTCAGTATCAAATCAAACGCTGTAGCGCTCCATGTGTTGGGTTAATCGATCAGGCGGCTTACGCATCTTTGGTTGAAGAATGCAAAGCTTTCTTAATGGGCCGCAGCCAGGCGGTCCTTAAGGAGATGGCGGAGAAAATGCAAGCTGCCTCTGAAGCTCAGGATTACGAAACGGCGGCAACTTACCGTAACCGCATTCGCGCTCTCTCCGCTATTCAAGCCCGTCAAGATATCAACATTCGTGGCTTGGGCGACGCCGATGTTTTAGCCGTGCATCAAGCAGGTGGCCAGACTTGCATCCAAGTATTTTTCTTTCGTGCAGGATCTAACTACGGCAATCGAGCTTACTTCCCTAGTCACGATAATACTGTGTCACTGCCAGATATTGTGGGTGCCTTCATGTCGCAATTTTACGCAGACAAAGAACCTCCCCCTCTCCTTCTCTCAAGCCATCACCCTAGTGAAAGCGATCTTTTGATAGAAGCGTTAAGTGTTCGTGCAGGGAAGCGCGTTGAGATTCTTGTTCCTAAGCGCGGTCCTAAAAAAAATATTGTCGATCATGCCGTAGCCAATGCACGCGATGCTCTTGGCCGCCGCCTCGCCGAACGTACGGCACAACGTCGCCTCTTGGATGGTATCGCCGATGTCTTTGACCTCGATCATCCACCTCAACGGATTGAGGTTTATGATAATAGCCACATTCAAGGCACTCACGCTGTTGGTGCCATGATCGTCGCTGGGCCCGAGGGCTTCATGAAACCAGCTTATCGGAAGTTCAATATCCGTAACACTCAACCCAAAGGGGGTGGCGATGACTATGGAATGATGCGCGAAATGATGCGCCGGCGTTTCTCACGTGCTCAGAGCGAGGACCCTGAGCGCCACCATGGAACTTGGCCGGATCTTGTCCTGATTGATGGCGGCAAGGGTCAGTTAAGCGCTGTTCAAAATATCCTATCTGAGCTCGGCATTAACGATTTGGCCATAGTGGCTATCGCCAAGGGGCCTGATCGAAATGCCGGACGTGAACAGTTCTTTACCTCAAGCGGTAAAATCTTCACTCTTGAGCCACGCGATCCTGTACTTTATTTCTTACAGCGTCTTCGTGATGAAGCGCACCGTTTTGCCATCGGTGCCCATCGGAGTAAACGTGGCAAAGAGCTTGGCCGCTCGGAATTGGATGAAATCTATGGGATTGGAAGCTTGCGACGACGGGCCCTTCTACATCACTTCGGTTCAGTCCGCGCCATTGCGCGTGCAGGCTTGGCAGATCTTGAAGCCGTTGAAGGGATCAGTAGAACTATTGCTCAAAAAATATACGATCATTTCCACTCTAAATCGTGATTGATGGGCGCCAATGCTCACAAAACTTCCTAATGTTTTATCTTTATCACGCATTGCTGCTATTCCGGTTCTGGTAATCCTTCTTTATTTAACCGGACCGGTATGGGCCTGGATCGCCTGTATCCTTTTCACTATCGCCGGTCTTACGGACGTTCTGGATGGATGGGTGGCACGTCGAAGCAAAACCACGAGCAAGCAGGAGTGTTCTAGATCCTATTGCCGATAAGCTTCTGGTTGCCGCTGTACTGATGATGTTGGTTGCAGGAGAACGGATTTCTAAATACTCCCTACCAGCAGCATTGGTTATTTTATGTCGAGAATTTCTTGTCTCGGGTTTACGTGAGTTTCTGGCCGAAGTACGTGTTGGTGTGCCCGTAACACGCCTTGCCAAATGGAAAACGGCTATTCAAATGGTCTCTTTGGGATGGTTGATTGTCGCTAAGGCTGGACCTGAAGCGGTACCCGTCCAAGCCATTGGTGAGACGGGCCTATGGGTCGCCGCTCTCCTAACCTTGGTGACAGGCTGGGATTATTTAAGGTCAGGTTTAGCCCATATGTTGTTACCACCTCGACGCCATTCCTACGTCATGACGATAAGAGTTAAGCATGGTAACGTCCCAAAGAAACCGTAGAGCCGCTCTTCTCTTGAGAAGCGAGGCGACCTGTGAAAATTTTATACTTTGCATGGCTAAAAGAAAAATTGGGAATGGCTGAGGAAGAGGTGGTTGCTCCAG
Organism: Alphaproteobacteria bacterium; assembly: GCA_041396725.1. Taxonomy (GTDB): domain Bacteria; phylum Pseudomonadota; class Alphaproteobacteria; order JAWKYA01; family JAWKYA01; genus JAWKYA01. Next base: position 20,796 of record JAWKYA010000025.1, read on the forward strand.
AAACAATCGCCACCGTTCAAGATCTTCTTGATTGGATGCGTAGCCGCGGATCTACCTTTAGCGAGGCTTTAGCGGAAGGAAACGCTGTTAAAGTCGCAGTTAATCACGTCTATGCGCGACCGAAAGATCGCGTAAGGCCTCAAGACGAGATTGCTTTCTTTCCTCCGGTGACAGGAGGATGGACTGCTATGATCAGGTTCAGCGCAGGCCCTTCGATATGGGCGCCGAGATCACCGCCTGACCCAGCAAACACGGCTGGGAATTCTCGTATAGGGGCGGTGGTTAGTTTTCTGGTACATCGTCCGCCAAGCGGTCGAGATTGTTAGCGGAAACCTGCAGATCTAACCGCTATGACAGCAACATTATCCGCAAATGACCGAGCGCCAATTGCAAAAATTGGAAACCGAAGCTCGGCGCCGGTGGGATCTTGAAACGGTGCTGATCATCCATCGGTATGGCGAGCTTCACCCTGGAGAGCTATTGTTCTGGTAGTTACAGCCAGTGCTCCGCGAGAAGCGGCCTTCGAGGCTTGCCAATTCTTGATGGATTGGCTGAAGACCAGAAACCGCCATTCTGGAAGCACAAACGACCACGAGGCAACCATTGGGTTGAAGCTAAGGCTTCCGATGTTGAAAACAAGCGCAAGATGGATCGAAGACCGATCTAGAAGACGAGAGTAAATGAGATCGGTCTTAACTTCGATTTAGAGTTAAGATCGATCTCTAAAAATTAAGCAGCGCCAACGTAAATGCCCTGCATCTTCAGGTGGAGGCGGCGAACCATGGTATCGAAATCCTTCATCAAATTTTGGGTAATCTCGGCCGGCTTAAAAGTATATTCACCAATTTCGCGAACGGGCGTTACACTCGGCGGCAGTACCAGTAATGAAAACTTCATCGGTACGCGCTAATTCATCCGAATATGCTGCGCTCAATCACCTTATAACCGCGCTTTTTGCAGAGATCGATAATAACGGAACGACAGGTAATACCATCCAGGAAGCAATCCGGCGTCGGCGTGTGGATCACACCATCTTGCACCAAGAAAACATTCGCTCCGGTAGCTTCGGCAATTTGACCACGCCAATCCAACATTAAGGCATCGCTATAGCCTGCACGTTCGGCAATATGCTTAGAGAGAGTGCAGATCATATATAACCCTGCCGCCTTCGAACGCACAGGAGCCGTATCGGGGGACGGGCGACGATAACGCGCAAAGGCAAGACGAATGCCTTCCATCCGAGCCTCGGGCGAAAAATATGCGGGCCACGCCCAGGCAGCAATTGCCAGGTGAATCTTGTTCGCTTGGCCAGAAACCCCCATCATTTCAGATCCGCGCCACGCTACAGGACGTACATAGGCATCAGGAAGTCCCATTTCCTTAACTACCTGATTGCAAGCGCGATCGATTTCCGCTACCGACCACGGAATTTCAAAGTCGAGAATTTGCGCCGATTTTTTCAGCCGCGCTGTATGTTCGGTCAATTTAAAAATGCGACCATTATAGGCGCGCTCACCTTCGAAAACAGCGCTAGCATAATGGAGCCCATGACTTAAGACGTGCAACTTGGCATCACGCCAAGGACATAGCGCACCATCGATCCAAATTACACCGTCGCGGTCATCAAAAGGCAACAAAGCCATGGCACAACCTTTCCTATAGCACTCCCTCGACATTTCGACCTAGCTGGAGATTCGGATATGGTACCGAAACCTACCCTTCTTGAACTAAGGCTTTTAATTAAGACATTTTATGTCGAAACTGTCTTGGATTTGGTAACATTCTTAAGTAATATATGTCAACATGACTGACACAAAATCCCTTGCGAAAACCAGCGCTAATCCCTTGTTCCTCCGGGAGGATGAACTTCGGCAAGGGATTGAGATGCTCTTTTACGCGTACCGAGATTTTACGGGAGAACCCGATGCGGTACTGCATCGTCATGACTTTGGTCGTGCGCATCACCGAGCGATTTACTTCATTGGCCGAAACCGCGGCATGCCTATTGGGAATCTGCTTAAAATCCTTAAAATCACCAAGCAAAGCTTGGCACGCGTTCTAACTCAGCTTGTTGCGGACGGTTTTGTCGAACAGCGCGATAGCACAACAGACCGGCGGCAACGCCTTTTATACCTTACATCTAAGGGCGAAGATTTAGAACGTGAACTATCCGCCCTGCAATGTGCCCGCCTCGCCCGAGCTTATCGTGAAGCTGGGGCCGATGCTGTTGACGGTTTCCGTAAGGTCCTTTTGGGCCTTATCGATGCGGAGAATCGGGCGGCAGCCTTGCGTAACGACGAGTGATAGCGGTGCTCTTGGCAGACAATGATCTCGCCGCACATGTTCTTGTTGTGGACGACGATCGCCGCTTACGTGAATTATTGCGGAAATTTCTATCCGATCAAAACTTCCTTGTGACCACTGCCGAGAATGCGGCCGATGCACGCGCGAAACTCGCCAGCCTTTCGGTAGACCTTATCGTTCTTGATGTCATGATGCCAGGAGAGAATGGGTTCGATCTAACAGGCTCATTAAGAGATCAAAGCGATGTTCCTATCCTTCTTTTGACCGCGCGCAGTGACTCAAGCGATCGTATTCAAGGTCTTGCCAAAGGTGCAGACGATTACTTGCTAAAGCCCTTTGAGCCACAAGAGCTCTTGCTTCGTATTCAAGCTATCCTTCGTCGCGGTCATGTCAACAAACCGCCAGCACCCGCGATACGTCGAGAGTCTTTGAAATTGGGAGATTGCCAGTTCGATCCAGCACGTTTTGAATTGATGCGCGGAGACTCCCCTGTTCACTTAACATCTGCCGAGGCCGGACTTTTGGGGATTCTTGCCAAGAATCCTGGTATAATCCATAGTCGTGAAGAGCTTATGGAAAAAACGGGCGTTGTCGGAATCGGCGGCTTGCGTCTTATCGATGTACAGGTCGCCCGCTTGCGACGTAAAATTGAAAGCAATCCTCGGTTTCCACGTTACCTGCAAACAGTTCGCGGGCGAGGCTATGTCTTGCGGCCTGATTAAAAATCGAAACAGCGGCTGATGCGTCCCTTAAGACTTTACATCAAACCCCTTTTACCTCGGACCCTTATGGGTCGATCATTGGTCATCATCATCACGCCCCTCATTTTGCTGCAGATTATTACCTCATACGTTTTCTTCGATCGAAGCTGGAACACCGTGACTCGACGTTTAGCATCGGGACTTGCCGGCGATATTGCCTTTGTCATCGCTGGTACAACCGAACGTCATGAATCAAATTATCAAGAATGGCTTTTAACCCAAGCGCGCGGCCAATTCGATTTACGCTTAAGTTTGGTCGAAGGTGAAACCCTTCCTACCCCAGATAAAAATTATGAAGGTCTTGTTCAGCTACATCTGGCGCAAGCTCTGCAAGAGCGCGTTGGGCGCCCCTTTTCTATTAATTGGAACCATACGAAACGCGATCTTTTAATTGCGGTTCAACTTGACAAAGGTGTTTTACACATCGAAGCACCCCATGAACGTTTATTCAATGATACAACCTATATTTTTCTGATTTGGATGGTTGGATCATCTCTTGTGCTTTTTACTGTTGCTATGCTGTTTATGCGGGGTCAGGTTCGCCCTATACGTCGTTTGGCCGAAGCCGTAGATGGCTTTGGTAAAGGTCATGATATCTCAAGTTTTAAACCTGAAGGATCGACTGAAGTTCGGCAGGCAGCGGCGGCTTTCGAACGGATGCGCGATCGTATTCTGCGCCAGATTCAACAACGAACCGAGATGCTAGCTGGGGTTAGCCACGATTTACGCACACCCTTAACCCGGATGAAGCTTGAACTTGCTATGATTAAACCAGGACCTGAGGTAGATGCCTTACGCACAGATGTCACTGAAATGGAGCGCATGGTCGAAGGCTATCTTGCCTTTGCTCGTGGCGATGATGCCGAAGCTGTCGTACCCACCGATCTTGCCAATCTGGTTCAAGAAGTCGTCGATGCAGCCTTACGCGAAGGTGGCATAATCGATTTTCATTGCGAGGGACCTGTTACCGTACCTATCCGCCCGATTGCTTTTCATCGAGCTGTTGCCAATCTTATTGCTAATGCCAAGCGCTATGGCGACAATGTCTGGGTTACACTTGGCCATCGCACCTATGGCATTGAAATTCTTGTCGATGACGATGGACCGGGCATTCCTACGACATTACGTGAAGAAGTGTTTCGGCCTTTCTATCGGATTGAAACTTCGCGAAATCCTGAAACTGGAGGGATCGGTCTTGGCCTTGCTATTGCCCGTGATGCGATACGGCGCCATGGCGGAGACATTGTTCTTGAAGATAGCCCCCACGGCGGCCTTCGCGCCCGACTACGGTTGCCATTATAATCCGCTAGTTCAATATAAGATTAACGATCTTAATCTTAAGAATCAGAAAGTATAGCCTAAGGTTACGCCGCCAAAAAATTGATTTGGATCTGCTACAATTGGGCTTTCGGCAGCAGGCCCCACCATTCGCTTATATTGCGCCAATCCTGTCAATGCCCAGTGATCGCCAATCGGCTGAATAATCGAAAGATCAATGGTACCATCTTTTATACCATATTCGGGATTATACTCCGGCTGACCCGTTCGTGCAGAAGCAGCAGCATCGATGCGGAAAAACTTATCCATATAGCTTTCATTCGCAAACTCTGTACCGAACCGGGCAACGATCAGTGTACGCGTTTTGAAACGCATCCCTGATGATACGCCAACGGCAGTCACATTAGCGTTCGAATTATCCGACACCGCTTGTGTAAATGATGCATCAACTTTCAAATAATCAAAGCCATAAGAGAAATGCATCCCCATAGTCACAGCAGGTTCGATATCCCCATAACCGCGAAGATGGTCATAATCATCGCTCTCTTGACGGCCAAGATCATAGCCAAGATCAAACCCCATAGTGAGGTGTTTATCCTTCAATAAATTTCCGTGTAAGCCCTGATAATCGAAAATGACCCGATCACGCCAGTTAATCTCGAAGGCTGGCAAAGCAGTCGGGGCATAGGTGCTTGATCCTTCATAGACAGGACCGTAGCCGATGCCACCACCTAAAACAAACCGCCAATCCTTACCTGTTATCGCTGGCGCCGTCGCGGGATCGCTTGCCGTAGCAACAAACGATAATGGAATATCGTTCCGCGCTTGAGCGGACGTGCTTATCCCTCCAATCACGATCATGATCACTGACCAAAGAACGCTTTTGCGCTCTTGTGACCACACTTTTTCTCGCCGTGCCATTTAGCCCTGTATTTTCGTGTGACTGTTTGCCAGTCATCATGTAAAACTTGAGGATACTACTCCAAGCTAAGATCAGATAACAATATTTTATCCAAACCACTGACTTTCTGCCTGAGATCCCCTAGGTTAGCTCCTAGGGAGGAAGCGCACTTATGACAAAAAAAATCATCAAATCCGACAGTGAATGGAAGGCGCAGCTCAGCGACGAACAATACCGGGTAACTCGGAAGCACGGAACCGAACGCGCCTTTACCGGGAAGTATTGGGATACAAAAACACCTGGCGTCTATGCATGCGTCTGCTGCGGGACTCCTTTGTTTCAATCCGAAACGAAATTCGATAGCGGCACAGGTTGGCCAAGCTACACGGCACCGATTACCCCTACGGCACTTACGACGCGAAGCGATCATAGTTTGTTTATGAAACGGACAGAGGTTCTATGTGCAACCTGCGATGCCCATTTGGGACATGTCTTCGAAGATGGACCAGCACCAACCGGTTTGCGCTATTGTATGAATTCAGCCGCACTGACCCTACAGCCAAAGGATGATAAGGATCCAAAATAACATACCTAAGAGAATAGAGCGTTAGTCGTGCATCGCGCACCATTCGCCTTGATCATTCGATACCCAAGTACCCCGGGCGATAAGGCTATCGAATTTCCCCGCCAGCTTTAAGGGTCGACCATTTAGTTTTCCGATAAGGATCAACCCACCTTCGCTATCCAACGACCCACTTAATTTTGTGAGTTGAATGTCACCATTATAAATTCCTCCACTAATTTTGTCGTCACTCACAGTAATCAAAAGATCGTAAACGTTTCCCACTTCTTCATCTGTACAGGTTTCGGGTACACGCTCGCCCAAAATACCCCACCATTCACCGTTATGGATCGACGCTGCCATCGTCGCATGCGCCAATAGCAAAAGACTGATCAGGATTTTGCCGTATCTTATGATCGACATGATCTTAACCTTAAGGCAGTCTCCGTTATTCGAATGACATTACCTTTGACTTTTGTACGAGGTCGTCATGTATCTTTGTTACGTTGCCGTTATATTATACGGCATCGCGAGATAAAAGCGAAGAGCGCATCAGCTACGATTGCTTGTAGGATTACATAAAAAGGTTGTGAGGGCGACCCGTGTGCCCTTAGTAACGGCTGTCGCTTCGTGCAGGAGAGAGCACGAGAAAACACAGGCCATTCCCGGCGATAGGTGATACAAAAGATTGCCATATTCTGGAAATCGCAAGCACCCCCCCTCAAACCCATCATTAAGATTAAGAGAAACTGCAAAGCGGCGGTTCTGGGTGGCGGCCGTTAGGTTGTCACGATGGAGACCAAAGAAATCTTTTCGTACCCCGGTATAACCAGCCAAAATATATCGCGTGAAAGTAAGTTCTCCATCGAAGGTAAAAACTTTATGCAATTCAGGCATAATCCGGCGACCCAGCGCTTGTGTAATCTGGTGACACAATTGATCGTCTTCGATGATATGATCTAGGCTACGCTTTTTCTCTGCATAAACACCACTCGCGCTCGATCCACTGACCTGACCTTCGTTATGATCGTCCCGCCATCGTTGGATCAGCATCTGACACATGCTATGGGGAAGAGCGTTAGGAATCAGAATAACCGGTGCCGTCCCTACTGCCACTGTAGCGATTTGGCGCTGCCAAGAATTTTTAAGAAGCGCGGTAACTGCTGTAGCGTGCTTTTGCGGAGATGGATCATCGACAATCCCCCAAACGCGCTGATTAGGGTCGAGAATAAACGTTAGGATTCCTGCCTCACCGGTAAGTCCAAAGGCCTGGCTAACCACCCCACGCGGATCAGTAAAATCGATACGGCGCGACGGGAGAGGCGGTGCTTTAGTCTGAACGAACTTTTCCTGTAACATAAAACCGATCGTGTACCAATCCGCCTCATCAGGAAGATCTGCTGCAAGTAAGGCCGCCAAAGCATCGAACTGAAAGTCATTTCCCTTTATAAAGGTAAGTATGATTGGCCCGCCCGTAACACGATCGTAAAACATATAGTTTTCACCATCGCGGGCTGGCAAGATGAAGTTGGGCGCCCGATCGCCAATCTCTAGGGTTGTTTTAAAGGACGCCATTATAGCCTGTATTCTCGTTTTGATCGCTGGCCCACAGGGCGCCGATCCAGAACGATTGTCAAGAAGTCCAGATAACGCTATGAAGACCTACCTTAAAAGCCTGCCACCGTTTCGCCGTTTTCAGTCGCCACGGTTAGGCTGTAAAGCCTCGGCTAAGCACGGACGAAGAGAAGAAAGGTCCTAATCGAGTAATGCGCACGCGTTATCGCCTCGTTGCACGGTTCTTTTTGACGGGCTGTTTTATAACGACCTGCACAATCCTAGGTGCCTGCAGCGGAAATTACGCTGCCGCCCCAGGGTCGGAGAAAGAATGTAACTATACTCAGCGCAAACGGGGCGAATGCGTCTTCGGTAGCTCCCAACAACCCCAAGGCACCCTATTTGGCGATTCATTGACTTTTGGCGGCAAGGAAAAAAAAGGCGCCGAAGGAGGTGGTGGGATTGGCGTCAATAGTTGGTTATGGCGCGCGTCCCTGGATACAGTTGCCTTCATGCCGCTGGCTCAGGCTGACCCCTTTGGCGGCGTTATTTTAACCGATTGGTATAGTCCACCGGAAAGCCCAGACGAGCGGCTTAAGGTCAATATCTTTATATTGGGGACGGAATTACGTGCCGATGGGATCAAGGCACAGGTATTTAAAAATCGTAAGGATGTTTCAGGAAATTGGGTGGAAAGTCCCGTGGATCCCAAAACCAATACAGACCTTGAAGACGCTATTTTAACACGGGCACGGCAGCTCCGCGTCGCTAATAAATAGCGAGTCTAGTGCATCCTCCTTGGGATAACTGCGCAGTAAAAATCCTCCCGAAAAAGGCAGGAAGACTCACAAAACGGCGCCTGGGAAAATGACTGCTTGAACCTGAAGAATCTTTCTGGCAGCCTCAAAACATAGGGTTTCGGCAGGGGCAATCTACTACATCTATGGAGTGCCCCAACTTATGGGGGAGCCGGTGCCCTTTTTGGGATTCGCCTTCCCCCTGACGGAGTACGATAGCGGATGGCCGTGGATCTCATAGCATCGAGCGAAACCGCAACCAATCCCCTTGATATTGTCGAAGAAATCGTTGCAGCCAATGAGTGGCCATTCGATCGTTCGAATGAGGTTGAGCTGGTGGCTGAAATCACGGGTCGTTGGTGTGACTACCGCCTGCACTTCGCTTGGTGCAATGAAGTCTCTGCCTTACAGTTCACCCTCTCTGTCAATTGCCGCGTTCCCGATGGCAAGCGCGCTTCGATGCGCAGTCTCCTTACCTTGGTGAATGAGCAAATGTGGTTTGGCCACTTCGATCTTTGTAATCAAACTTCTATGCCATTATTCCGGCAAACTCAGCTCTTACGGGGAGCACGGGGTGCCAGTGTCGAACAATTGGAGGATCTTGTCGATATTGCGATCGGTGAATGCGACCGATTCTTCCCAGCTTTTCAATTTCTGGTTTGGGGCGGTAAATCCCCCGTCGAGGCTGTTCGTTCAGCCTTGTTAGAAACTGTCGGTGAAGCATAGGTGATCGAATTCAGAAGGGCGCTCACTCCATGTCTTCTCATTCTCGTTTATGTCCCCTGTCGCTGATTTAAAATTACAGAGACCCATTTTGCTTGTTGGCTGTGGCAAAATGGGAGGTGCCCTAGCGCATGCTTGGCTCGATCGCAAGATCGCCACAGCCGGAATCTTTATCGTTGATCCAGTTACCCCGGCTGGACTGGTCGATCGCCCAGAGGTGACAGTTGTTGCCGACGCTGACAACCTTCCCGATCGACTAGTCCCCGCCGCGGTTCTTCTTGCAATTAAGCCTCAGCAAATGGAAGCTGTTCTTCCTGCCTATGCCCGGTTTGCCACGGACGATACGGTGTTTTTATCCATTGCCGCCGGGAAGACCACCGCAACCCTTAGCCAATACCTCGGATCGGCCGCCATCATTTGCCGAGCCATGCCAAATACGCCAACCGCTCTCGGTCAAGGAATGACTGTTCTTTGCAAAGGACCTAATCTTACAGAGTCTCAAGGCGCTATGTGCGAAGCTTTGATGGCTGTGGTTGGGGAGACAGCTTGGGTCGATACTGAAACACTCATGGATCCTGTTACAGCTCTTTCTGGCGGTGGGCCCGCTTATGTTTTTCTATTGATCGAGGTTTTGGCTGCCGCTGGTGTGAAAGCTGGGTTAGAGCCTAGTTTTGCCATGCGCCTAGCGCGAACCACGGTTATTGGTTCGGCCGAACTGGCACACCAATCTAAGGCAACGGTAACCAACCTACGGCAAAATGTCACCAGCCCCGGCGGTACAACAGCAGAGGCGCTTAAAATATTAATGGGGGATGGCGGCATGCAGTCCTTGTTCGACGCCGCGATTGCTGCGGCAACGGCCCGGGCCCGAGAATTGGCGCAGTGACCACTGCAGACAACAGCATGGCGCGAGTCAAAGCTGTGCTGATCGCCCATGGATTAGAAGATACTATCGTCGAATTTTCTGCAAGTACGCGAACCTCAGCCGAAGCTGCAGCGGCCATCGGTTGTACAATAGCACAGATTGCCAAATCTCTTGTTTTCGCGAGCGAAGAAACCGATCGGCCTATTCTCGTTATCGCGAGTGGTGCTAACCGTGTAGATCAACAGAAACTTGCGACAGCCCTTGGAGAAAGGGTGCGCAAACCCGATGCCCTGTGGGTCCGCGACAAAACTGGTTTCGCCATTGGTGGGGTTGCCCCTGTAGGTCATATAACGTCACCTTCGATTTTTATCGACGAAGACCTGCTGAACCTTGACCCTATCTGGGCAGCAGCCGGACAACCAAATGCTGTATTTCGCCTCACTACCAAAGACTTAATCCGAATAACGAATGGACAGGTTTTAAACCTTAAACCCTAGCTAACTTACATTTATGCTGCATCGCAGCATTTTTCTTGACTTATACCGAAAATATACATATATTCTGAACATCTTAGAATTTTTGCGGCGCAGCATGGGCTAGGCGGCGCGAGAATTATAACTACCTTATAGGGAAACAGGGAGGAGACCATGAAATCAGATAATCCTTTTACGAACTTCGACTTTGCCAAGATTTTAAATGAATTCAGATTGCCCCAACTTGATGCAGAACAACTGTTAGCCGCCCACAAGCGGAACATCGATGCCGTTAACCGCGCCAACACCCTTGCGTTCGAAGGCTTGCAATCTTTGGCACGTCGCCAAACCGAGCTTATGTCGCAGACCATTCAAGAGGTTCGCCGGGCAACCGAAGAAATCTCTTCGGCGGGCGCACCTGAAGATAAGATTGCGAAACAGGCCGAGATCACCAAACGCGGGTTCGAAAATGCCCTTGCTGCTGCTAGAGAACTTGCTGAAATGATGGCGCGTTCTCAGAACGAGGCTCTCGACGTCATTAATCAACGGATCGCTGGTGCACTTGATGAGTTTCGCAGCGCCGTTTCCTCAAAGGGCGCACCTGGAAACGCATCTTCAGGCAATAAGTCAGGCGTACGTATTGCCGAGAATAAAAAATAAATAATAAGGCATACAGGCGGCCCTTAGGTCGCCTGTTTTGTTTTAAAATACACGATCAAACACATCGGCCACCATCTACCTCAAGCGCGACGCCTGTGATAAAGGCTGCATCGTCACTTGCGAGATAAAGTGCGGCGGCGGCAACATCCTCGGGCTTACTCATGCGGCCGAGAGGAATTCCAGCGATAAACTTTGCTCTATTTTGTGGTGTGTCCGGTAGTCCCATAAAATCCTCTAAGAGCGCCGTCTCCCCCATCACAGGGCAAATCGCATTAACGCGGATTTTATCTGATGCCAGCTCCACCGCCATCGACTTCGATAAGA
>JAWKYA010000026.1:0-28574 GCA_041396725.1 Alphaproteobacteria bacterium
GATCGCGCTTTTTATCCCTGACCATATGCAGCAGGTCGGCATCTTGAAGCGTGATCACCCCGGATAAGGGGGTCGCCTTTTTAAGAGCAAGATAATCGATTACGGGTTTGCTCAAAGCGCCAACGGGCTTGATGTCGCCAAGAGCCTTCCAGTTTGATTGTGATACCTGATCAACCCAAGTTTCAAAATCACGGGTCAGCGCCGGAACAACAACGCGGGCACTCTCCGCCATAACCTCGGCTGTAACTTGCGGCGGCAAGGGAGTCGCCTTTTCAAGGAACAACCGCGCAGCGTTTCCATCAATCGATGCTGCACCGGGATTATAAACAAAGCCCGGATCGATTCCTTGCGGAACCATAACCACCTCGCCATTGCGCGGATTGGTGTAAGGATTTTCCTTCGTGGATGGAGGCACTTCAGTGACCTTAAGATCATAACGCTTAAGATCACGATTATTTAAAGACTGAACCGTGCAGCGACAGTTCCATCCGTTCGGCGGGTAATGCTTGCTCCACCATTCATGATCAACAGGCAACACCGTATCATGCCAGGCTTGATGCTCTGGCCGCGTCCGTCCATCCATCACCGCGACATACCGGAGATAGGGCCTGGTCTTTTTTGAGCGCTGTATCCGCGCCCAAGTCCCGGCCGCATAGGCGGTTCTTAAATTGGTATCAAAGATGATCCTTAGCCGGCGCACGCTGCCTAACTGAACCTTGCGGGTTCTACCCGACAAGGGATCTTTCATAAGCTTCTGTCCCCACCATCCTTTCTTTTGCAGGATGGGGGTGAGCTTTAATTTAAAATCATCAAAGGTCGTTCCCTTGACTAAAGCATCGTCGACGGCCTGATAGATATCGCCCAGAATATCGAAGCCCGTCGACTTGGCGACAGTGAAGGCGGTTGCATGGGCCTCTTGCCACATATCCCGCCAATCAAAGGTCTTCGATAGTTTAGCGCCCCGCGCACGTAACGCGGCAATGGCTTCCTCGGGTGGAACCGGTTCAAGTGTTATCTTTGACATCACTAATGCTCACGCCTGCGTCGCCGGCCAGCTTGGCGACGAAATTTCCTCGCGCCAGGACATCAACTAAAAACTGATCACGGATCTTAGAGGGCACATTGTTAAGCCGAACCTTCAGATCTTCATATGAGGTGGCAGCCTCGATCGCCTCCATTATCGGCTTTAAAAAATCGCTACCTGATTCTTGCCATTCCGCGATCATCGCTTCGCGGAGATCATCAAGACTATCTTGCGCCGGCGTTTCGACTGGCTCAGCGAAATTTGTGTCCGGTTTATCTGTTTGACTGCTTCCCTTATAGACCCAATTCCCGCCGTAGGTTTCGTTGAAGTAGGATGGATCTTGGGGATGATAACCGGCATCAAGCAGGATCTTGTCACGCAGCGATCGCTTATCAAGATCTTCCTTGGCATCGAACACGCGCCAAACCTGTGGCGGCCGCGCACCTGGTAGGTTCAGCTCGACAATCCATTTTATTAATGTGCTATTAATCGTTGCCGAAAGAATGTCAGCATCAGCCTTTGATATCTCCAGGCGAACAGAATTATGGGTCTCGGCCGCAGAGCGTGATCCTTCACCCTCGATATTTGTCGTTAAGGTTTCACCTAAAACAGTGACGCTGATTTGTTCATCGCACCAGCGAACCATAGTCTCATGGACGTTGGATGAGCTGTAACGCTGCGCCTCAAGAAAATCGATAAGAACATCTTCAGGGACAACGATACCCGCGTCGCGTTGCATAGCCCTGATGGCGCGCAGCAAAAGATCTTGCTCCGCCTTACTTGCACCACGCGGATATTTGGCAACTGCGGTCGGCGTGCCATAGCGCTCAATAAAGTTCAGCCAAAAGGTGATGCCATTGCGCTTAAAAAATACCAGCCAGAAAAGCCGTGTTCCTAAGCCAAGGCCATAGGGGTCACCATTCTTTGCGCCCCAGCGATGACAGATAAACTTACGCTCGGGGACTTCCTCGCCTTCACTCCGCGCTGTTGGCGTCAAAAGCTTTAAGGTACCATCATTACTAAAGACGAACCGGCGCTGATCACGGGCCAGAACATCCTTGATGTACCATTCACCATCCTCGCGGATCTCCCACATAACTTCGCCAACAGCATAGCCCTTCAAGGTCGCATCGAGAAAATCGAGGCAGATACGGTCGAATGGCATATCCTTAAGATGACGCCTGACCAGCTCAGCCGCTTCAATGTCAAGCTTATCTTCGGACGCCGGATCAACGCGCCATTCGCGCGACACAACGGCAAGCTTGCGCTTTTGCAGCACCGCATAGGCATGAGGATCGCGCTCAAGGTCATCATAGATTTTTAGGCCCTTGCCTTGACCCCGGCTTAAGAGAGTATCATCCCGTGACTTTAGCGTTCCGCCATAAGCCGGATTGATAACGTCGCGCAGCGCTGTTGCGATCTCCGCGACATCCGGTGTCGCCGGCAGGTTCTTAGTTTTGCGTTTTGTAGCCATAATTAAAAACCTCTATAGCGATCGCCAGCAACGCGGTAATCCATAAGGCCGTCGCTGAGCCGTGTTTCCTCGGTTGACATAAAAGCAATTTCGCTCCGCGGCGCACTCGCGGCATGGATGGCAAGAAACATTGCCCAGGCAATATCGGCGTGTCCCGTGCTATCGCTTTCTGCAACGAAGCGCGGCATGCCAGTAGGACCGACTGTCTTCTTAATCTTATGCAGCTCAGAGCGAAGACGCGGATTGCCAGGGATGCGAATGCGGCGATCCTCAAAAGCTTCTTTTGCCTCAGTCGCTAGCATCAACTTATTGGCACCCGTGAATAGAACGCCTTCAACCCGATGCTCCCCGTAGCGGCGCTTCGCATCCTCGACCGGCTTTTCACCCATGCCAGTTTGATCCATGGATAAGCGCATGGCACGGTAGCGCTGCAATAACTCATCCATAATACGGTCTTGTTCAGCGAAGGGAATTCGTTTACGGGCAATGATCTCGCGCACCCATAGAACATCGCCGACGAGTTCCAAAACAACGGCAACCCAAAGATCATTGCGCGCCGCAATGTCATTACCGATAAAGCAATGTCCGCCTTGATAGAGTTCTGGCTTGCCGGCATTTATATCCTCGACACTGTCGATCAGATCATAGGGCAACCAGGCCGAAGCCTCGTCTAGCCATTTAAGTTCATACTCCTGCGCCCAGGCATCTTCATCTGCTAAGGCTTCGCGTAAGGCTTTGACGTCACGCGGTAAGCCATCTTTAACAGCGTGATAGATGTCAACCACATGGGGAGACCATTGCTTATTGTCGCCCGTCATCAATTCATAGAACTTATTACCCTTACCATTCGGTGTCGAAACAACACGCAGTTTCTTGCCGGCCGACACTACGGGGAACAGCGCCGTCCAAATCTTACGGCTATCTTTGTGATGAGCAAATTCGTCCAGCAAAAGATCAGCGGTAAAGCCGCGCGCCGTATCTGGGTTGGCAGGGATAGCCGTTATCTTCGATCCATTGGGTAGCTCAACCTCTAAAGCGCGGACGGTGCCGTTGTCGCCCTTAAAATCATAATCGTTATCGTTCAAGACAAGCTGGTAAGCTTGGGCATGGCGCTTGACTCCTTCGTCCATGGCTTCCTTTGCTTGCCGCTCGCCGCGCGATAGAATAACCCAGCGCCGCCGATCGCCGTTAAGCTCGGCCCGAAATACATCATCGACAATTTCTAAGGTATTGGTAAAGGTCTTCCCGGTTTGCCGGGCAAACATACCGATTTTAAATCGCGATTTATCGGCGATCCATTTTCGCTGATAAGGATGGAGCAACGGTTTCATGCTTCAATCCCATAAGCCTCGTGAAGCTTTTTCAGAATATCTTTACGCGATAGCGGTTTGCCTGCGGCTTCAGCCTTGCCCATAGCCGCCCCTAACTGATCAATCTTCTTCTTGGCTTCTTTTTGGATGGCATCACGAATGACCTTTTCACGATCGGCATCAGACTTCGATGCCGCCGCCAGATCTTTCAGGGTCTTGGCTAAGAAGAAAGCGGCCTTGCCGTCGATCTCTAGAACTTGACCTTCCTCCGTTACCAGGAGCTTTAGGATCATAGAATGCAACAACTCGATGTTAAGCCGAGCGGTGCGCATATCAGGACCATCGCCGAGTTTTTCAATCAAGGCCTGAGCAATAGTACGGGACTTACCGATATGCTCACGAATGCCGTCGATCTCTTTAATATGCCGGCCTAAAGCCGTACGGCTGACGGGTTGCTCTAACTCTAGCTCTTGTAGCTTGGCGAGAATTTCATCAATGGTCTTGCCAGCAGCGCGGAGCTTCCCGATTAGCTCAAGAATTTCTGGCGGTTGCCTTTTGACGGATGACGTGCGCATGGCCAAGCCTCACGGGCTTGGGATTGGACTTGGACCCGGGCGCTTTACGCCAGGAACATCAGCACGCCCAGTAGCGACATCCTTACCGCGCGCGGTAAGACGTGCAACGTGGACCTCGATCAAAGAATGATCGACAGTAACAAGCCCCTGCTCCGCCAACCAAGCAATGTCAGAGCGCACCGTATCCCGTGATACGATATGCCCCAAGGTTTCCAAAGCAGTTTGCAATAGACTATCGTTTAGGGCGTACTTCGCGGCTCCTTCCAAAAAACGAAGAATCACCAAACGACGGTCTTCTTGAAGGGCGATGGCGAATGTGTTCATTTTACTGCTTTAAAAGATGATCCGAAATTCGGCCAAGTGTGGCAACCGTAGATGCGCCTTGAGCGCGCAGTGCTGCAACATCCGCCTGGACACTGCTAACGCCGGCATTGAGCCTGTCAAAATCCGCCCGTTGTGGGAGATGCTCGATATCGTTTTGAACAAGAGCAATATCCCTCTCAACGTTTGAAAGCCGATTAAAGAGCGGTTTAAGATCTTCATGTGTAGCAACAGTCTTGGATAAAAAAAACCGCGACACCGGAACGCCGATCAAGGCTATGGCAGAGACGCACAAAGCAATAAATGGCAGCCATGTCTGTAGCCAAACGGGCATTAATTCGCTTCCTCGGCTTGCTGCACTTTCTTTGCCCAACCTGCTTCGGCTTCAACTGCTAACGCCTCAAGGCGCGTAATCTCACCGGCATCAAGGTCGCGACCTTGATCACGCGCACCTTTAAGCGTTTTGATGATCTCGACAGTTGGCGGCGCTACTTTAGCGCCAACCGTTAAAACTTTGGACAGAATGTCGATTCCTGTCATTAGGCCGGAAGGTAAATTCATGGCGATGCTTTCGGTAATTGTGGAATGGAAGATGGCGGCGGCGCCATGGCCATTTGCGCAAGTGCGAGATCGCGAATGAACTCTTGCAACCAATCAAGGCCCTTCGCATCATGCCGCACCTTGTCAAGTTGCGCCCAGGCCGCAGCATCACTCGACTGCGACGCAGCTTTATCGCCCCGCTTTAAATCAAGCGCTGAACGCTCAATAAAAAACTTAGCGAGGTCAAGGCCGGCTCGGATTTCCTTACGAGCATCCTCAATAGCCAGAATTTGATCCGGCTTTAAAACCTTAGCGTCAGCTAATGCTGTAGCCGTTTGCAAGGATGCAGTGTACGCACCCAGCAAGGCCCCGTAATAAACACCGGGCGTTGGCGGGGTTTTCTCACCGCCGCCACCAGTCAACAGACCAGCGCAGCCCCCTAGGGTAAGGGCGATGCCCAGAATAGCGGCGGCGAGAAAGGGACGAAGTTTACTGTGCATTGCCGATTTTCTTATCAGCGGTAATACGCCCATAAAGACCAAGCAGGACGCCAAAGAGCTCCACGATTGAACCGCCATAGTCAGCGATCTGAGCTAGGGTTGTTGCCACCAAAGCTTGATCATCGGGGGTAACTGAGAGACCAAACCAGTGTGCGACCATACCAACGATTGCCGCAATGGCGCCCCAAACGCCCTTTGATGCAAATAAGCTTTTGCTTCCGTTCATTATAAACTCCAAAGAAGGAACAGTGCGATTAAGTCAGCAACAATGCCGGCCAACGCACCTAGACCGACACATAAGATTGAAAGGTTCGTAACCATGCCGATCAAGAATCCAACGCCCATTCCAAAGAGCGGCGGTAAAAGCAGCATGATCAGAACAAAACTGAGCAAACCCTCTCCGTAACCATGCGCCCATGCGGCTCCGGCCACTGCCATCACGAATGAAAAAACACCAGTTGAAATTCCAAGACGCCGGATCATTGGATAAAAACCTTGACGTGACCTTCAGGGTCGAAGCGAAAGATCGCGGCTACAAGTACCTTAAAGTCTCTGTCATACATTCGAACGCAGCCTAGCGTCGGCATTAGCTTTTCATCGCCACGCCCGCCGTGAATACCAAGACCGCTTCGCCCATTACCAAGCCCCGCTAAAGCTTCGCCTGACTTAGGGTCTAACTTGATCCACGCCTCGCCTAAAACTTTATCCGGTAGATCGAAACGCACAACCTTACCGTCATAGCGTCCTAAGGGCGTATCTCCATATGGCCTTACGGGATCGCGGTCAGGATTGCCATGCTCAGCAGCACGCCGATTATCCGCCTTGCCCAAACACGCAAGCTCATGCAACAGCACACTTCCACCAGGACTGAAAAGCGTCAGCCTTCCAGGGCGCGTGCGAACATTTGGCATCTCGATGTTGATCAAGCATGGCATAACGCCAAGAATGACGCCGCGGCGACTCAGCGCATACCCGGAACAGTTCCGGGTCTACTTCTTATCGAAAAGGGAAAGCTGATTAGTGGCGGCCTTAACTTCGCTGCGCACCTTGCGCACATAGCGCTGACACACGCGCTCTTGCCGCGCGACAAGGCGGCTCGGCCCTTTTGCATCAAGTATCCTGGCCTTGGCAAGGTTCCGATAGGCACCACGGGGAATTTCAATATAGCCTGGGCCAAAGGCACCGCATAACGCTTTAAGCTGCAACGGGGTCAGCACCTCTAGAAATAAATGGGTCTTCCCTGGCCGCTTGGGAATAAAATAATCCTCGCCACCCCCAAAGGTTTCGACAAGGCGCATTGCCGCCGGCGGCCCAATAACTTCCGCTAAGCGTTGCACGCCTATCGACCAACGAATTTTATCTTTAGCTGTCACGGCTTGCCCGAACCTTGCGAAGCCAGTTACCCAGGCTTTCTATCAATCGGTCGTACCATTCACCGGGAACATGCTCGGGAGCTGTTACAGGCACATTAGTTTGGCGGCGCATCCACGTATCAAGCCGCGCGTGGATACCATGCTCAAAAATATCCTCGTCAATGAGCTTCTTCCACAGCACCTTAAGAAGCTCTGATTTAGCAGCGGCGCCAGGAACAGCATCGAGATTGCACTTCTTCCGATGTTCTGCGACGTCTCGTTCTGCATCTTGATTAGGAACTTTAAAGCCGTTGCGCTCGCACATGGCGCGAAGACCCTCGATCACTTGGGATAGTTCACCGGGATCTTGCCATTGCAGTGCGGCCTTCCCAGTAATGCGTTCCGCAAAACGCGCTAATGCTCTCTCCGAAGGATCGTTGACAACATTCATATGGTAGAGCGCGGTCCATAAGGCACGCGCTTTGCTTTCCTGGCTGCCCATGGCCATAGGCCAGCGGCCGGCCCGGTTAGTCGTTTTTGGTTTTGGTTTAAAACCAAGCCGGCGCATTTCATCAAGTATCAGGCCACGCTCATATTCTGAGCAATCTTTCGAGCTGCGCTTGCCAGTGATCCTATAGATGATCTCATAGTAGGCCTCATCACTGAGATCAAGATCACGCCGTGCGACTTGAATAGCACCAAGACGATTACCCATGGTTATTTTCTCCATGGATGATCTCAAGTGCATTAGGTAAATCTTTAACCTCGGCTGCCCGATTAAAGCGCTGCATAAGATCGGGCCACGAGATACCGGCGCGATAGGCGTTAAGCACGGAAACATCGAAAGCTTTAAGCGGATCGCCGGCACAATCCATATGCCGGTAAGGTGCCAACAGGACAAGAAGCTGCTTCCATGCAATAACTATGCCGGCGCGATAGACAGAGCGTGGCGATTGTGCCACCCATGCCCGTACCGTCGTATCTACCCTTAAGATTGCAGCATCAAGCGCGGACATTGCCCCACCTAGTGAATAGGTTGGTCAGGGGACTGGCCTGCACGAACTCTTGCGGCTATAGTCTCAAAAAGATCTGCTGTTGTAGCGTTACCGGCGACGATCGCTGTCGCATACAACAAGCTCGATAATGCCCTGATCGATGCATCAGCACCAAAAAATTTCCTGTGTTCTTCTGCGACACAACGCAAGGCAAGAACGCCGGCGGCAACTTTAGGCTCTGCTTCCTTGGCCGCAGCGCTTGTAAACGACAGAACTAGAGCAATTGCGTGCAATTCGCGTAAAAGAGCCTCTTTTCCTGTTTGAATGGCAATATCAGTGGAAAGAGCTGCTAGTACAGTCACGGCCGCTTCGTCGGGTTCTCCTGAGAAATATTCTTTTGCCCAAACCTCTGCTCCAGCGAGAAGTTTGTCCGCTATTTCTTTTACATTACCTTGGCTCATAACTATTCTCCTGTCGCGTTTGTAGGGACGAACACGCTCGATACAGTCGCGGTCATTTCGCTTTCCACCTTCAGCGGTTTGACGAAAAAGACCTCGTCCTGGCGCACCTCAATATCTGGAACCTTGGTAACTAAATCTGGCGCGCGCAGGATTGCCTCTTTATCAAGCTCGGTGATTGTTCTTAAAAACTGCTTAAGGCGACGCGCCCTTAACGTTTCGATCACGGCATCAAGGCAACCACGCTTGACCTTTACGGACGGAGGTGGCCAACGCCAACCAAAGCTTCCCTGGCTTACGTTGATCGTGCGTCGGCCATCCACTGTAAGAGTGTCTTTATTTGCTTGTGCCCAGGCCATAATGGCCTGCAGATATTCGCCGACCTTCACTTTCAGCGGCTCAATCTCTTCCTTGGCTTCCGCTTGAAGATCAGCGATATTTGCTGTCAGGGCAGCATCTATGCTTTCAATCTTCCGCTGTGCCTCACCAATTTTACCGATCATTAAATCGACTTCATCTTGGCGTTGTGCTGCCGGCATGGCGATAGCTTTTAATTTCGGTTTAGCGGCCATTTAAAAACTCCCTGGAGCGACGCGAAACCGCGTCAAGAAATAGAAACGGCAGTGCAAGCACAAAGCCGATATGAAACAACACACGGATCAAAAAACGCCCGCGAGACCGACGCATCAGAACGTCTCCTCAGATAAGTTAAATACGTTTAAGAGCTGGTAACGCCGGCCAGGATCGTTTGTCAGAACGGAGATCAAACCAGCCTTGAATGACGGATTACCAAGCAGTAGGGTTTCCATTGATGCTATTGCCAGGTCGGCAAGAACCTCCACCATGTTGTTATTAACGTGTTTTGGTTTGCCGTCGAGGCGATCGGTGATAGCATCAAGCCGCGCCGAATAGTCATCATCCCACTTTAAGCGCTGACCTATGACCTTCAGGGAGTTAAGGATCGTGGTATGATCCTTATTAAACAAGCGGCCAAGCTCTGATGAGTTCAGATTTGTCTTTTTAGATGCAATCCATATGGCGGCCATCCTAGCATCAACTTTGGTTTGCTCCCGACGCGATGATAATAAGTCAGTTAATTCCACACAGAATTCTTTGCTGGCCTCTATCTGAATGATCCGCACGTATGCGCGCGCGGCCTTTAAGCTCTCACGCGGCGTCATTTCTTGTTTCCTTTGAGGAACGTCAAAACGTTGCCGGAATACTCTTGAACTTCGGTAAGCCTCGCGTGCATAGGGACGATTTGGCTTTCGATGTTCCTGGCCGCCCGCGCAAAGGTGGCCAGGTTTGCATAAATCGCAACGCAGTCTTTTTCGGTTAATGTCACTCCTTTGCGCTCAGCGTGTGATGCAAAAGTCTTGGCCATGTTTTCGAGATCATCGCCCAACATAACGATTGCCCTCCTGGAAACGTGGGCAGTTCCGGCAAGCACGATGCATATGGGTTCTATGCGAGCTGGTAACGACTAAAGGCCGCCCTGCCTTTTTTTGCCATTCATGGCACACCGTTGTTAGTATGCCTCCCAACACTGGACACGAAACCGTAAGGCCCATGAAGGCACCGCGGACCGCTTCCTCAATGTTCTCGATATCACCGACGTAGGCTTGTTTTAAAAGCTGACTAATCGTTGTTTGCGAATACCCGATACTTGCCGCAACCTTTCGCTGGCCGGTTCGGTCACAAGCTTCTGCCATGGCAAGAATCCAGTCAGGTGCATCAGCGCCCCAATGCTTCTGGGCTTTAGCAAGGAGCCTCATTTCTCACCTGCCTCAGGCCCCATGACCTCTTTTGTATTAGGGTCCCATACCCAGTTTGTGCGCTGGACCATAGGAGCTTTTGGCCCAGTGAACTTTACGAGCTGATAGATGGCGCCCTTTGAACCGTAGCGCGGCTCTAGGACGCGCAGGTACTCCGCTTTAAGTAAATGCTTGATATAACTAACAGCGGTAATCGTGGGAACAATGGCTTTGGGGAGCGATGCGTTTATGGCGAGATCGTGCGCTGTGAATTTCTTGAGCATTTTCATCGACCGCCACATGCGGTCTTGACTATCGCCTTGAGTAACCGCCGAACCGTCCTTACGCAAACGGGGTGCTTCCAACGGATATTTCAGAAGCTTGTAAAGTTTGGTTCCGTTAGGTGTATCTGGATTATTTCCTATGTGTTTTACATAGCCGCCTTTTTCAAGCCGATGCAGATAGTCAGAAACAGTTGATCGATCGACCATGCTCTGACCGTCTATATCCGTTAAGGTGAAAAAGCCTTTCTCTTTCCATACAGAACGTATGACGTCCCAAAATCCGGCAAAACCACGGGGTACACGCACCGTCAATTTTGCCATGATGTCCATTGAATGACGTGCCATGATCAAGCCGCCCGCCGCGGAGGCTGCCGGCCAGAAAACAGTTCTCGATCTCCCCATTCGGCAAGACCGATTGCGTCAATCCTAGACACCTTCGCGTATTCATTAACCCGCAGGAGATTGACGCAAATCCGTCTAACCCGGCCATCACTAAGCTTTAAAAGCCGGTCAAGTAAGTCTGGCTTCACTTGAACATTTTTGCAGTACAGCTTTGCTAGAAGCTCTACATCTTTTTGATCAGCCGGCCGCGCCTCGACCCAATCATAAACGCGATTGTGAAAGCGTTCAGATATGCCAGCTATCTTAGAAGGCAGAAGCTCCTCGCCAATTAAAATTATCGGTGAACAACTCTTATCGTGGATCTCACGGAGCAGCTCATGATACTTGCGGCTAAAAACGTAATCGGCTTCATCGATAATTAGTGGCCGTTGGCTCTGGCCTAAAACTTCGATGATCGGATCGACCATATCGCCAATGGTACCTTTAGGCTCAAGGCCTAGCTCCACTGATAGAGATTTAAGAAACTTGACCCTCCCCCAACTTTCGCCCGCTTCGAGATAGTAAGCCCGGTGAAAATTAGCCCCCTTAGTGGCGGCCCAAGTCTTACCGAACCCCGAAAAACCGTGAAAAGTCGCAAGGCCAGGCAAACGCGGATCACGGTTCACAACCCGGTCCATCAGCTCACTGAATAGACGCACGTTGGCGATCGGCGCCAAGGTTAGGTCATTTTCCTGGGAGGTCTTGCTATTTGAGGCAACTACTTTCATAATAATCTCCAGTTGATGATTGCTTAAGCCGTCCGTGGTTGCCGCCGCGGGCGGTTTTTCTTTAGGCGGTATTGGCTGCTAGGAATGCGTCAGTGTCTTCCCTGTGTCGCTTTATCGTTCGGAACTCGGATGTTTCCTTGTAGTGATCCAACCAGCGGCGATCGTCTTCACATGCCGCTATACCCATGTCCGCAATCTGGAGCGCTCTTTCGTAACGCTCGTCAGCTTCGACCAAGGGGTCTTTTTCTTTGATCCGCATAGGCAGCAATGTACCCGTGGAGCGGAAAGCTTCTTGCTCCGGCGTAAGAGGCTTCAGCTTTGGCAGCTCGCCGGTATTAACCCGCGCTGCTTCGCCTGCGGCTTCAATTGCCGGCGTTGAATGAGCTTCACCACCACGCGGGAATGCAACGATCCGCGCCGCTTCAACGCGGGCTGTGTCGAGAATCTCTGTAACAATGGTGCTGAGCTTGGCCTTGCGTGACTTGGCGCGAATTTCCTTCTTCGCTTCGGCCAGAACTTTACGCTGATGCTCTTTTCTGGCCGCGACAACCGTGGCAAGGTCGATGCCGGTACGTTCTGGGCAGATAGCCTTGCATATAAATTTCTCTTCTTCGGAAAAGACGTAGACGCTGCCAATGTCGCTTTCATCAACCAGGATGCGGACGCGCTGACCTTCGAGACCACCAAGCTCCGGTGCCTGGAAGCTTGCCCCTTCAATGCGAAGGCCCTTCTTCGTCACGTACCGGAAACCGTCACCGTCAACTGTTGGCGCCAGCAAGATATCGAGCGACCGTTCGTTTTCTACCCGCTTGATCTTTCCTGGATAGGCAGCCGATACCGCAAAGGGTGTTTGGCTATTAAGACTTGAATGACCTGTATGAGCATAGATATCGTCGCACCACCGATCACAAAATGCCTGAAACTCATCTGGGCTAAGACGTTCTAGGCTGACTGTCTCTCCGCCTTTCATTAAGCGCGACGCAAAAGACTGGCGCGCCTCTATACCCTTACGTTCGGCCACACTGTGGCCGATAAACCCGCTTGTAAGCTCCAAAAGGTCGTGGCTAAACGTCCTAAATGATCGCTCTATAAACGGCTTTTCCTCGGGACTAAATGGCTTGCTAAGATGATGCTCAATAGCTAGGTCATGTAAAACGCGCGTAACTTGCTTTGAAACATAATCTTGACCGTTGTCCGTATATAGAACCTCAGGAACACCCCATTCCTTGATAGCCCGGCGCAGCAAGGCCATGATCCCATGTGACGACGAGGTCCTGGCGACATGAAGTTTAAGGCGGCGAGTGTAAACATCGATGACACCGATAACAGCATGGCGCCGGCCATCCGATAGCAAGACATCACCAGGTGTACTGTCGATCTCCCACCGCTGATTTACTCGAATAACACCCGCGTCTGCATCGCCACCGGATGCCCGATAACCGGAACGCCACGCATCCGGGTTCACCATTGCGGTATGAAGCTGCTTATTCTCGGTCTTCCAAGATTGAATAAAGCGCTGCGTTGTTCGATAGCTAGGAACCCGCTCAGCCGGCAACCGCTCCCTCAAGACCCGCATGACTAATTTAGTGCTAATCGTGGGGTGATCGTGGATCGCCGCGAGGATTAAGTCTTGAACGTCCTGATCGCGATTGATTTTGCCGTCATGTTTGCGGTTGCCATAGAAGCCGGCAAGAGCAGCCGTTCCACCTTGATGCTGAATAAACTGCCAGTTCTGCAAGCTACGCGCGGTAATATTCGGTAACACCTTGCAGGCATCTTCCGCGATTGCGCCGGTGTTCCAAGCGCTGATAAATAACGGGCGGGCTTGACGCTGTGATAGACCTCGCTCTTTGTAAAACCGTTCAAAGGCAATAACCGCATCCATGCGGGCGTCAGCGCGTTCCTTGGGCTTGCCCTGCATATGGGCATATTTGGCCAGACCTTTTTCCCGACCGATCGATGCTGCAACTTCGTCGAGGGTCTTGGTGAGTAATGATCGATTAAGAGCTGCGCTTTGCCCTTTTTGCTTCACCTTTTCGCGTTCGATGTAGGCCGTCTGAGCGCTTGCCGGCAATGCGGATAATGGGTATTCGCGTCCTCCGCCGCGGCCTTTGCGATCACGATAGGGCCAGTTTTCGCGTATAGCACGAGCGTTTATATTCCGCTTTCTTGTAGCAAGATTGGGAAGTTCCATATCTGCTAGTTGGGTAGCTGTGAGCCAAATTTCCCCCACGGAGATCATTAAGACTTACCCCCGCTAAACTGCTTTCTGATGCGTTTTCGTTTGTTAGTAAGCTCGACAATCGAGCGCTCAATATTACCAAGCTCAGCTTCCAACACCTGTCGACCAGCAAGAACTTTACAACCTCGTTTTCTGGCTAAGAGTTCTTGTAAACAGGTTGTACCTGTTGCCTCTTCAAACGCGCCGGCAAACTCAAAAGGAAAACGATGTCGATCATGCGCGGGTGAGGTCCAAGCGTTAAGCATGGCTTCAGTAATTTGCTGACCAGTTAGGTCGGACATTTTCGCAGCAACAACGGCGCGCGAGTCGGGGCAATCTTTCAGTGCTAGAGAAAGGATTCCACAAAGCTCAGGAGCATACTCTAGTGAACCTGCGACCGATGGCGGCGCTTTAGGGACTGGGTAATAGGCCTCACGATCAAATTCTAAGCCGAGCTGACGACCATCGTTGGGACGCTTCATGGCCGTAAGCTCCAAAAATAAACCGGCTGATGGCACAGGGAGAACAGCGACCTACGCCACCAGCCGGTTAATCGCCGGTGGAGGGGTTCACCGGGGATTTGATGTTTGTGAGCGAACTTAGTAATAGCCATGTCAAGCAACCTCACGATTTTGGACATGGCGGTTTTTTAGGGAGGTGGTAGAATTTGGGGTCCGCGTCCGGACTATTCGGCGGCCCTGGTCATTGTACCGTTCGGGGAAGAGCTCTTTAACAGGCACCCCAACGGCTTTAGCTAGAGCTCTTTCTAAACGAGCCATTGGCCTATCTAAAGCCTGGCTTACTGCCCATTGCCGAACATCTTCGTGACGCGCGACGTCTGATAAATTGAGACCGCGTAACGCCAATTCATACTTAACCCATGCCCGTCTTTTCACAGGATTTAACGCGATGTCTAAAGTGAGAGTTATGGTAGGCATAGGATCAGAGTATAGTTTTCTAAATCCATATGTCAAGAAACTTAATATGTACTTAGAAAACTCAAGCTTTTCTCTTGATTTGCACCCAAAAGGTGCCAAATGACGGAGCAAAGTGCCTACGAAGGTTTCTCAGAACGATTTTCTCTTTGCGCTGAGGGTCGTAATTTAGCGGCTTTGGCGCGCGCGGTTGGTGTTACCCCCGCCATGATGAATAATTACAAAAAAGGGTCGATTCCCGACGCAGTTATTGGGGCCAAATTAGCCGCTGAATTAGATGTTTATTCTGAATGGTTGTTCCTTGGAAAAGGGCCTATGCGTCCCGGGATTTTAGACCCAAACTGGCCTGAAATGCCCCAAATTCAGAACGACTTGGAAGCAATTTTAAAATCGGTAGTTACCGAAATTATTGCTTATGACCTTAATAACGGTTGGCCGATAGTACCTAAGGAAATTGGAGAGCGCACTCTAGCCATGTTTAGATTGGTTTATAAGGACAGGCAAAAATGCTAAAGGAGCTGGAAATCATATAGCTGATGACCCAGCCGTCGATGTATTGCGGTATAAAACTGATAGATCGGCGTGACAATGTTGGGTAAAAATTTAAACAACGTTAGATAAAATTTTTAATTTGACTACGCACGTATGAATGGTAAATTCCTACAAGCCTTTGCTATAAAAAGTAGCGGGGCCTGGGCTGATCAATGGCCCAGAACGCGAGTGCCACCTCGCGGATAAAACAAAAATCCACCCGCCAACCTACGGGAAGCGGGGGTCGCAGGGGGCGCTCCAATGATCGACAACAACTTGCTTTTTTTAATACAAACTCAGCGTAAAAGCTAAGCTTAGTCTTGGGTTCGCTTGATTTTGATATGCATGACAAGAAATGATGAATACCTTTTCTGCTAACAATAAACAAAGTACTGAAAAGTCTTTTAAACTCATCATTCAACGGAGAGGTAAATATTGGATTAATAAATGTAACGATAAATATTGCCTCAATTATTTAACGCTTAAATTGCTTTCTTGGGCCGCACGCGAAATTAGCATCCCAGTTTTCGCACTTGCAAAAACCCACGTTTTTGCAAGACACCTAATTTTTCAGCGGAAAACAAAGGAATTAATGGGCTAAACGAACTGGGACGATATCGGGTAACGTCCCAGTTAGAGTCCCACTTCTTTGTGCTAAACGTCCCGGTTCCACGATTATTTAAGTACAAATAACCTCTTGGTTATGATGTCTTTTTCAAAGACCTGACGGAAAAACAGCGCAAAACCATCTGGCGCGGCTGCTCGCAGGTGACGCAAAACCAACTGGCGCGAGGCGGTTTAGTAGTGGTGGCGAACTCTACAAGGGCCATTGCCGCGAATCATAGGCGGCGCGCCCGTTTTGGAGGTTATCCCGATATATCCCGCCTTATCCCGGTAAATCCCGGGGTGACGCAATACCATCTGGCACGTCACAAAACTAGAGAATGAGGCTAGTTCGAACTTAAGCTTCTTCTGTAGTCGATTGGGTCTGGTTTGATTGAAAACCCAATTTTAGGGGTAAATCAGTCATTGCGTAGTGAACAAACTGCTGGCCAAGGTCAGTAAGTTCATAAGGTTCCTCTCTATCAAATGCTGACTTCATAGGCTTAGGTCCACGGAGCCTTTTGATCCCATAGATGACGAAGGGTCATGAACTGTCCATACGCATTCATATCTCTATGCTGGCGAATAAACGACCAGTAGAGAGGTCATGAAAAAGCAACTTATTCTGCTGAATCTTCTCTTACGCGATCCTTACCTATTTTATCCCAAATTTCACCACGCGTAATTCCGCTGGAATTATAAATGGAGCCTATCACTGTGAAGTGAAGGGTTGAGTACTTATGGAAAAAGGCTAACAACGTCATCGCTGGTAACGCTACTGGCAGCCGCGTTAGCTAAAAGATTCCTTATAAGAATCCTTTTATCTTCGCTGCCTATTTCCGACCAGTTGCGAAAAGCTTTTTTCAGTAAGGCTTGGTACCCATCGCTTTCAAAACGATCTTTTACTTCTTGGTCACTTGGATCAAGGCGAGCAATTATCTCGGCTAGAGTCTTCTTCTGCTCGCAGGTTTCGTCTTTAATGCGCATCAAATATTCTTCGATAGTCCGGTTAATTCTTGCTTGATCATGTTCTGACCAAGCACCGACTATTGCAGACAGCACGCCCCCTGCGATTGGTATTGCATCGCCAACTTGTAATAGCCCTCGGATTACTTTACTGCTGTTGCTGCTGTCTGGAAGAATCTCATCTTCATTATTTTCATTTTCTTGCGTCATATGCCTACTCGTTTGCGCAAAGTATAGGATTTATGGGATTTACCACAAGCACATAGTCTGTAATTCCATAATCACTGGGCTATAGGTATAATTAATTTCGTGCCGTACAATCGTAGCAATACCGAATAGATTCAAAATCCATTCGCTCTGCGCCGCCAGAAAAGCTGTTCAAAATACGCTATGGAACTTTTATGGGGCAGTCGAAATAAGTTACGGCGATAACAGACAATCAATTTTTAGCCTTTCATTCCGTGTGAGGAACTATGGAAATCAAACGCAATGGCACAATGCCTTCAGTTAACGGCCCAGCTGATAAATTCACCGGCAATGTCCGTATCGATTCGCCATTTCAAGCAAGTGAACCAGCGCGGCTCGGCGGCGCTATTGTTACCTTCGAACCCGGTGCACGCACTGCATGGCATACCCACCCGCTAGGGCAGACACTGATCGTTACCAATGGACAAGGCTGGATTCAATGCTCAGGTAAGCAAAAGCGCATCATTAGTGCTGGTGATGTGGTTTCCTGTGATTGCGGTGAAAAACACTGGCATGGCGCAACGGATACTACTTCAATGACGCATGTTGCCATTACCGAAATGCTGAACGGCAAGAATGTTGAATGGCTGGAGCATGTCACAGATGAAGAATATCTAGCAGAGGCATCGTTATGAAAAAGATTGCCGTTCTCATTGGTGCTGGTTCCTTTGGTTAGCCGATTGCGCGGCGAGTAAGTACCGCGGCAAGTATGCACTTCTGGCCGATCAACAGCAGGAGAATGCCGATACCGCGGCAAAAACCTTGAGTGAAGCTGGGTTCGAAGCAATACGGAGAAGGTGGATGTTTCCTTGCGTGAATCCGTAGAGGCGCTCGTTAAAACAGCAACTACGCTGGGCGAGATTACCGGCCTGACTCATTCTGCCAGTGTTTCACCTTCCTAGGCACCTGTCGAAGTCATCCTGAAAGTTGATCTCTATGGAACTGCCACCCGCGCACTTCATTTTATGCCGGCGCATGGGCGCGCCGTGCTTGGTAGCGATCATGCAAATTGGAAGGACCGCGCTATCGCACTATATACTATATGGATACCTATCGATGGATGCGTCGCACCTAGAGGTGAATCCCTCCTGAAACCTCGATGCACTGACCATTGATCCATCCACTTTCATCAGCAAGGATCGCGGCCACTGCGCCGCCAATATCATCGGGCACTCCAACGCGGCCAAGTGCAGTTTGCGATGCGATCATCTTGTTCAGCTCAGCATCGTCGCGCACGCGCCCACCGCCGAAATCTGTCGCGATTGCCCCGGGAGCAATCGTATTGACGGCGATTTTACGCCCGCCCAGCTCTTTGGCCAGGTAACGCGTAAACACCTCAATACCGCCCTTCATCATGGCGTATGCGCCAAAACCAGGATAGCTGAACCGCGCAAGACCAGAAGATATGTTCAAGATGCGGCCACCATCTTTCATCAGCGGCAATAATTTCTGCGTCAGAAAGAACGGCGCTTTGAGATGGGCATCCACCATACGATCGAATATCTCTGGCGTTGTCTCAGCGATCATGAGAGGCGGCATCCCCATGCCTGCATTGTTAACAAGGTAGTCAAAATCGCTACGCTTCCAGACGGTCTTGAGTGCAGCTTGGATCTGCGATGCAAAGTCCGCAAATGTTTCGCGTTTGGTGATATCGAGGGATAACGCAACGGCCTTACGCCCCGTTGCTTGAATTTCTTGAACAAGCGTATCGGCCGCAGCCTTCTGCGATTGATAAGTGATGATGACATCCGTGCCATGGCTGGCAAGATGTTGCGCCATGCTTTTGCCAAGGCCGCGGCTGCCGCCAGTGATCAGAGCTACTTTCATATTTATCTCCTTGGATGGCATTTGATTGGCGTAGATATAAATGATACTGTTTCTATAAGAAAGTAGGCACTTTAAATATCTATACTTACCAAAAAGAGAGTGATTATCGGAAATATGTTATGACCATGCGGTTCAAGCCTCCCACGAAGGAACAAGTGCGCCAGATCAAGGCGATCTATAACCGCCCGCACAAAGAAGATGCGATCAACGATCCTCGCATCGATCAGTTAGTAGAGGAGCTCATCGGGCGGGTTGCCGATAAATGGACGATGATTATTCTGGAGTTACTCGTGGAGCATCAGCAACTGCGGTTCACTCAGCTTTCGAGGCAGATTGGCACCATTAGTCAGAAAATGCTGACACAGACCCTTCGCTTCATGGAGCGTGACGGGCTTGTCGCACGAAAAGTCTATCCTGTGGTGCCGCCAAAGGTAGAGTATCGCCTTACCGAACTTGGCTTAACACTCAGCGCGGCATTTTGCGGGGTGTGGGTATGGGCCGCAGATAATCTGACTACGGTTGAATCTGCACGAAAGAGGTTTGATAAGAAAATTGGAAAGGCGAAGTTATCTTTATAAGACGCGCTATGATATTTCGGTTTATTGATCTTCAGTCAAAAATAGCTGAGATCTACAAAAATTATACTTCGTCACACCCCCACTATTGTCGTCAGAAATCAAGGGGCACCATCGTGACTTACGCTCGTGACTTACGCTATTGAAATGTCTGGCGGTATTGAAATGCTCGGCGATATCGACGTGCCCGGAGACCATTGGCAATTAGTTTTCGTCCTACACGGACTTCCCTGCCCTCTGAGATTCGCAAAAAACCAAGCTTGATGACCATTGACTCAAATAAAAGAGCCGCGCTTCGTTAACGCTGATTTCCCGTAAATTAATGACTTTACTTCCTAAAATAACGCGTTTGCTATACTGAATACATCGGTGAGAAATTTCGTGGTGTTCCGACAATAAGGAATTAAAAAGATGCGCTATGTAGGTGGTTGCCATTGCGGAGCCGTAAAGTACGAAGTAGAAGCCACGATCGATCGTGTCATGTCGTGTAATTGCTCTATCTGTAGCAAGAAAGGATATCTTCTTACTTTCACACCGGCGAGTTCGTTTACCTTGATCCAGGGCAAAGATGCGCTTTCCGATTACCAATTCAATAAAAAAGTCGTTCATCACCTTTTTTGCAAGAACTGCGGCGTCAGTTCTTTTGGTCGCGGAGCCAAGCCGGATGGAACCGAAATGGTCGCTATCAATGTCCGGTGCCTAGAAAACATCGACCACACTGCCCTCCCTATAGACCCGATCGACGGGAAGAGTTTTTAATAAAACATAGGGTAAAATATTAACCAATCCGCCGGATATTTGCGGGATGCGTGCCTCGTGCGCCCCTCTCCGCGTACGGGGGTAATTCTGTTGTTTCTCTAGTAACTTAAGGCTGTACATTTTATGTGAGTACATCCTTGACATGTATATCTCTCAGCCTAGTTAGATCGCCATGGGACACATCTCGCCTGTTGATCTCACAACCTGGCCTAAGGACATAGCAAGCGCTATGTCTACGCAAAATCTTTTACGAGAAAAGATCCGTACCTACGACGATGATTTCTCTTCTATCAAACTTATCGTAGGAATTGACGTTAGCTATGACATCTATAGCAATACCTGCTTTGCTTTCATTGTCGTCACGGAACTTCCAAATTTAAAACCGAAATGTTTTATGACGGCCCGCCTAGCTATTACCTTTCCGTATATCCCGGGGTTTTTATCGTTTCGCGAAATACCCGTCATCATGGCCGCGCTCTCACAGCTTACGGAAAAACCCGATCTTTTAATGGTTGATGGTCAAGGTATCGCCCACCCTCGACGCTTCGGCATTGCCTCGCATCTTGGTGTTTTAACGGACTTACCGACAATTGGCATCGCTAAATCGCGGTTGGTCGGATACTACGAAGAACCGCGCAACCAGAAAGGAGCAAAAGCTTTCTTGTTCGATGGCGAAGAGCACATCGGTACGGTGCTGCGTAGTCAGGATAATATGCTTCCTATTTTCATTTCTCCTGGTCACCGCATCAGTCAAGACACTGCTGTTGATATAGCCATCCAATGCCTAAAATTTCATCGACTCCCAGAGCCCATGCGACTTGCGGATAAGCTTGCAAAACAACGCCCCCTCGAGGAATCAGATATTTTTTTCACCCGCCGCTGATCTTAAGAGGAGGAGCTTTGCATACAGGTCGTCGCATCTTGCAATGGCACTAAACATCAAGCGAAAGCAAGATTATCAGTGCAGGCGAATAGCTTGCTTGTTTCATATCCTATGAGCTAAGCAAACAAGTAGTGGTTCGCTCTATCTCAGTCATATATCTCACGAAGCTTTTACCGCAGAGGATGGTGAACGCGTCATACTTGTTGAATTTGCAACCGAGGACCTTAATCAAGGGCGAACACATCCCGATCATGTCCGCGCCAAGAAACTGGGAATCCAGAAATTTTCTCTGATTACTCTGTACAAATATATACGGTCGATAAGGCCAGACAAAAATAGATCTTTATACCAAAGCTTCACCACATAACTAGGCATAGAAATTAACCCTGCTTTATGCAAGCATCCCGTGAATCATGATCATGGAGAAGCCATTCTATGGAATACCGTCAGCTAGGTCGTTCAGGCTTAAAAGTTCCCGTATTAAGTTTTGGTACCGGTACCTTTGGTGGTGCTACCGAGTTTTTTAAGACTTGGGGCTCAACGGACGTTAAAGAAGCAACGCGTCTTATTGATGTGTGCCTTGAGGCTGGCGTCAATCTATTTGATACAGCTGACGTATATTCTGTGGGTGCCTCAGAAGAGATTCTGGGAAAGGCATTAAAGGGTCGTCGGGATCAGGCCCTCATTTCCACAAAAGCAACCTTCCGATTTGGGAATGGCCCAAACGACATTGGTTCATCGCGCTATCATTTAATTCAAGCCTGCGAAGCGAGCCTGAAAAGACTAGGTACTGATTACATCGACATTTATTTTATGCATGGATTTGACGCCTCCACACCCGTCGAAGAAACCTTAAGTACTCTGGATAATCTCGTTTCTAGCGGCAAAGTCCGTTACATCGGTTGCTCTAATTTTTCGGGATGGCATACGATGAAATCCCTTGCCATCTCTGAGAAATATGGCTTAGCCCGTTACGTTACATACCAAGGCTACTATTCTTTGGTCGGTCGCGATTATGAGTGGGAGTTGATGCCCCTCGGTCTTGATCAGGGTTTAGGTTTGATGGTGTGGAGTCCTCTGGGATGGGGTCGGCTTACAGGTAAGATTCGCCGTGGTCAGCCCTTGCCTAAAGGTCGGATACAAGCTGGGGGTGGCGCAGGTGGCCCTACGATAGCTGACGATTACCTTTATAAAGTCGTCGATACCCTGGAGAGCGTCGCTCAGGAAGCAGGTAAAACCGTACCGCAGGTTGCTCTTAACTGGTTGTTACAACGACCCACTGTCGCCAATGTTGTCATCGGCGCCCGTAATGAAGAACAACTGAAGCAGAATCTTGGCGCCGTTGGCTGGAACTTAACTATCGAACAAGTGGCGCGCCTGGATTCCGCGAGCGCCCACCCCCCTGTTTACCCTTATTGGCACCAACAGGGGTTCGAAGAGCGAAACCCAAAACCTGTAAAAATGTAGGCTCAAAGTCACATTTTTCATACCGAATGCTGTAGCAATCAACGCTGATAAACCTCGGCGACGTTTCTTTTCACCAGCGAAGAAAGATAGGGTACCGAAGGCACTGAAGGTTCATTTGTTGCATTCTTGACTAAAGCCTGTGCCAAGGACTGCGGGAGTTCCGAAAGATTCCGCAGCAGCGCATTGCGGAATGTCCGATTAGCTTCGATCTTGGTTATATCTCCCGCACAATAAAAGGCTTCAAATATCCTCATGTTCGCATCCAGAATATAGGGATGAACGTGGCGGCTATCGGCCTCAAAGCGAAACGGAAATTCATGCACGATTTCATAGGAAGGAAAATAAAAAATCTGTTTGCCGACTTTTTCCGCTCTCACTGCAAAAGCCTCATCAACGGCGGCACGCAGGTTACTTTTGCTAACCGCATTTGCTGTCACAGCAGAAACAGAGCGAAAAGTTGCCGCCAGAGGAATAGGTGAAACAGTAATCAGAATCTTCGCTGATGGACTGAACTGCTCAATGAGATTAAAAATACGCAAGAGATTCACGCAATTCTCGGCGGCAGTCGCAACCCGAAATTTGTGTCTCTTTGGGTCATAAGCTTTGACAGGGATCGCACGCCAAAACACTTCGCCTGTCACACTATCGTACCAAACTTCCGACAAACCTAAGGTAATAATGAAAAGATCGGTTTGCAAAAATACGTCTGCTGTTTTCTGGCGGATCTCCTCGTCATATTAACACGACTCCCCTTTCCAGCCATGCCACAGATCATTGGCATAACGCTTTCCCAACCAAGCCCATTCAAATTGCTGCAATATGGCAAAGGTGTTCACAAGACCTTCGCCTATTCGAGAAACATAGATCTCCGGCTCGTCATTCTTTGTGAGCGCATAACCTTTTGCGGATAGATAAGCAGAAATATTTTCCGCAAAACAAGATCCAAAAGCCGTAATGCGGGTCGACTTATCGATGAGATGTTTATCCGGCTCCCAACCCTTGACGATAAAATTTTCTAGAAAATCGGGTGCAGCCCGATCCTCAAGATATGGATTAAAGTTACAGTGATCGCCTCGAAAAAACGAACTGCCCATTTTGCGGTTTGCATCTGGAGACCCAAAGGCACCGATTTCCTGAACCTGTCGCGCGTCGATGATTTTCATCAGCCCAGCCCATTACTGTGGCAGACATCTTAAGCAAAGCTGTATAGTTGCTCCAATACACGTAATAGGTGTTTATTGTTGATATTATTCGAAAAACTAGAAGCCAAAACGAGTATTACCCTCCCTACAATCCATAAACGAGTTTTTTAAGACGGACTCAAGAACACTCTCCCTTAGGACTCGGTCAATCTTTTATAAACATTGCAATAGTCAGAAGAGGAAACCGCCGTAATCCTAGATGTAAATAGCTAGGTTTTCTGGATGCTTGCTGGTATGCAAAGTTTCTCTTGCATCCCCAGCCCAGGCTCCCTATGTAATTTCCCCGCCTGTTGTCGCTATACCTCATGATCTAGCCGCAATAGTGCCCGGTTGCCATGTGCGGATGGGGGGCAGCTCCCTTCCCGGCCAGTAACGTACCAAACAAGGTGCATTACTCGGAAAGCAGAACACAGCAACCATCGTGACTGGATATTATCACTGTCCAATAGGCCGGCAGGTGCCGGTCCGGGTGATAATATCCCTCGATGGAGACGCGCCCGACTTGCACCTCAAATCAGAAAATTGCTCACTTTCTAAAACCCAAACACCAGCCACACCTTGCCTTATTATCGATCTGGATCGCGTAGCTGAAAATTATCGCCGTTACGCAAGCATCCTCCCTGGATCACCGGTTACTATGCCATAAGGCCAATCCTGCCGCCGGATCTGATCTTCTCGCGCAATTAGGATCGGGTTTTGATGCAGCAAGCCGAAGTTCGCCAGGCTCTCGCTGCAGGGGCGCGTGCAGAAACCATTTCTTTTGGGAGCACGATCAAGCGCTCTTCTGAGATTGCCGCTGCCCATGCTCTTGGTGTAAAGCTTTTTGCTTTCGATTGCTTGCCTGAGCTTGAAAAGATTGCAGTCCATGCACCGAGTGCGGATGTCTTCTGTCGCGTACTTGTCTCAAATGATGGCGCGGAATGGCCAGTGTCACGGAAATTCGGCTGCGAAGTTGAAGAAGCCGTTCTATTACTAAAACGTGCAAAAGAGCTTCGTCTTAATCCTGTTGGCGTGTCATTCCACGTTGGATCACAACAACGTAATCCTGCACAATGGGATTCTGCCCTTACCCTTATGGCGCAGATTTTTGCGAAGCTAGAAGTTTCAGGTATTAAACTTGACCTGATCAATCTCGGGGGCGGATTTCCAACCCGATATCGGCGCGATATTCCAACACCGGAAGCCTATGGCGATGCTATTTTCTCATCTTTATCGAAGAACTTTGGTAATCGTATCCCAAAAACGGCTCTTGAGCCTGGTCGTGCTCTTGTTGGTGATGCTGGGGTTATTCAAAGTGAGGTATTGCTTGTTTCAAAGCGCATGGGCGAGGAACGGCGCTGGGTTTATCTCGATGTAGGTAAATTCCATGGCCTAGCCGAAACCATGGATGAGGCTATCCAATATAATATCAGCTCAGATCGCACTGGTCCTCTCGAACCTGTTGTTATCGCTGGTCCGACTTGTGATTCTGCCGATGTTCTGTACGAAAAAGCGGATTATAAGTTACCTGCCGATCTGACCTTAGGAGATAAAGTTCTTATCCATGCAACAGGTGCATATACGACGACCTACTCATCTGTTGGGTTTAATGGCTTTCCACCTCTTGCTGCCTATTGCATATAGCCAAATACGACCATGACTGTACGTATTGTGGCCGAGCGCTCCGAGGATGATGCTTCGGCAATTGATGCGCTTATTGATCTTGCCTTTGGGCATGATCGTCATCGCCGAACTGTATATCGTCTTCGCGAAGGAATTGACCCCATAGCTAGCCTATCGCTGGTCGCTATTACGATGCCACGCAAAATCATAGGTAGCCTAAGATTCTGGCCTGTCCTGCTCCCAAAGGGAGGTGACTATATCTCTGCCCTTCTCTTAGGTCCGATAGCTGTGCATCCGGACTACCGGGGCACAGGTGTCGGGGCGCGACTCATGCGCCGTGGGTTAGATCTAGCAAAAGCTCAAGGCCATCACATTGTCTTGTTGGTTGGTGATGCCTCTTACTATGGCCAGTTTGGGTTTAAACGAGATTTAACAACAACCATCGCTTTACCCGGTCCTGTTGATCTTGACCGTTTCCTCGGCCTTGAACTGACTGAGAGTGCTTTGGAGGGTGTCGCCGGCCTTGTGAAACGTGCGGATGTTACAGAAAGAGAAGAGGCAAAGCTTCACGCCCCGCCCCTCTACCCTCCATCCCGCTAGCCGGGAGAACCCTGTGCTCTCCTGAGGCGAGGGGATCCTTTAACCAGGAAAAACCATGATAGTCAGCCAAACGATCAGTCCCATACTGGTCAGCAGTAAAACCCAATTACGAGCGTAGCCGTACATTGCATTCCTCCCATGATGGGATCCGAGACTCTTAGTGAATCAATGCTGTGGAAACCGAAAAGATCCAAACACACTGCAAAAACCGGCGAGACCATGGATCAAGGATTAACTTTTTTCCAACGAATATTATTCGCGATATATATTTGATTATCCGATAGATAAATTCTTCAAGTATACCAATAAAATCGGGCTCAACGCTGCCACAATGCTGCAGCGCCGGCTGGGATAACTGCACCAGCCGCCCCCAGGTTTTGGCTCTCGGATCGGGCAGAGGCTATTCCGTTACCCATCGATGGGCGGCCTTCAAGCCGGCGTTCAAATTCTCGGATAACTTCACGGTAAAGCTCCTCCCCTAAAATACGGTCCTCGATGCCCGCATCAAGATTAGGATTATCGTTCACCTCGATTACAAACACGCCATCATTTGTTTGTTTAAGATCGACCCCATAGAGGCCATTGCCCATCAAACGTGCTGCCCTGACCCCTAAATTCACGACAGATGCTGGAGCATCTTCAATGGCCATAGTCCGAAAATGACCTTCATCATATCGACCATCGGCATGATGCTTCACAACTTGCCAGTGGTTGCGCGACATAAAATATTGGGAGGCAAACAAAGGTCGACCATTAAGCACTCCAATGCGCCAATCAAATTCCGTGTACATAAACTCCTGCGCCAATACAACTTCCGAACGTCGGAGGAGTTCATCCGAAAATCGTTGAAGCTCTTCCCGGTTCTCGGCCTTATGTATACCCCGTGAAAAAGAGCCGTCTGGAATTTTAAGGATAATAGGATATGAAATCTGGCTCTCTACCTCACCGAGGTTCTCCCGATTCAAGATAAGGGTCCGCGGCATTGGGATTCTCTTAGCTTTCAGCAATTCCGCCAAAAATACCTTATTCGTACAGCGCATAATTGAAGATGTATCGTCGATAACTGGCATACCCTCTTCTTCTGCCTTCTTGGCAAACCGATAGGTATGATGATCAAGCCCTGTCGTCTCGCGAATAAAAAGGGCATCGTATTCGGCCAGGCGCGGGTACTCTTTCTTAGTGATCAGTTCAACCTCAACCCCCATTGTCTTCCCTACATCCGTTAAGATTTTAAGGGTGCGCGGGCTCGAAGGTTTCATTTTCTCATTTGGATCCCAGAGAACCGCCAATGAAAACCGTGGTTGACGCTTGGCTCGTGGCATTGTCCACCGTTTGAGAACATAGCCTTCTAATGCTGAGGTGAATTGTTCGCGCTGCGGTTCCGATAACTCGTTTGGTGCTACCTGTTTAAGGGAACGAATGCCCCATCCTTTACGATCGTCGATCTGCACTTTCAGGATTGGGCACCGAAACCGCGAAAAAATTTCCCAACCAACCTCGGTAAAGCGGGGGTCATCCGGAATGCCAAAAAATAAATGAATCGTTAAGGAATTTTCGGGCTTATCCTTCATCTTCGCAATAGCATCCCGAAGCTCTTCTTCGAGTTCAGGCGTCGCCAAGCGATAAAGCGGGGGGTTCAGTAACTCCAGTGCCGTTTTGACAGAAGGAATGGCTTTATGCCCTCGGCCTTCCGCCAATAATGATCCGTAATATCCTCGGCCGAGATAGCGAAAGCTACGCGCAAGATTAACAATTTTAACTCGTGGACCTTCGAACATCTCCGGACGGGAGATATAGTCCTTAATCGTCGCAATCTTAACTTGATCGGACAGATTTCCAATGTCGTTCAGCTTTTCGACGATGACCCAAATCATCAGGGGGGAGCTCCATTCCGCTGTTTGATGATTACTGCTGCACGCCCACGCGAAATCCCATAACGCGCCATTCCGGCAAATTCGGCTCGTGTTGCCGGTATGCGCACACTATCGGTTTCTGTTTTTCCTAAATCCCAATCTACATAGGGGTCATGGAAAAACACGAAATTATCCGCATATCCCGTCATGACGACCCAATGTGGCGATTTTTCGCCCGTAAGACGAAAATGACTAATCAAGACCAGCGGTATACCTCCCCTATCAAAGGCCTTAATCATGGCATCGATATCGAATTTTCCAACCCGAACAGCAATGTTCGTTTGTTTGATTTGGCGGGTAAACTCCTGATGAACAAGCGCAACTACATCCCGGCGATCCTCATCCCGAACTGTGCTTAGAAACATAGGGTCGCGGCTCGTCACATGTACTTCGACATCAAATCCCCGGTGATATGCTGCCAAGGCTAATCCATAAGGTTCACACCCTCCATGCCCTGACGTCATGAAAATCGAGGTAGCTTCTCGCCATATCTGAAGCTCTAGCTGTCGATTTAATTTGGTTTTAGGGTTTATGGCCTTCATCGCCAT
>JAWKYA010000027.1:0-26086 GCA_041396725.1 Alphaproteobacteria bacterium
TCGGGGACCATCCACTACCATCGGGAGAATACCCTGTCTGGTCAAGCCGTGGGGCCGAAACCGCCAAAATTGAATAAAATCCCGCGCCCCTGTGCTCGAAAAGCAACAGTGACGCCCTTTATAAAAAGAAAATTGCTTTTTAAAACCCGACGAGACACGGCGGCCCCCCTCTTCAGTGACTTAACGGGTGGGTACGGGTTTGTCGCCCGAATAATCATAGAATCCCCGACCCGATTTGCGCCCGACCCATCCAGCCTCGACATATTTAACCAAAAGAGGGCATGGCCGATATTTTGAGTCGGCCAGACCTTCATACAAGACATACATAACCGAAAGACAGGTATCGAGGCCGATAAAATCCGCCAGCTCCAGCGGACCCATCGGATGATTGGCGCCCAACCTCATGGCCGTATCGATGCTTTCGACTGTGCCGACACCTTCATAAAGGGTATAGACCGCCTCGTTAATCATCGGCAATAGGATGCGATTAACGATGAAAGCGGGAAAATCTTCAGCCACGGCGACGGTTTTACCAAGTTTAACCGCAACCTCGCGGACGGCCTGAAAGGTTTCCTCGCCCGTCGCAATTCCCCGGATTAACTCTACCAGTTTCATTACGGGAACGGGATTCATGAAATGCATGCCGATGAATCTCGGCGCCCGATCGGTGGCGGCACCAAGGCGCGTAATAGAAATAGACGATGTATTACTAGCGATCATGGCCTCAGGCTTAAGAAGAGGGCATAGCTTTTTGAGGATGTCGCGCTTGATTTCTTCTTTCTCGGTTGCAGCTTCGACTACAAGATCGCAGTCTTTAAGTAAATCAAAGGAAGCGCCAGTCTTGATCCGTTTTAAGCTTGCAGTTTTTGTCGCTTCATCAAGTTTACCCCCCTTGACCTGCCGTGCCATATTGGCGGCGATAACGTCGAGAGCCTTGGCCAAAGCCTCAGGATTTGCATCGGTCAGACGAACATCATAACCGGCTAGGGCGCAGACATGCGCAATTCCATTTCCCATCTGTCCGGCGCCAATGATTCCGATTGTTTCGATCATATTCTATTTCCCCATTTCACACATGCTGCACAGAATAATACCACGGCTGTCAAAGAACCTTCGCTAATTCCCGATCCAGTTCGGGTAAAACTTCGAAAAGATCTGCAACCAAACCATAGT
Source organism: Alphaproteobacteria bacterium (assembly GCA_041396725.1). Lineage (GTDB taxonomy): Bacteria > Pseudomonadota > Alphaproteobacteria > JAWKYA01 > JAWKYA01 > JAWKYA01. The sequence goes on from JAWKYA010000027.1 coordinate 1,174, forward strand.
CGGCGATCTGAAATATCGGTGCATCGCCATCTTTATTGATCGCGACGATCACTTTGCTGTCTTTCATTCCGGCTAGATGCTGAATCGCCCCTGAAATGCCAATGGCGATATAAAGGTCTGGGGCAATGATTTTTCCCGTTTGCCCCACCTGATAATCGTTAGGGACATAGCCTGCATCGACGGCGGCGCGGCTTGCCCCTATCGCAGCATTTAATTTATCTGCGATAGGTGTGAGCAAGGCGAAGTTCTCGCGGCTGCCCATCCCGCGGCCGCCTGCGATGACGACACGCGCCTGCGCTAATTCGGGTCGCTCAGACTTCGACAATTCTTGTGCGACGAATGCGGATAGTGCGAGATCGCCTGTCTCGGGTATTATCTCTATGACAGCAGATCCGCCGCTGCTTGGCGCGGTTGCGAAAGCGGTAGGGCGCACGGTAACGAAAATAATCTTATCCGATGATTTAACTGTGGCAAGCGCGTTACCAGCATAGATGGGGCGAACGAAAGTATCCGGCGCTACGACGATCGTGATATCCGATACAAGCTGCACATCACACAAAGCCGCGGCTCGCGGCATGACATTCTTACCAAAGGTGGTTGCCGGTGCCATGACGTGAGAATAATTTGGTGCCAATTTTACAATAAGGGGCGCTAAATTCTCAGCGAGAAAATTTTTATAAGCGGAGCCATTTGCATGGAGAACCTTGGCTATCCCCGAAATAGTTTTTGCTGTTTCAGCAACAGTGTCGCAGGCATCGCCCGCAATAAGAAGATGAATATCGGTGCCAATTTGTTGTGCCGCTGTAACCGCCGTCAAGGTTGCGGGTTTTAGGGTGACGTTATCGTGTTCGGCAACGATAAGAATGGCCATTAGAACACCTTTGCCTCAGTCTTTAGTTTCTGGACCAGTTCTGCGACAGAGGCGACTTTGATCCCTGCGTGCCGCTTCTTTGGTTCTTCAACCTTGAGGGTAGTCAGGCGCGGCGTCGGATCGACTTTGAGATCGGCCGGGGTCACAGTTTCGATCGGTTTCTTTTTTGCGCGCATAATATTGGGCAAGGAGGCATAGCGCGGCTCGTTCAGCCGTAAATCCGTGGTGACTACCGCCGGGAGATTTAAACGAAGTGTCTCAAGACCGCCATCGATCTCGCGGGTAACGCTAACCGTACCGTCTTCGATCATAACCTTGGAGGCAAAGGTTCCCTGCGGCCATCCTAAAAGTGCGGCGAGCATCTGTCCCGTTTGGTTAGAATCATCATCGATAGCTTGCTTGCCAAGAATAATAAGTTGAGGTTGCTCGCGGATGGCCAGAGCTTGCAAAATCTTGGCAACCGCAAGCGGCTGGAGCTCGGCATCAGTTTCAACCAAAATCCCGCGATCAGCCCCCATAGCAAGGGCTGTACGCAATGTTTCTTGGCAAGTATCGTTTCCTGCGGAAACGGCGATGATCTCGGTTGCCTTTTGCGCTTCTTTAAGGCGAATGGCTTCTTCGAGCGCGATTTCGTCAAAGGGATTCATCGACATTTTAGCATGGGCGGTATCCACGCCCGAGCCATCCGCCTTAATGCGGATCTTAACGTTAAAATCGACGACGCGTTTAACCGCGACTAAGATCTTCATCTCGCACCTGCAAAATTTGCATTTCTGTCTTAAGGAACCCGTAGCGGGACTGTCAACACGCTTTGCGGGCTATACCGCTTATATCGCAGAAAAACAGCACCCGAGAGGTCTATCGATGGGCCCCTGGAACCCAAAGGACATCCTGTTTTCCATTCTCATTGGCGATCCGGGCAAGGACAAATAACAGATCGGAGAGGCGATTGAGATAACGTAAGGCGACCGCGTTGATGGCTTCGACCTGTTGGAGAGCGCTTAAGCAACGTTCGGCGCGGCGGACGACGGTACGGGCGAGATGGAGATGGGCTGCCAGTATAGTTCCCGCTGGTAAGACGAAGCTGGCTAAGGGAGCAAGATTCTCCATCGAAGCATCGATCTCACTTTCAAGGCGCGTGACTTGAGAATCTTCAATCCTAAGCCGGGGTTTTTCGGAGTTATCTGGGGCAAGTGGCGTACAAAGGTCAGCGCCAAGATCAAATAAATCGTTTTGAATGCGCATTAAAAGAGAGTCCATCGATGCTGTTGCATAAAACCGTGCAACACCGATAACAGCGTTAACTTCATCCACTGTCCCGTAAGCTTCGACCCGCAGATCATGCTTGGCGACCCGTGTCCCATCACCAAGGGAGGTCTCGCCCCTATCACCGCCTCGGGTATAGATGCGATCGAGCTTGATCATGGAATTAGCCCTGTCTTAGGCCGTAAAATCCGATAAGGAACAAAGCAAGAGCGATAGCTTGGGCCAAAATACGCCATCGCATAAGACGATTACCCCAGCGCTCGTTGAAAGCGCCGCCCCGCGCCATAGCGATAAGTCCAGTAAACAAAATAACGAGGGTCATCGCCATAGCGATTCCCATCAGAATAAAAAAGAAAGTCGACATAAAATTACTCTACCCAGAGGATAAAGCTCCGGCTAGTCTTTTATACAGGACGGGCGGTGTTACCTCCAAGAGGGCAAGGCCCAAGAGGGTAAGGCCAAGAGCTAATGGCCGCGCTGCTGCGGGTAGCTTTTATGCGACAATCTTCAAGATTGCGCCATAACCATGGGCATCGTTCCCTGCGCCGCTGCAAGATCGCGCAGGCGGCTAATCCGGTCGGCTGTGCTGGGGTGAGTTGCAAACAAACCATCGATCGATCGCATATGGAGGGGATTAACAATAAAGAGGTGCGCTGTTGCAGGGTTGTTTTCAGCCGCATAGTTTTCGATAGTGCGCCGACCCCGATCTAATTTATCTAAAGCTGAAGCAAGCCAGAGCGGATGACCGCTAATAGCGGCGCCGATCCGATCGGCTTCGTATTCGCGGGTTCGACTGATGGCCGTTTGCACGAGGACCGCTGCCATCGGTGCTAAAAGCGCGAGAGCCAGAACACCGACAATGCCTAAGGGGTTGGAGTTGTTATTTTGACCGCGCACGCCTCCGCCAAAAAATAAACCGAAGTTAGCCAACATGGAAATAGCCCCGGCGATGGTGGCGGTTATCGTCATGGTTAAGGTGTCGCGATTTTTGATGTGGGCCAGTTCATGGGCAATCACGCCAGCAACCTCTTCAGGGCTTAAGCGCTGCACCAAACCTTTGGTTACGACGACCGCAGCATTCGCAGGGTTGCGGCCTGTTGCAAAGGCATTTGGTTGATTGCTCTCAATCAAATAGAGCCTTGGCATCGGCAGCTCAGCGCGCTTGGCTAAGCGCTCAGCAATGACATAAAGGCTGGGACTGCTTGTGGATGATACAGGCCGCGCCTGATACATGGCCAGGATCAATCGATCAGAATTCCAGTAGGCGAAGAAATTCATGGCGGCTGCAATCATAAGGGCGATCACCATGCCGCCTTGGCCACCGATCATATATCCGATACTTGCAAACAAAGCGGTGAGGCCAGCAAGAAGCGCAAAGGTTTTAAAGTGGTTCATGTTCTAACGATATCTCGCATAGAGATGTCCTATCCTCACCATAAGTAGGAATAAAGATTAAGGCTTCAAGAGAAGGAAGTTTCTTGTAAGAAAAAATCGCAATTTCGCCATAGTCAAAAAGTGATCGCTTCATAGGAAAGGCCATAAAAGATTTTACGATTTTACGTACATCCAGGATCGAGCGCATTTTTAAGATGCCCTGTTGATCTTGGGACTCATCATGGCAACGCGGTTAGGATGAAGATCCAGCTTCCCTATCGAACATGGTTATTTTGCGTGCCCGACCGTGAAGCCTAGGAGGAGTTGGATAGGTTCTGTCGGCTTAACGCGCATTCGTCGTGGGATCGATCCTGAATTATTTAATTATACCAATATGTTAACTGATCTCCGGGGAGGATCTGAATAAATGTTCTTGAAACGTTCATAGAACATGTTAAAGTCTCATCCATCGCCGGAAAGGATAAGAAGAACTGCCCTATAGGGCAGTGCTCTCCGAACAGAGGATCCCTCTCTGGCAAAAGATAAAAAGATATGTGGAGCACAAGATGGGTCGGAGAACAGAGAACTTGGTCGCTGCAATCGGTGGGCTTGCTTTCGGTATTGTGACAGCTTGTTGGGTGTTGTTGCCCGGTCTTTCTTAAGAATGCCCCCTCTTTCGATAAACAGGGAATACACGCGCGTATAGCCACAGTAAAATCGGGCGGCGCAAAATCGATAAAACTTCTGATCCTTGTTTATGATTTAAGGTTTTGTCGCATAGCCATCGCGACAGCCCTGCTCATATCTTCGTCCTGGGCCTCAAGATGGCCGATGAGGGCTTGCTGATCATTCAAGCTGCGGTTCTGGCTGAGCTTGGCCTTCCCTTCCATCTTACTGATGGTGATTTCGATTCCAACGATCCCCCGTAAGAGGCGTTCGTGCGAACTATCGTCTTGCCAATTCGGTTGCCAAAGAATAGTGCCGTCAGCTGCGGTTTCGTAAGGTGCACTTAAATCATCCAACATGGTACGCAGCCAGGCGGGGTCAGCAATCGTACGGGCATGCCCGTACACATGGACGGCCATGTAATTCCAGGTAGGAACCATCCCGTCGGGTTCCGTGTACCAGCGCGGCGAAATATAGGTATGAGGCCCAGAAAAAATAACCAATGCCTCTTGGTTATCGGCGATATATTTCCAATGCGGGTTAGCGCGGGCGACGTGTCCCCGCAAAATCCCTAAGGCTTCATGATCTGGGGCTTCATGATCTGGGGCTTCACGATCTGGATCATATAAGAAAGGTAAGTGTGTTGCGAAGAGCCCCGCCTCACCTTGTGTAATTAAAAGAGCGAAGGGTGACTGGGCAATCGTCTGGCGGAGTTTTGCAGGGTCGTCTAAACGAAAGGATGTTGGAACATACATCTCTTAGAATCTCGAGATTGGACCGTTACGATAAAATAAACGGCGATTTCATCTTGTCCGATCACCTAAGACGATGCAAGCGCGATGTTTCAATTCGATTGAAACAATGCATCTAACTTAAGGCTATAAGCAAAGCAGCACCGGCAATCGCCAAAGCGATCCAGCTTATATACTTTAATCGACGCATACCATTGCCATACGATGCTTGAATGATGGTGGGATCCAATTTAATCGAGCTTTCGGCAATACGGGTTGCGGCGATCTCGGCGGCCGTCACAAATCGGGGAAGACGATCCAGGATCTCGCGTATGCCCTTGATAGTTTCAACCAAGCGTGCCTCAGGGCCGCGATTTTCGCGCATCCATTCTTCCATTAAGGGTTGGGCAAGTTGCCACATATTCGCGTGAGGATTAAGGATGCGGCCAATCCCTTCGGCGACCAGCATAGTCTTTTGTAGCAAGAGAAGTTGCGGTTGTGTTTCCATGCGAAATTGCGCGGTAACTTGAAACAATTGACCAAGCAAACGCGCGATAGAGATTTCTTCTTGGGGGCGGCCGCGAATGGGTTCGCCAATGGCGCGGCAAGCCTGAGCGAAAAGAGGTAAGGACTGATCCGCAGGGACATAGCCGGCGTGAAAATGTACTTCGGCGACCCGCATATAATCGCCGGTTAGAAAACCGATTAACATTTCAGCTAAGAAATACCGGGTCTTCCGATCAAGGCGCCCCATGATACCAAAATCAACCGGAGCGAGGGCGCCATCGCTGCGAACGAACATATTTCCTGGATGCATATCGGCGTGAAAAAAGCCATCGCGAAAAGCTTGCTTGAAAAAAGCCTCGGCACAGCGCCGCAAAATATCGTTAGGGTCATGGCCGGCGGCTCGTAAGTTATCGATGCGATCGATGCGAATGCCATTGATGCGCTGAATAGTTAAGACCCGCTGTGCTGTTCGCTGCCAATCCACTTTCGGTACGATGAATGTGGGGTCGTTGGTAAAATTCTCAGCCAACTCAGCAGCAGCAGCAGCCTCAAGCCGAAGATCCAATTCCGTAGCGACGACGGCTTCTAAGGTGCGCACGACTTCACGCGGCTTCAATCGCCGAGATGCAGGATAAGCGCGCTCTATGGTTTCAGCGACCCACATAAAAAGATCGAGGTCCCGTCGGAAAGCGGCTTCAATCCCAGGGCGTAAGATCTTGACAGCGACAGGCACACCCTCGATCGTCTCGGCAAAATGTACTTGAGCGATGGAGGCGGCAGCGATCGGGGTATCATCGAAGCGCCGGAAAATCGCCTCTAAGGGCAACCCTAGTTCCTGTGTGACCGTAGCTTTAGCCTCGGCGCTAGGGAAAGGGGACAAACTATCTTGTAGCCGAGAAAGATCGGCGGCGATCGCTGCGCCTAAAAGATCGGCGCGCGTAGCAAGGGTCTGCCCAAGCTTGGTAAAGCTCGGACCTAAGGCAACAAAAGCCTCGGCTAATCGTTCCCCAGGTTGCGCCGGTAAATTGGCCAAGGGCCGGACGGGAAAGGCAGCAAGCCGGATAAGTGCTAGAAGAAAAGGCGGGATATTTAAGGTGGATAAAGCAGACAAGACGTCATACCGCGCCAGGGTTCGGGCGACGCTCGCTAAGCGAAAGAAATTGCGGGGACCGCGACTTACCTTGATCAAATTCGCCACGCCGAATGAATGACGACAATCCCACCGGAAAGAGGCCGTACCTTAACGGTGCCGAACCCAGCATGTATAATCATGTTTTTTAAAGCGTTGCGATCAGGAAAGCGCCGAATGCTCTCGGCAAGATAGCGATAAGGCTCGGCGTCTCCGGCAAAAATCTTGCCCAATTGGGGTAACACGGTAAAGGAATATAGGTCATAAGCGCGATCTAAAAGAGGCATCGCAATTGGACTAAATTCCAGACAGAAAAAGCGCCCCCCGGGTTTTAAGACTCGATAGGCTTCAGCCAAAGCTTTGGCCTTATCCGTTACATTGCGCAAACCAAAGGCGATGGTATAGGCATCGAAACAAGCATCGGCGACCGGCAAGTTTTCAGCATTTCCACAGAGAAGAGTTATTCCCGCAGTACCATGCCCTTGGTGTAAAGCCCAGGTTTCGCCATGGTCGAGGGCACGCGCGCGACCTTCGCGTATCATGGCCTCGTTGATATCGCAGAGGAAAATATGTGCCTGGCCCGTTGCAGCATCGAATAAACGTTGGGCCACGTCCCCCGTTCCTCCTGCGACATCCAAGATAAATTCACCAGGCCGAGGCCGAACCAAATCGACCAAATGGTTTTTCCAAAGGCGGTGAACACCGAAACTCATCAGATCGTTCATCAAATCGTATCGCGATGCGACCCGATCGAAAACATGACGGACGCGCCGTTGTTTTTCCGCGCGGGGAATATCGTGATAGCCAAAATCGGCCATATGATCCGTACGATCTTGAGCGGTAAGATCTTCGGGCGGCATCTTGGCTGATGGGGTTGATTGTCGAGTTTTGGCCATAGAAGAACCATAGCGCGCGGTGTAAAGCCTTGCTAGCCTCCCCTCCATGCCAGAATTACCAGAAGTTGAGACAGTACGTCGCGGTCTTGCTCCTTTAATGGAGGGGCATCGGATTAAGCTTTGTGAAGCTTATCGGCTAAATTTGCGGTGGCCCTTACCAAAAAACTTTGCCGCGCGCATGACCGGGCAACGTGTGATCCGCATTGATCGTCGGGCGAAGTATTTATTATTTCATCTTGATAAAGGGATGACCCTTATCAATCATCTTGGCATGTCGGGGCGGTTTTTAGTCCTCGGCACCATGCCCCGGCGCCGCTCGACAGGCCAGGCAGGCCAAGCAGGGGATCATCCGGCCCTGGCTAAGCACGATCACGTGGCTATGGTTTTGGATACGGGTACGCTTATCCGCTTCAACGATCCGCGGCGCTTTGGAATGTTTGATCTTGTTAAGACCAAGGATCTGGGTCGCTATCCCCTTCTTGCAGGCCTTGGTCCTGAGCCGTTATCCAAGGCCTTTAATGGAAAAGTGTTGACGGCGGCGCTACACGGACGCCGTGTGCCTATAAAACAGGCTCTTCTTGATCAGCGTATTATTGCAGGGGTTGGCAATATCTATGCATGCGAGGCCTTATTTATGGCGGGAATATCCCCTCGCCGCGCTGCCGCCACAGTTCAGGGCGATGATGCCGATTGTTTGGCAACAGCAATTAAAAAGGTGCTCCGCGCGGCGATTGGGGCTGGTGGTTCGTCTTTACGCGATTATCGCCAAGCCTCGGGCGAGCTCGGGTATTTCCAGCATCGGTTCGCTGTTTATGATCGCGCCGGCCAGCCTTGCCCTGATTGCGATTGCCAACAAGGAATACGACGCTTGGTCCAGGGTGGGCGATCGACTTTTTATTGTGCTAAACGGCAGAGATAGGTACATCCTATAGGAATGAAACAACAGATGCTTTTATTCAAGAAACTTCAAAGGAACATTCTCGCGGCCACTAGTCTGAGTTTGGCCCTATTCTTGGGTGCCCATCAGGGTCTGGCGGGCAGTTTCCTTGGCGAAGTCGATGATTTGCCGCTTATGACGGGACTGACGCCCCTACAGAACACAGGGGTGGTATTTGACTCTCCCCAAGGACGAATTGTTGAAGTTTACACAGCGGGTAAAGTAACCCGCGCCGACGTGCTGACCTTTTATGGTGAAGCTTTGCCTCAGCTGGGGTGGATCGCAGAGGATGTGGGGAACGAAGGGGCAGCGTGGCGTCGCGATGATGAAGTCCTTAAGCTCATGTTTTCTGGTACGGGCCCAATCCTTACGGTGCATTTTTCCTTGGCCCCTCACGGAGCGATGGATTCAATACAGCCAAGCTCATTGCCGACCACCGCCGCACCAGCGACTCAAGTAAAACCCTCTAAATCTTTATCACAAAAACCTGCTACGCAAAAAACAACACGTTGATATCAACGTGTTAATCCCAGAGCAAACCGGGTCAGTCCCAGCCTAAGGAGCCCTTGATGGCCTACGAAACCATTATTGTTGAAAAGCGTAACCATGTTGGCCTGATCACTTTAAATCGGCCTAAATCTCTGAATGCCCTTTCCATGCAATTGGTTAAAGAACTTGGCCGGGCGCTGGACGACATGGAAACCGATACGACGGTGGGAGCCATTGTTCTGACGGGATCAGAAAAGGCTTTTGCTGCGGGTGCCGATATTAAAGAAATGGCGAGCTTTAGTTATATGGATGCTTATACCCGCGATTTTATCACCGATGGGTGGGAGCGGATCACGACCTGTCGTAAGCCGATTATCGCAGCTGTAGCAGGATATGCTTTGGGGGGCGGCTGTGAAATCGCTATGATGTGTGACTTTATTCTAGCGGCTGATACAGCTAAGTTTGGGCAACCGGAGATTACGATCGGCACGATCCCAGGGGCAGGAGGGACTCAACGTCTAACCCGCTTCGTCGGAAAATCGAAAGCGATGGAAATGTGCCTCACAGGCCGAATGATGGACGCCGAAGAGGCCGAACGGGCAGGTTTGGTAAGTCGCATTGTTCCCGCGGCTGGCCTTGTCGAAGAAGCTCTTAAGACCGCCGATCGGATCGCCAGCATGTCACGACCTATGGCTATGATGATTAAGGAATCAATTAACAGATCTTACGAAACAACCCTTTATGAAGGAATTCGATTTGAGCGGCGGTTGTTCCATTCTACTTTTGCAACCGAAGATCAAAAGGAGGGCATGGCGGCTTTTGTTGAGAAACGCCAGCCCGACTTTAAGCACCGCTAGTTCTGGTGTTTGGCTGAATATAAATCGCCCAATTTTGATATCATTCAAAACGCAGCGGGTTAGAAATGAAAAACCGCTACCTATAGTATTAAGAAAGATGCGACAGTTTCTTGACGCCTCGTCCAGCCAAGGATATAACCCGCGCCATCCGCTGTTATATGATGGTCTTGTCTATGATGGTCTTGGTAGAGAGACTACATAAACTCTTAGGAATTTTTAATGGCTCAACACGAATCCGCTAAGAAACGCATCCGGCGCAATAGTCGCCGCAAGGAATTGAATCGTGATCGTACCTCGCGTGTCCGGTCCATTGTTAAGAAAGTGGAAACGGCGATTGCTGGTGGCGATAAAAAAGCTGCAACCGAGGCATTCAAGATCGCTGCTCCGGAAATGCAGCGAGGCGTATCAAAGGGCGTGATTCATAAAAATACTGCGGCCCGGAAAATTTCTCGCTTATCCTCTCGGATCAAGGGCCTGAAGGCTTAATTTGTTAATTTGCTTTATACGATACCGTTAAAGCGCCGCAGATGCGGCGCTTTAAATTTGTGCACCTGCATAAGGTAACGATTACATAAATCACCTGTAAAAACGCCGAAGAACGAACAGAGATTTTCCGATACCGGTGCAGCAGAGCGACAGAAAAAAATTTTTTCATCGGAGTCGAAATGAATCCGTTGCATCAATCACCGGCTCGCCTGTAGGGTCTCAGTACATGGATCGCCGAAAGCATCGGCAAGAATTTTTAAGAGATCGCCTCTCTAAGATTGTGGCTCTGGAAAATTCATTGCAAGGCTTGTGCGGTGGTGCGTGCGAGTTCTAAGATCGGAATCAAAATACAACGAAATATTTTTATGGGGGCGTCGCTTCACGAAGAAAGTTTAGTGACAGTATAAATGACGTCGCAAAATAGTAGACGTTTACTGTTGTTGTTTCTTCTCGATGATGACGTACGGAGCACTGATTACATGCTAGGGCGAATGCCTGACGATCGTTTATTGCGGCAATGGGCTCGGGTTCGGGGACGGCTGCGGGAAGAATTTGGCGATGCCGCTTTTAAGAGCTGGCTGAAACCAATGGTCTTACAAGAAGTGCGCGAAGCGGAGATACGGATCGCTGTTCCGACACGCTTTATGCGCGACTGGGTTGCCAACCATTATGGTAGTCGCCTTACCGCAATCTGGAATGAAGAGAATTCGGCGATCCGGGCTGTGGATGTCATTGTTGCACCCAGCCTGACAGTGACACCGGCGAGTAACGAAATTCGCGCAAACGAAGAGGATAAGGAACCGCAATCTACCTCTACGCCCGAGATAGTGGAATCTGGGGACCTCTCGGCACCTTTAGATCCGCGGTTTGACTTCGATAGCTTCGTTGTGGGTAAGCCAAATGAACTGGCTTATGCCGCTGCACGTCGGGTCGCGGAATCGGAGATCGCTCCTTTTAATCCCTTGTTTCTTTATGGCGGGGTCGGGCTTGGTAAGACCCACTTGATGCATGCGATCGCTTGGCATATTCGGCAAAGAAATCCAAAGCGTCGTGTCATGTATTTATCGGCTGAAAAATTTATGTATCAATTTATCCGAGCGCTTCGGCACAAGGATACAGTCGCCTTTAAAGAGCAATTTCGTTCGGTCGATGTTTTGATGATCGATGACGTTCAATTCATTTCAGGTAAAGATTCGACTCAAGAAGAGTTCTTCCATACTTTTAATGCCTTGGTAGATCAAAATCGCCAAGTCGTTATCTCTGCGGATAAATCTCCTAACGATCTCGAGGGGATTGAAGATCGTATGAAGTCGCGGCTTGGGTGGGGGTTGGTTGCGGATATTCACCCGACCACCTACGAGTTGCGCTTAGGAATTCTCCAAGCTAAGGCTGAGCGATTGGGAATCTCTATCCCAGGCAAGGTACTTGAATTTCTCGCCCATAAGATCGCCTCGAATGTGCGCGAGCTTGAAGGGGCGTTAAATCGTATCGTTGCCCATGCAACCTTGGTTGGGCGTGAGATTGGCCTCGAGATGGCCCAGGATGTTTTGCACGATGTCCTTCGGGCGCATGATCGCCGTGTCACCATTGAAGAAATCCAGAAGCGGGTGGCCGAACATTACAATATCCGGTTATCAGACATGCATTCGGCCCGACGGGCTCGTGCGGTGGCGCGTCCGCGTCAAGTTGCCATGTACCTTGCCAAGCAGCTTACCGCCCGATCCTTACCCGAGATTGGTCGCAAATTCGGTGGTCGCGACCATACCACGGTGATGCACGCCGTTCGCAAAATCGAAGAACTGCGAGGGGTCGATCCTAACTTTGCCGAGGATGTCGATCTTTTGCGGCGGATGCTGGAAACCTAAAACAGCAAAGCGTGCATTTTTATCGACGATCGCATCTGTTATGGCCAGGTTTTTAAGCGGATTTGCATGGGATTTCCCCCTATTTCTTTTATAGGATTTTCAGGGGATAGGGGTAGCCAGGGAGATTTTGACCTAGGCTGAAAAAACTCGCGAAAAAGCTAAAGATACCCCATAATTCATGGTATAGTTTTCCCTTGGGGGCTAAACGGGATTTGGTCGCGCACCTTTTTCTATAACATATTGATTTCGAAAGGTATTATTCTTAACCATGTCGAGAGAGGGCATAGGTCGCGAATCAGAAGCCGTTTAGGATGTCGCAGGATTACACGCAGCTTTGGAACCAACAACTGTAGATAGCAGATAGCCATGAAACTGACGATCGAGCGCGCGGCGCTGATGAAGGCCCTTGCCCATGTTCAAAGTGTTGTCGAACGACGGAACACTATCCCGATTTTAGCCAATGTGCTTATCGAGGCTGATGGAGGGCATGTGCGTCTTACAGCGACGGATATGGATCTGGCAATTGTAGAGGCCGTTGAAGCAAAAATCGCAAAGCCCGGCGCAACGACAGCGCCTGCGCACACGCTCTATGATATTGTTCGTAAATTGCCAGAGGGCAGCGAGATCGAGGTCGAGGCTGGAAGTGGCGGGCAACTGACGATTCGTACCGGTCGGGCCAAATTTTCTCTTGCTACCTTGCCCAAGGATGAATTTCCTCTAACGAACGATGGGGATATGCCGGTTACTTTTGATTTGCCGGCAGCGGAGTTGCGTACCATCGTTGATCGCACACGATTTGCCATTTCTACCGAAGAAACCCGGTATTACTTAAACGGCATTTATCTTCATGCTGCGGAAAGCGAAGGAGTAAAAGTCTTGCGCGCGGTTGCAACCGATGGGCACCGTCTGGCGCGATTTGAAATGGCTTTGCCCGAGGGTGCTACAAGCATGCCAGGTGTGATTGTTCCCCGCAAAATGGTGGCGGAATTGCGTAAGCTTGCCGATGATACTTCGGGCACGGTGACCTTATCTTTGTCGCCAACACGGATCCGTCTTGCCTTCGATAATCTCGTTTTATCTTCCAAATTGATCGATGGAACATTTCCGGATTACGAACGAGTCATTCCGGCAGGTAATGATAAGATCATGGAGGTTTCATGCCGGGATTTTGCCCAAGCTGTCGATCGAGTGGCGACGATCGCTACCGAAAAGAGCCGTGCTGTAAAATTAAGTGTTGCTTCGCGTACCCTAACCCTATCGGCTTCCAGTAATGAGAATGGGACGGCAAGCGAAGAACTTGAAGCGCTCTATGATAAAGATCCAATCGAGATCGGTTTTAATGCCCGATATCTTTTAGATATTGCCCAGCAAATCGAAGGGGACCGCGCCCAGTTCGCTATGGCCGATGCGGCTTCACCGACCATTGTACGGGATGCCGCCGATGCTAGTGCGCTTTATGTTTTAATGCCGATGCGAGTCTAAATAATCTCGTGATGCCCGCAGTTGCCGTCTCCGCTACCAAGACATGGGAAGCGTCTCAGCCGCAGTCTGAGGCCGCACCGATTCCACGGTTGGCTCTAAGCCGTCTGACAGTGACGAATTTCCGCTGTTATACCTGGGCGCGGATAGAAATAGATGCGCGGCCTGTGGTGTTAACCGGCCCTAACGGTGCCGGTAAGACCAACTTACTAGAAGCTATCTCTTTTCTGGCTCCCGGGCGTGGTCTCCGGCGGGTTCAATTGGCCGAGGTTGCCCGGCGCGGATCCGTGCATGAGCCCTATAATGCTAATGCCGCGGGCGATGGGTCGTGGGCGGTAGCGGCAAGCTTGCAAGCGCCGCTGGGCGAGACCGATATCGCTACTGGCCGTTCCTGCGATGGTGAAGGTCGCGACCGACGGACCATGCGAGTCGATGGGGCCGAGGTTCGTAATCAGGCTGCTTTGGCTGAACGGGTATGGCTCGTATGGCTTACACCGCAAATGGATCGGTTGTTTTTGGATGGTCCTTCGGCGCGTCGCCGGTTTTTAGATCGTCTGGTTTATGCGTTCGATCCAGCCCATGCCGGTCGGGTTAGTGCTTATGAACAAGCCATGCGCGAACGCGCGCGGCTTTTGGCTCGGGACGATGCAGAAGAAGCGTGGCTGACAGCATTGGAAACCCAAATGGCCGAGCGCGGAGTTGCGATTGCGGTTGCGCGGCGGTCGATGATTGCTGAACTTGCTGAAATCTTAGACAAGCCGTTATCGGCATCATTCCCGATGGTTGATTTGATGGTGACCGGGACCGTGGAAAATTGGCTCATGGAAAACCCAGCGCTTGCGGTGGAGGATCGGATTCGTTCTGCGCTCGCCGCAAGTCGACGAAGCGATGCCGAGGCAGGATCGACGACACTTGGCCCCCATCGTAGCGATATTCTTGTCCGAGATGGCGGAAAAAATATCGAAGCTGCGCATTGCTCGACAGGGGAACAAAAAGCATTGCTGCTCTCGTTGATTCTTGCGCACGCGCAGCGGGTTGCAAGCCACCGCGGGGCGGCGCCAATTCTACTTCTAGACGAAGTCGTTGCGCATTTGGACGAGGTGCGTCGCGGCGCTCTATTCGAAGCGATTTGTCAGTTACAAGCTCAAGCTTGGATGACCGGGACAGATCGGGATCTTTTTGCGGCGCTTGGGGATCGCGCGCAACGGTTTGCCGTTGCTGCGGCTCAGGTTTTGCCGGTTGCTCCGTAGGTACGCACGACACAGAATATCATGCGCAGGAAGGAATAACAGGATATGACGTCTACCACGCCCCCAGCCGATACAGGCGCTGCCGATTACGGCGCTGAATCGATCAAGGTTCTCAAGGGCCTTGAAGCCGTCCGTAAACGTCCAGGAATGTATATTGGCGATACCGACGATGGTTCGGGCCTGCATCATATGGTTTATGAAGTCGTCGATAATGCTATCGACGAATCCCTGGCAGGGTATTGCGATCGCGTCGAAGTAGTCTTGAATGCTGATGGATCGGTGGCGGTACGCGACAATGGCCGTGGTATCCCGGTTGATATCCATCCTCAAGAGGGTGTTTCTGCGGCGCAAGTAATCATGACGCAGCTGCATGCCGGCGGTAAGTTTGACCAGAATTCATATAAAGTTTCTGGGGGATTGCATGGCGTCGGTGTCTCGGTGGTGAATGCTCTTTCCAGTCGGCTGGATTTGCGAATTTGGCGTGACGGCAAAGAGCATTTTATGCGGTTCAGCGATGGCGAGCCTGAGGCCCCTTTGAAGATTGTCGGCGATGCACCACTGACGGATGATGGTGAACCCCGCAAGGGCACAGAGGTCACCTTCTTTCCGTCGCGCGAGACATTCACGAATACAGAGTTCGATTGGGGGACGTTAGAAAATCGGTTGCGCGAGCTCGCTTTTCTTAACTCTGGTGCACGCCTGATTTTATCCGACAAGCGGCATGTAGATGGCAAGCAGGTCGAGTTTCATTACGAGGGCGGTGTCGAAGCTTTCGTACGCTGGTTGGATCGAACCAAGAATCCCCTGATCAGTGCGCCGATCGTCGTCGGTGGCGAGCAAGGCGGAGTAACCGTCGAATTGGCAATGCAGTGGACCGATAGCTACCACGAAACCATGCTGTGTTTTACCAATAACATCCCGCAACGCGATGGCGGGACACATTTAGCGGGCTTCCGCGGTGCTTTGACACGGCAGATCAATGCCTATGCGGCAGAAGGCGGTGTAGCGAAAAAAGAAAAAGTGCAAATCACGGGAGACGATGCCCGCGAAGGTTTGACCTGCGTTCTCTCGATCAAAGTGCCAGATCCCAAGTTCTCCAGTCAAACAAAGGATAAGTTAGTTTCTTCTGAAGTACGGCCGGCAGTTGAATCTATCGTGAATGACAAGCTCCAACAGTGGTTCGAAGAGCATCCTGCGGATGCTAAAAATGTCGTCGCTAAGGTTGTTGAGGCAGCCGCCGCGCGCGAAGCCGCTCGTAAGGCCCGCGAATTGACTCGGCGCAAAGGAGTGCTGGATTTAGCTTCTCTTCCTGGAAAACTTGCCGATTGTCAGGAAAAGGACCCAGCTCTCTCTGAATTGTTCATCGTCGAGGGTGATAGCGCCGGTGGTTCGGCAAAACAGGGCCGAGATCGACACTTTCAAGCTATTCTCCCTCTGAAGGGGAAGATCTTGAATGTCGAGCGCGCTCGGTTCGATAAAATGTTGTCTTCGGTGGAAATCGGCACCCTTATCACAGCTCTAGGGACAGGTGTTCCACGTCAAGATTTCGATGCCAATAAGGTGCGCTATCATAAAATTATTATCATGACTGATGCGGATGTGGATGGGAGCCATATTCGTACGCTTCTTCTGACATTTTTCTTCCGGCAAATGCCGGAGCTGATCGAGCGTGGCTATCTTTATATTGCGCAACCGCCACTGTTTAAGGTTAAGCGCGGTAATTCTGAAGTTTACTTGAAGGATGAAAAGGCTCTAGACGAAGCAATGATTACGGCGGCCCTAGAAGGGGCTGTCTTTACACAGCACGATGGTAAGCAGCGCCGCAGTGGCGATCTCAAAGCTCTGATCGAAGATGCGCGACGGGTGAAACGGCGGATCGCGCCCTTAGCCACTCAGGTGAACTCCGAAACAGTTATCGAGCAGGCCGCGATTTCAGGTGTTCTTAATCCGGCGGTACTCGATAACGAGAAAAATGCTGCTGATGCCTCAGCTTATTTAGCCAAGCGGCTTAACGCTATCGAGCCGGAAAATCGGCGAGGTTGGGCTGGGACAGCATCAGCTAAGGAAAGTGAGGGCCGTGGTTTGTTATTGACGCGGACTCAACGCGGCGTCACACAAAAGTATGCTTTGGGTGAAAAAATTATCCGCTCGATGGAGGCAGTGCGATTGGATGAGCGTACCCAACAGCTTCAAGAAGCTTATCTGGGAACAGGGAAGCTAACCTTAAAGGATCGAGAGATCCCAATCACTGGTCCCTTATCATTACTGGCGACGATTTTGGAGCACGGCCGCAAAGGCGTCACGATGCAACGGTATAAAGGTTTGGGTGAGATGAATCCTGGTCAGCTCTGGGAAACCACCCTTGATCCTAACGTTCGGTCGCTTTTGCAGGTCAAGGTGACTCAAGCTGGGGATGCTGAAGCCGTATTCTCGGTCCTGATGGGCGATGTGGTCGAGCCGCGCCGCGACTTTATTCAAGAAAACGCGCTTAAGGTTGCCAATCTGGATGTTTGATTCGGTCTTTGATCGGTCAAGGGTATCCTGGCTAACGTGACGGCCCATTTTCTAAGCTGGATAGCTGCGCTCCATAGGTGCTGTTTCATGGGAGGGGTTCTTTTGCATACGTGCGGTAGATATTGTTTCGTCTTGCAATTTCATGCTGGTGCAGGATTTCCGTTCAGCACCCGATAGGTTGAATTTTAAACATCCGTTAACGTATTGATAGTGTTATGACAGACGTTGCTTCCAACCGCTGTGCGGATATGAAGTGTTCCCATTACAATTTTCGTAAAATAGAAACTCTTGTTCTTTCGAAAACTCTCGATATTGTTAACTACTTGTTAAAGCCTGCCCTTATTCCATGTGCATTTGTGCACATCCATGTTATGACCGGTCCAATGGCTTCAGTATCGTTTCTTTCTTTTCGACTACCCACGGAATTAAGAAACCGTGTGAAAGCCCTAGCAGCGACGCGTGGTGAAACAGTACAGAGTTTTTTACGCCATATGGTCGAGGACCGGTTGGGCCATTTTGCTTTAAATGGCGATCATGGAGACACTGGCGCCGAGATCGATCAGGGTCAGAACTATAGCCTCAATCTTCCTGCAGGTCATGATATCAACGCGAAAGAAATAGGAAAAAGACTGCCGCTGAACTCAGCCGCAAACGCGGATTCCGATCCAGGTGTCGGTGATAGCCCCGATTGGATTGGGGATTTGCGCCAACAGGAAATGGAGTTGCGGGCCAAAGGCATTCTTCATCTCTGGCAGTGCCGCGGGAATAGCTCAGCAACTCAGCCCGAGTTCATGGTGTCTTTTTTACCAAGGCAAGCACCGACGGTGGCAGGATTCTTTAAGCTAAAGGCAGAATTGGCGGATATTATTGGCTATTCGATTACATTGATCGATGAAGCGAATATCCGCGCGGCCGCACGCATCAAGGCTCTCGAGGATGCGGTCCAAATATTTTAACGAAAGCTAGGGGTGGACAGGGTAGATTTATGCTTTTGGGTCGATCCAATCGTATTAAAAAAAGAAAGCGTTGGAAAACCAACGCTTTAGTTATGTTCCTGTTCTAGCATGACCTGATCTGCCGGGACCAGGGAACTGGGCAAGCAACCGGCCCTTTCATCGGAGCGTTCTAGCATGACCTGATCTGCCGGGACCAGGGAACTTCGACCATGAAATCACCAATGGAGCGTTGGTTCTAGCATGACCTGATCTGCCGGGACCAGGGAACGATAAACCCTAACATACCAGCCAAGCCCGCGTTCTAGCATGACCTGATCTGCCGGGACCAGGGAACCACTTAGCCAATATTTACAACCGTCGACCAGTTCTAGCATGACCTGATCTGCCGGGACCAGGGAACCGGTTTGCTTTAGGCAGTGGTAGACTTTATAGTTCTAGCATGACTGATCTGCGGATCTGAAACAAAGGTGAAGGTTAGGAGAGTTTCATGGCGGTGTTCCAACCTCCGAGCTTGGATGACTGGCAAAAAGCTGGCGGCGACCGGAAGCGCGGCAAGGCTTTATCCGATCTTGTCTGACCACCCCCGAAGGAATTGCGGTTAAGCCCTTTATACAGCCGCTGATCTGGAAGGTTTGACCCATCTTCAGACCTTGCCGGGGATTGCGCCGTATCTGCGCGGCCCTCGTGCAACCATGTATGTGCAGCGGCCATGGACTTTGCGGCAGTACGCGGGATTTTCCACTGCTGAGGAAAGTAATGCCTTTTATCGTAAAAACTTGGCTGCGGGCCAGGCGGGATTATCGGTCGCCTTCGATCTTGCGACCCATCGTGGATATGACAGCGATCATCCTCGGGTGGTTGGCGATGTAGGTAAGGCAGGAGTTGCCATCGATAGCGTCGAAGATATGAAAATTCTATTCGATGGGATTCCACTAGATAAGATGAGCGTATCCATGACCATGAACGGGGCGGTTTTACCGGTCTTGGCGGGATATATCGTTGCCGCGGAAGAGCAGGGCGTATCTCAGGAAAAACTCGCAGGCACCATTCAAAACGACATTCTCAAAGAATTTATGGTGCGGAACACCTATATCTACCCGCCTGAGCCGTCGATGCGCATCATCGCTGACATTATTGCCTATACAGCGCGGCATATGCCCAAGTTCAACTCGATCTCGATCTCGGGTTATCATATGCAAGAGGCAGGGGCGACCCAAGTACAAGAGCTTGCTTTTACCCTCGCTGATGGCGTCGACTATGTTCGCGCTGCAGTCGGACGTGGATTGAACGTCGATAGTTTTGCGCCAAGGTTGTCGTTTTTCTTTGGCATTGGCATGAACTTTTTTATGGAGATTGCCAAGCTGCGGGCCGCCCGGTTTCTTTGGGCGCATATTATGGCTGATCGTTTCGGCGCCTCGGCGCCAGAGTCCATGATGCTTCGTACTCATTGCCAGACGTCAGGCGTTAGTTTGACCGAGCAAGATCCTTATAACAATGTGGTCCGCACAACCATCGAGGCTTTAGCGGCGGCGCTTGGTGGAACACAGTCCCTGCACACCAATGCGCTGGATGAGGCGGTGGCCCTGCCAACCGCTTTCTCGGCTCGGATTGCCCGAAACACTCAGCTGATCTTGCAGGAAGAAACAGGCATTACCCGCACCGTCGATCCGTTGGGCGGCAGTTATTATGTCGAAAGCCTTACCGCAAGTTTGATCACAGAAGCAGGAAAGCTGATCGATACAGTCGAAGCTATGGGGGGAATGACCCGCGCAGTTGAGACAGGTATGCCCAAACTTTTGATCGAAGAAGCCGCGGCCCGACGTCAGGCGCGGATCGATCGGAGCGAAGAGATCATTGTCGGTGTTAATAAGTATCAAGTCGAAGATAAAACCAATGATGATGCCCTGGACATTCTGAATATCGATAATACGGCTGTGCGTGATCGACAGATTGCGCGTCTTGAAAAAATTCGCGCGACGCGTAATGCCACGACTTGCGCGAAAGCCTTGGATGCGCTAACTGTGGCCGCCCAAAGTGGTGAAGGAAATCTTCTAGATCTGAGCATCAAGGCAGTCCGCGCGCGCGCCACCGTCGGCGAAATCTCCGAGGCTCTAGAAAAGGTTTATGGTCGTCATCGCGCGACTATCCGTGCAATCAGCGGTGTTTATGGCGCAGCCTATGCCAACGATCCCGATTTTACGCGTATCCGTTCGGAAGTCGCCGCTTTTGCCAAGGCTGAGGGGAGACAGCCCCGGTTGTTGGTCGTAAAGCTTGGCCAAGATGGCCATGATCGAGGCGCTAAGATTATCGCTACGGCGTTTGCTGACATTGGCTTTGATGTGGATATTGGCCCCTTGTTTCAAACCCCCGAAGAGGCGGCGCGGATGGCAATGGAAAATGATGTTCATGTCATTGGGGTCTCAACTCAAGCCGCAGGCCACCGTACCTTAGTGCCGCAATTGATCGCTGCACTGAAGGATCAGGGCACACCAGAAATTATGGTTGTTTGTGGTGGCGTAATTCCCACTCAGGATTATGAGGCCCTCTCGAAGGTAGGAGTAGCTGCCATCTACGGTCCTGGTACCAATATTCCTAAGGCCGCTACAGAAATATTGGCTTTGATCCGCACAGCGCGCAGTCGAGCGGCGTAAGCATGAAATGTCTATTCGATCCTACCTATCTCTTCTCGTCGGTCTCGCTGCTTTTTGCACGATAGGTTTTACGGCGACTCTAAGGGCAGAGTCATCGCTTCCAGGCTGGGACGTGGCACGATGGAAAATGACAAGCTCGGCTTTGGATAAGATCTATGGAGGCCGCTTGCAAAAGCTCGATCCACCGATCGACTTCGGGATCGCCTATGTGGATCGCGTTCTACGCGATGGGATGTATGCAGATCTTGACTTCACGGTCTATTTTCAAATGGATCCAGAGAAGCATTATCTGATTCAGGTATTGCTCGAACGTCGCCGCGGTTTGGCTTCACCAGCGGCATTTAAGACCTTACTCCTCTCGCTGAATGCAGAGTATGGTGCGCCGGTAAAATCATGTCTGGTGAATAAGGCCGAAGCTGAACCCTTTGTAAAAACTGTAATTTGGAAGACCCTCGAAACTACCGTTGAAGCAAGTTTTTTTGATTTCAATACCACGGCCATCCTGCACGAAGATCCGCAAAAGGATAATCTCGATCCTCTCATTCCTTATTCCGAGCGCAAACTTTTCAGCCGCCGCGGTTTGCCGCGCCGGATTCTTTTACGGTTTCATCCCGAAAGCCGAGATGATCTATCGTTGGGAATCGGGTGTCATGAACCTCAAAATGATCGATCAATAAAATAATTAACCAAAATTACTAACACCGTACATACGGGTATTTTCATAGATGGTTATTGCGTTTCCAGCAGCAGTCTGTCAAAACTACTTATACGAGATATTTATTTGAATGCACGCCTCGCGGGTTTTTAAAACTTCGGCGTAGCAGGGGAAAGCGATGCGGCATTTCTTGGTCATGATTGTCTTTGTGATTACAAGTTTCTGGTTAGGCCAGTCTTTTGCGCATTCGGGGCGCACAAATGCCAAGGGTTGTCATACGAATCACAAAACCGGTGACTATCATTGCCATCGTAAGAAAAAACCCTAGTTACCATACCGCTTCACCTCTTGTTCGATCGCGCCGAAGATGGAGGCGCCCTGAGTGTCCAGCATTTCGATGCGGATGCGATCTCCAAACACCATGAAAGGTGTTGCTGGTTTGCCGCTCTCGATAGTTTCAATCATTCGTCGTTCGGCAAGACAACAAGATCCGGCGCTACGATCCTTATTAGATACCGTTCCTGAGCCGATGATCGTTCCTGCGCTCAACGGTCGTGTCTTCGCCGCGTGGGCGATGAGGGTAGGAAAATCAAAAGTCATATCGATCCCGGCATTAGGTTTGCCAAATAACGTGCCATTGAGGTGGCATATCAACGGCAATGATACCTTAGTTCCATCCCAAGCCGGGCCGAGTTCGTCAGGAGTTACGGCGACGGGCGAAAACGCCGACGATGGCTTCGATTGAAAAAATCCGAACCCCTTGGCCAGCTCGGCAGGAATCAAGTTCCTTAAAGAGACATCATTAACCAACATAATGAATTTGATATGGGAAATAGCTTTCTCCGCGGTGATCCCCATGGGCACATCGTCGACGATCACAGCGACTTCGGCTTCGAAATCGATCCCCCAGGCGTCGTCAGCCATAAGAATAGGGTCGCGCGGTCCCAAGAAACTATCGCTGCCACCTTGGTACATCAGAGGGTCAATCCAAAAACTGTCCGGCATTTCAGCGCCCCGCGCCTTGCGAACCAGTTCGACGTGATTCACATAAGCGCTACCATCGATCCATTGGTAGCTGCGCGGTAAAGGCGATGTCGCCACAATAGGATCGAAACGATCGCCGCCATTTTTCTCTATGATGCGCGCAATCTTTTCAAGCTCTGGGGCAAGATCGCTCCAGTTGTCGAGAGCTGCTTGTAGGGTAGGTGCGATCTCGGGTACGCATAGATACCGTGTTAAATCGCGACTTACGACGACTAACTTTCCGTCGCGTGTCCCGTCTTTGAGTGTCGCCAGTTTCACAAGGATCCCTTATTTCGATTTCCAGCTATCGACATAATCTGTCCATTCGACCCCATCGGGCAGGGGCCCAATTTCCAGGGCATCCCGTGCATCCACCATTACAGCGTATTCATCCGTTGCAGGTTTCTGGGTTTGAAAGGCATTGTGCAAAGCCTTGGGGTGTGGCCCGTGGGTGAAGCCACAGGGGTGGAGGGTCATCATTCCAGCCTTGATATTATCTCGGCTAAAGAAATCACCTGCATGATAGAATAGGACTTCATCGAAATCATCGTTGTTGTGAAAGAAAGGAACCTTTAGAGCCCCAGGATCGGTTTCGAACGGGCGCGGCGCAAAGGTGCAGACAACGAAGCGGTTTGCGACAAAGGTGGTGTGCGCTGAAGGTGGCAGGTGGTATCGCGCGCTCATCAATGGTCGAATATCTTTGACGTTGATCCGAGCGGGGGCCAAATCCCCATGCCAACCGACAGCGTCTAGAGGGTTAAAAGGATAAGTGACAGTGCTTAAGGCGCCGCGGCGTTTGATCCGAACTTGCCAGGGCTTATTATCTTGCTGGGCCCGGAAAGCATCGTCGATCGCTGGGACGTCCAGCATGGCGGGGTCGAAGATCGCGTGGCTACCAACCAAACCTTTATCGGGTAAGGTGTAAGATGAATTGGTGGCTTCAATCAAAAGCACGGTAACTGGCTGGGCCGCTGCGATGCGCCACATCGTGCCTCGCGGCAGGACGATATAATCGCCTTTTGTGAAAACCAAATGCCCATAGTCGCAATAGAGGTCGCCACCGCCACTGTGAATGAATAATAATTCATCCCCATCGCCATTGCGCACGAGGTGATCCATCTTACCAGGGGTTTGCCAAAAACGAATGGCGACGTGGGCATTATGAAGAACGGAGCTTGCCTCCCAAGGTGACATCTGCTGCTTGGGGAGTTTGGTTAAGTCAAATGCGCGAGGTCGCAATGCTCCTTGCCAATCGGACCAGCCCGTCGGTGGATGACGGTGGTACATATGGGTCGCAGGACCAAAGAACCCTTCCTTGCTGAGTTCGCGCTCGAACGTATCTTTAGGTAAATCTGCGTGCGCTTGTCGCGACGCCATTCCCTCAACGCGTGGAAACGTAATGTAACGACGCTGCGACATGGTATTTCTCCCACGAGAACATATTATTTCTTATTTTTTGTTTTCACTAAGGGTGTGGTTTTTATCGGTATTGTCAAGGTAACAGCGTATCTAAGACTTCCGGGGAACGGTTAAGTTTTAATTATTTTCCATGCCGTATTTCCTCGAACGGATCTTCTCTGTAAGCTTAGGAAATGCGCTCTGAATATATAATTTTATCCAGAATTGCCGCGATGGTTATTTTTTTGCTTAGCCACTCTTCGGCCATAAGTGCTGAGCCGCTTTCGCAATATCAAAATTACGATGAAGCTTATACGTTTATTTCCGAAAAAGTGAATGAAGGCGATCAGTGGCACCGTTATCGATCCACACTCATTCCTCTTGTGCCGGATCGAATTTGTTTTGGATGGGCCATGCACCTTGCGGATCCATCCAAGCTAGTCACCGTACGTGAAACCCTATCGGTCGAAGCACGGCCGCAAGAATGGCGGCACGAACATGAAACAAGAGTTGCTGCAGATGGCAAAAGTGCTGTTACGGAATTCAATGCCACCCCTATAGGAGGATGGATTGGACACCAATGGTGCATTTTAGAAGGCGACCCTGCAGGTTATTATATTTTCGATATCGAAATCGATCGCCGCCCAGCTAAAAAGTTAAGAATGTGTGCCGAGCCACCCGACCAACAGACGTGCACAAGGTACACATCTTAAAGGTGCATTCCCATTGAAATTCCGTCGATTTTCCCATCGCTCATCGATCAAAGCCATTGATTTCACTGGCTTCCCAGAATGAGAAAATCAAACTATGACTTGACGTGGACACGGATTCCGGGCGATGTCTCAGCCGAAGCATAGGAACTTTTTGATCGCTAAAAGCGATATAAAAGGGATTACGCTTTAAAAGAGCTGAC
>JAWKYA010000028.1:0-23829 GCA_041396725.1 Alphaproteobacteria bacterium
TTATCGCAGATGGCGAAGGGCAGTGGAAAGATCAAAACGGTATTTTAGTATCGGAACTCGATGGATGTATCGATATCGATATATCGGCGACACCCTTTACCAACACCTTGCCTATCCGGCGTCTCAATCTAAAACAAGGAGAGGCCGCCGATCTATCTGTCGTCTATATCGCTGTACCAGAATTAGCACCCCGCAAAGTGCGCCAGCGTTATACCTGCCTTGAACCTGGAAAGATCTATCGTTACGAAGGATTAGATAGTGGATTCGCTGCAGAAATTACCGTAGATGACGATGGTTTAGTGATCGACTATCCTGGTATCTTCCGCAGAATGAGCTCATGATGGAACCAATCAAGGCGACAATCCCCTGGCTTAGCATCATCGGACTTGGTGAAGATGGTCTTACGGGACTGAGCCCTGCAGCTCAGGCTTTGCTCGCTACGGCCGAGACCATTGTCGGTGGGCCTCGGCATTTTGCTCTGTTGCAAGATTTTCTCGATCGGCCCGATGTCGAGCAGTTGATATGGAAAAATCCCTTTATCAAAACTGTTGAAGATATTCGTGTGCGCCGTGGTCGTCGCGTTGCCGTAGTAGCCTCTGGGGATCCCATGCATTACGGCGCAGGCGTTACCTTGGCCCGATACTTTCCTGGTGAAGCTTTGGTTTTGCCAACCATTGGCTCTGTCACCTTAGCATGCGCGCGCCTGGGATGGCCGGTGAGTGATGTGGAGGTCGTCACTGTCCACGGGCGACCTCTCGAACGTATCTTACTCCACGTCACTCCAGGGGCACGGCTTCTCGTTTTATCTGAGGATGCAGAAACACCAAAGAAACTTGCCCATCTCCTCACTGAACACCGTTATGGACCAAGCACACTCACCGTATTCGAGCGCTTGGGAGGCCCCAAAGAAAGGTGCATTGAGGATAGCGCCGAATGCTGGAACGCCCCCCCTGGCGACGATTTGAACCTGGTTGCTGTGACCTGTACAGCCATGCCGAAAACACATGTTTTATCGCGCGTTTCCGGTTTACCAGACGATGCTTTTATTCATGATGGCCAGCTTACAAAACGCGAGGTTCGCGCCGCAACCATCGCTGCTTTGAAACCCATGCCCGAGCAAATTCTTTGGGATATTGGCGCGGGGTGTGGGTCCATTGCCATTGAATGGATGCGTGCACCAGGACGTCCAAAGGCGATTGCCATAGAACAGGATAAGGATCGGGCAGCGCTTATCGCCAAGAATGCGATGCACATGGGCGTTCCAGATCTTAAAATCATCGTCGATCCCGTGCCAAAAGCCCTGCGAGATTTACCCGCACCCCATGCGATATTCATTGGCGGTGGTATTACCACAACCGACCTTATTCGCAACTGTTGGGATGCCTTGCAGCCCAGTGGCCGTTTGGTTGCAAATGTAGTTACCGCCGAGGGAGAAACGATTCTTCTTTCCGCCTGTGAAGCCTGGGGAGGAACCATGGCGCGCCTTGCCATTAGCCGGCTAGAGCCCTTGGGAGGGTTTCGCAGCTGGCGTCCCCTACTTCCGGTGACCCAGTGGATGGTGCGAAAACCGTGAGCAGTGCCCTAAGCGGTACCTTATACGGCATTGGTGTTGGCCCTGGCGATCCTGAACTTCTGACTCTCAAGGCCATACAGACCATTCGCGATTGCCCTGTCGTTGCTTACCCCACCCTTGAAGGCGCGCCAAGTTTTGCACGCGCCATTATCGCAGCTTATCTCAACTCTGCGAAAACGGAAATTCCGATCCCCATTCCTATGGGCGACAATACTGCTACACAAAAGGCTTATGACATTGCGGCGGTAAGTATCGCCCGGCACCTAAACATGGGCCATAACGTGGCATTGCTTTGTGAGGGTGATCCTTTTTTCTATGGCTCGTTTATGTACATCTATGGGCGGCTTTATGATCGCCAGCGGATAGATATTATCCCTGGCGTTTCTTCCCCGATGGCAGCCGCAGCAGCTCTTGCCATGCCCCTTGCAGCGCGAAATGATGTTTTTACTGTTCTACCTGCACCTCTGGATAACTCAATCTTAGAAAAACACCTTACCCACACAGACAGTGCGGCCATTATTAAAATTGGCCGACACTTTAGTCGGATTCGTGATTTGCTCAGAGAGTTAGAATTGCATGATCGCGCCCGTTATATCGAACGGGCAACGCTCCCCAGTCAAAAACTTCTTACTCTGGATAAGATTGTCCAGGAGACGGTTCCTTATTTTTCTATGATCTTGGTGCATCGTCGTCGTATCGCTTGGCAGGATACCTGACGTGGCACAAGCGCTCGCATTTATTGTTTTAAGCGAAAAAGGCTCAGAGCTGGCTCGGCGATTGCAAGCCCAGATACCAGGTTCTATCGTTTATGGGTTGACCACGCGTGTTACTCATTGTGATGTCCCTATAATGGAGGTTGCGGAAACAATCCGTCGTCTTTTTTCTTCTGGCACCCCAATCATTGGTATTTGCGCAGCCGGAATTTTAATCCGCGCGATCGCACCCTTGCTGCACAACAAGGCAGACGAACCACCGGTTCTTGCTATTGCCGAAGATGGAAGCGCGATCGTGCCTCTTCTCGGAGGGCATCAGGGTGGTAATCGCTTAGCACGACGCTTGGCAGAAATCTGCGAGAGTACCGCTGCGATTACCACTGCTGGCGAGATAACTCATGGCTTTTCTTTAGACGATTTGCCAGAGGGATGGCGATTCGCCGATCCGGAAGCTACCAAAACTAATGTTCTTGCAGCTGCTTTAAGAGATGATTTGCGGATCGAAGGTCCACACCATTGGCTTCCAGCGCCCCTGCCACAAAACCCGAAAGGGAAGCACTGTCTTCTTATAAGCGAAAAGCATTTTACCGAAAAAGACACCACTACAACGATTTTACATCCTCCTATTCTTACTCTTGGCGTCGGTTGCGCGCGCGATACTGACCCAGAGGAACTCCGCAATCTAGTACGCGCGACCTTATCTGCATTTGGTTTTTCGGAGGGAGCCATAGCCGCCGTGGTATCGATTAATGTTAAGGCCGATGAAGGTGCTGTTCATCGCTTAGCTGAAACCTTAAAAGTACCTGCACGGTTTTTCGATGCGGAAACCCTCGAGAAAGAAACACCGCGGCTCTTAAATCCATCCGATGTCGTCTTCCAAGAAGTTGGCTGCCATGGAGTAGCGGAGGCTGCAGCTCTTGCCGCCGCCGGACCAGATAGTCAGCTTGTCATTCCAAAACAAAAAAGCCAGCATTGCACCATGGCTGTCGCCTTAGCCACAAGACCTCTCGATCCTGTATCGATTGGATATCCTCAAGGGCAGCTCTCCATTATTGGCATCGGCCCCGGTACGGCTTTATGGCGTACCCCTGAAGCCACCCTTGCCTTAGCCGAGGCGGAAGAGATTGTCGGCTATGGTCTTTATCTTGACCTCATTCGCCCGCTCATCTCTGGCAAACCTCAGCATGAGACGGCCTTGGGAGAGGAAGCTTTAAGGGTTGATAAGGCTTTAACCTTGGCAGCAACCGGACGACGGGTTGCTTTAGTGTCGAGTGGCGATGCCGGGATCTATGGCCTTGCGACCTTGGTTTTTGAACGGTTAGCACAAGAAAATCGCCCAGAGTGGAACCGTCTTTGTATCCATGTTCTCCCAGGGGTATCTGCCATGCAAGCGGCGGCCGCGCGGATCGGCGCCCCTCTGGGGCATGATTTCTGTGTCATCTCTTTATCGGATCTTCTGACTCCATGGGATATCATTGCGCACCGCCTAGAAGCAGCGGCGACGGCGGATTTCGTCGTTGCCCTCTATAATCCGCGATCGCAGCGCCGACAGGGGCGGTTCGCTGCAGCACAGGCAATTCTGCTAAATGCACGCACCGCTGCAACACCTGTTATCCTGGCGCGTAATCTTGGTCGCAGCGATGAAAAGATTCTCGTGCGTAGTCTTGGTACTCTAGATCCTGAGGAGGTTGATATGTTGACCCTCGTTTTGATTGGTTCTAGTGCCACAAAACACCTCCAGCTTGGTCAACACGATTTTGTTTACACGCCGCGTGGCTATAGTAACAAAACATCCTAGAAAGAAAAATTATCTTGGGGAGAGCGATCAGTATATACCGCGTGCCATCCACAGTGCACAGAAGACAATAAAAGGGATAATCATCAATTGAACATGAATGATCTTTCTTACTCTCAGATAAGTGACGGTGCCTATATTTTCAGAATTTTTCGATCTTATGAAAATAACTGTCGGATATAACGAGAGGATTGCGACACTAAGAAACAAGGCGATCTTAACCCAAAAGACTGTACTATGGGCATAGTAGCTCCAGCCTTTCTCATAAAAAATTCGGGTAATCCCGCTCACTAAAACAAGACCTGCCGTAAGGCCATAGGCGAGATCCATTCTTTTAAGAGCGATGAGGCTTTCTGTATTTATTTCTTTTCTGAGAAGAATAAGTTCACCCACCAATAAAGATACGAGGGCTATAAAACCGATGAAATGTAGATAGGCAAACAAGAAAGCCATAGATTCTCTCGCTATCGTATCTATTCATCGACCGCAAAGGAATATACCTTCGCGATCATCCTCCTCAGTGGCCGGCGATCCGAAGGTAGGCGCATAGAGTGGTGGAGCCGATCGGGATCGAACCGACGACCCCCTGCTTGCAAAGCAGGTGCTCTCCCAGCTGAGCTACGGCCCCACTTTAGAATAATCATCCGGTGTTTAAACCGGCGGCATAGTGGGAAGCCTCTGTCCTTTTTGTCAAGACCTCGCATGGGCTATTCTTCGGATATTCTCATGGTACTCACAGACTTCCCTACGGGTCATAGTCTCCTTACAGCAATCCTTGCCTAAGAAGCTCTCGAAACCAGGGCTATTTCTACTACCGTACGATAAGCAGTGCACTTGTGAGGCGCTGGGGCAAGCGACTAAGATTACCCGTATAAGCTGAGGATATGGATGGCGCTTTTCTCCGAAAAATATAAGTATCCAACGACCGATACGAACCTCTATGTGGCAACGGCTAATGCCCATATCGATAAAATCTACGCCGCCGAAAAATGGGTGAGCGATTCCTTTTTTCTCGCTGTTGTATCGTTTTTATCGCGAGTCAACCTTGAACAACATAATGGCGGGCCTTTCGGTGCCGCTATTGTCGCGTTTGATGGTGGCCTCGATTGCAATGGAAAAGGGATCGGCAAACCGCGCCTTATAGGGGTTGGTACCAATCATGTTGTTCCCAACAATGACCCCTCTGCCCATGCAGAAATGGAGGCGTTTCGGGATGCGGCACGCCGTCAGGGGAGCTCGGATCTAAAGGGCACTGTTCTTTATACCTCATGTGAATGCTGCCCTATGTGCCTATCCATCGCCAACGGCAGTGGTATCGCGCGTATCCTCTATGCCAATACACGCGCACAGGCTGAGGAGATCGGTTTCTCCGACCGACTTCAATACGATATGTTTCGCTTATCACGCACACAGCAGATGACATCGATGGATCACCTGACGCCAGAAAGACGCGCCCATATCTTAAAGAAGCTGGGAGCACACGGTGCGGTCATCTTAGATAATCGCGATGAGATTTTTGCCCACGGCGATCCGGAGACATGTAAAGATCCTACAAGCATTGCTTCGTTAAATGCCGTCAGAAACGCTGTTAAGAACTATGCGCGACAACGGCGGCAGACTGGTATCGCGGAATCAATCTTCTATGTACCAGATGACTTTACCTTGGTGTGTAAAGACATTCCACACCCAGCAGGATTAGTTGCCGCCGATTGGGCACGAATGCTTCGCAGACACGATCCGAACGATCCTCAAAATCCGACTAAGGACGAGAAAATCCCCGATCCACAACGCGTCCTCCATGCAACTCATAATTACGAGGCTCTAGTTGTCACAGATTGCCATGGCCAAACCCACGTTCACCAAGATACACGATTAACTTATCAGCAACCGCTCTTACCCGACGATGCTCGGATCGTGCATACGGAAAGATGTACAAAACCGCTTATACTTAAAGAGGCGGCTGCAATCTTTTCTTTGTGGAAGAACGGTACGCGCGATGGCCATCAAATCAAGTATTAGCAGAGCGTTTAACCTCTATAAGAGATAGAGCTCCGCTAAGAGTTCTATGCTAATAGCATAGCGGCGACATATAGATTAAGGTGAGGCTCCTATAGGAGCTCTGGGGAATATCCTAACCCTGGGCCGTTTTTAGGGCCAGCTACCCCAGGCTACTCGCGTAAGGTGGTGGAGCCGAGGAGGATCGAACTCCCGACCTTCGCATTGCGAACGCGACGCTCTCCCAGCTGAGCTACGGCCCCACACTCGTTTGGATACCAAACAAGTATATATCACCCTTCCTCTAGGAAGGAATGCATTTCCGCTCAAGGCGGGGGCATAGTGGGAAGCAGCCATCCTTCTTGTCAAGACCCTCACTGATGGTCTTGAGCCATGCAGAGGCTAAATGTTTCATCCGAGCCATAGCTATCAAGGCTTTCTGCAAGAAATTACCTTCCTGTCAATGACAAAGCGATGGAACCCTTGCAGCTCTTTCCACTATCCCCTACCTTGGCCTCTGTCTTACGCTAGAGATTGCCCTATCCATGACGACCTTAATTATTTTGCTTTTCCGTCTGATCGATCTGTACATGTGGCTAGTGATCGCCGCCGCGATTTTTAGCTGGCTGATCGCTTTTAATGTCGTTAACTACCAAAATCGCTTTGTCGCTCTGGTTGGTGATTTTTTATACAAAGTCACCGAACCTGCCCTGCGCCCAATCCGCAATATCGTCCCTATTATGGGTGGCCTTGATCTCTCGCCGCTTATTCTTCTGTTGTTACTCTGGTTCTTAAAGCGGTTAATCTTGGATGTTCTTTCGGCAACCTTGTGAGACAGACACCTTTCGCAGCTACCCCTGACGGCGTAAGAGTAACCGTGCGCGTTACACCATCGGCAGCCACCAACCGTGTTCAAGGTTTAATGAGCACAGACTCCGATACGACTATACTCAAAATCGCTGTGACGGCAGCTCCTGAGAACGGGAAGGCCAATGCTGCTGTGATCAAACTACTCGCTAAGTTATGGCGGATACCGGAATCTGCAATTGCTGTGCATCGCGGGGAGACCGACCGTCGTAAGGTTTTGCATCTACGTGGCGATACCGCAACACTGATGTCTGATCTAATATCCTGGTTGGAGACACAAAAGTGACAGCAGCACTTATTGATGGCAAGAAAACTTCCGAGGCTTTGCGCGCAAAAATCTCTGCATCTGTCGCAAGCTTGAAACAAGCTCATGGCCTTGTCCCAGGATTAGCGGTGGTTTTAGTGGGAGAAGATCCTGCCAGCCAGATTTATGTGGGTTCTAAGGTAAAGCAAACTACCGCGGTTGGTATGCGTAGTTTCGAACATCGCCTCCCCGCAAAAACCGATGCAACAACACTTTTGTCCTTGGTTCATCGCCTTAATGGCGATCCCGCGGTGCATGGTATCTTGATCCAACTTCCTTTACCGCCACAGATCGATCCTACACCGATCCTTGAAGCCATCGATCCTGCCAAGGATGTCGATGGTTTTCATCCCATCAATGTTGGACGGTTATGGAGCGGTGGACTTAAGGGTGGTGGGTTCAGCCCATGCACCCCCTTGGGGTGCTTACTTTTACTGCGCGAGAGCTTCGCTGCCCGTAATCTCAAGCTTGAAGGAAGTCATGCCGTTATCTTAGGCCGATCCAATATTGTCGGCAAACCAATGGCCGCCCTGTTACTAGCCGAGAGTTGTACCATCACTCTTGCTCATTCTCGAAGCCAGGATATTGTTGCCCAGGCCCGCAGCGCAGATATTCTTGTTGCTGCCGTGGGGAAGCCCGGTTTGGTGCGCGGTGATTGGATTAAGCCAGGAGCTACGGTTATTGACGTAGGGATCAATCGTATCCCTGCACCTGAAAAAGGTTCCGGAGCAACGCGACTTATGGGCGATGTTACTTATAGTGAGGCTTTAGCACATGCTGGCGCCATCACGCCTGTTCCCGGCGGTGTTGGTCCTATGACGATTGCCTGTTTGTTGCGCAATACTATGGTTGCAGCCTGCCGAATCAAGGAGGTAGAGATACCAGAGGGTTTTGCCTAAGAGGCGCACAACCAGGTTAAAACCCCAACCCATCCTCGCTCAATCGGATCCATCGTCAAATGCCAACGGCTCTTGGTGCGCACCCATGCCGCGATGTAAGGACAGGTTTGGCCGCCCCTTAAAGGCAACCAACTTGCAGGATCGCCATCTGCCTTGGAACGATTAGTGCTCGCCTGAGTAATCACCAGCACATCCGGATCCGTTATCGCATTGGCAAAAGCCTGGCGCTCAGCAGCGGTCCATTTATCGGCTCCGGATCGATGAGCTTCGGCTAAGGGGATACGGTGATCAATATCGAGATTAGTAGGATCTGTTATCATGATTCCACTATAAGCATCCCGCCATCGCCCTTTCGTGACACGGCACCCATCGGCGGAGAGTTGAACGGGTGTTTCACTACGGGCAATCAAAACCTCGGCGCGGGTATCCTGACAGTCACCATCACTATCAATCCAATGTTCGTAGAGCGCGCGATCGTACGGTATAGCGACTGGCACCAAGAAAGGAGATTGCCTGAACGATAAAATGGCCAGCGCTACAGCAATCAAAAAAACTACTGGCCGCAATCCTGGCACCCGACGCATTAAAGACAGAACAGCGCCAGCTCTCGACCGCGGATAAGGGCGATAGCGGCGACGCTTCACCGTTTGCGCAGGGCCGCCGCAAGGCGTAGCCGCAAGGCGTTCAATCGGATAAAGCCTTGCGCATCGGCTTGATTATAAGCGCCTGCATCTTCTTCGAATGTAACATGAGCCATGGAATAGAGGCTATAAGGTGACTTACGACCAACCACGATGACATTCCCTCGGTAGAGTTTTAATCGCACGGTTCCTGTCACGCGTTCTTGGCTTTTATCGATAAGCGCCTGCAACATCTCGCGCTCGGGGGCGAACCAAAACCCATTATACACCAGCTTCGCATAGCGCGGCATCATCTCATCTTTAAGATGCATGGCTTCACGATCCAGCGTTAAAGATTCTATCGCCCGATGCGCATGCCATAAAATCGTGCCACCAGGCGTTTCGTAAACACCCCGACTCTTCATTCCAACGAAACGGTTTTCAACCAAGTCAACTCGTCCAATTCCGTTATCCCCACCTAATTTATTCAGCTCTGCTAGTAAGCGAGCCGGCGATAATTTTTTACCACTGACGGCGATAGGATCGCCTTTTTCAAAATCGATGGTGATCTCTGTCGGTTGATCTGGCGCTTCCCATGGCGCCTTAGTCCGCGAATAAACATATTCTGGCGGCTCTTCCCAGGGATCTTCCAGTACCTTACCTTCAGCCGAGATATGAAGAAGATTTGCATCAACCGAGAACGGTGCTTCTCCCCGCTTATCCTTGGCGATCGGAATTTGATTTTTCTCTGCAAAGTCGATCAGCTTGGTTCGACTTGTTAAATCCCATTCCCGCCATGGGGCGATGACTTTAATATCGGGCTTTAGCGCATAATAGGTTAACTCGAAGCGAATCTGATCGTTACCTTTACCTGTCGCACCGTGAGCAACCGCATCGCCCCCTACTTGTTCGGCAATTTCGATTTGCCGCCGGGCAATCAAAGGCCGGGCAATCGAGGTGCCCAGCAAATAGATCCCCTCGTATAGAGCATTGGCCCGAAACATGGGAAAGACATAGTCGCGTACGAAAGTTTCGCGCAAATCTTCGACGAAGATTTGCTTGATGCCAAACATTTCAGCCTTCTTGCGCGCTGGTTCTAGCTCTTCGCCTTGGCCGAGATCTGCCGTAAAAGTCACAACTTCGCAGTTATAGGTCGCTTGCAACCATTTTAGAATGACGGAAGTATCAAGCCCCCCCGAATAGGCTAAGACGGCTTTTTTGACGGAACCCTGCTTAATGAAATCTTGGGATTGTAGTGCCACGATGCTTTCCTTCTGCCCTTATCTGCCCCTATAGGAAGGGCGAGGATACACAACACATTAACGCTCGCAAGAGTTACAAAGAGGATGCGTCCCCTCTGTAAGGTGATAGATTTGTAAAATGAACGACTGCTATGCTGATAACCGTGCATAAATATGAGTCTCCGTAGAATACGGGGGACTTAACCCAGAAATAAGTACAAGGCATCCTTTGGTCGCAGAAATCTCACCTATCTTGGCTGAAGCCGAGCAAACCCTACGCCGCATCAGTTCCGTTGGCGATGATAATTTTGACATTGCCGAAGGTGCTCTCGCCTATACAGTCTTATCCGGCAGGGTTACCTCCCTGACCGCGTACCGAGATCATCTTAAACTGTTAACAGAGGAAGTCGCGGCTGCAGCAGGACCAGATCCTACCACAGCATCCCTTTCCACGCGGATTTCCGCACTGAATCAGGTTATCTTAAATAAACATGGATATCGCGGTGCCGTCGAAGACTATGATGATATACGAAATGCTGAATTAACGTGCGTTATTGAGCGGCGGCGCGGGCTACCTATAACCTTGGGCATTCTC
This sequence comes from Alphaproteobacteria bacterium, assembly GCA_041396725.1. GTDB lineage: Bacteria > Pseudomonadota > Alphaproteobacteria > JAWKYA01 > JAWKYA01 > JAWKYA01. The sequence continues at coordinate 10,603 of JAWKYA010000028.1, forward strand.
TATATTCATACGGCGCGCGCCCAAGGTTGGAATATTCAAGGTCTTGCTTTTCCAGGACATTTTTTAGTCCGAATCAGTAGTTTAACCGAACGCGTTATTCTCGATCCTTTCGCCGATGGCCGCCGCCGCGAGGCAGCCGATTTGCGGGAACTCTTAAAGGTCATCGTCGATGCGAATGAAGAATTAACGCCGGCGCATTACGCGCCTGTCCCCGATCGCGATGTTCTCTTGCGCCTTCAAAGCAATATAAAGGTTCGTCTACTACAGGCTGGCCGCTATGCCGATGCCCTGAAGACTGTTGAACATATGCAACTTATTTCGCCAACCTCATCCGCACTTATCAAGGAAATGGCGATTCTCAATCGCATGACCGGTAATATTCGGCGCGCGATCGAGCTCTTTGAAACCTATCTTATGCGAATCCCTGCCGGACCCGAGCGGGCACAGATAACATTGGTTTTACATGAGCTGCGGGATAGTCTTAACTAGGACCCAAAACTACTTATAGGTATATCCTTGAGCCTTGCCGTTGCCATCCAAATGGATCCCATAGAAAGCATCAACATCGATGCTGATTCGACCTTTGCTCTTGCGCTCGAAGCTCAGCGGCGCGGACACGGTCTCTACCACTATCTCCCGCAAGCTATGGTATTTCGCACGGGCCGGCTTTATGCCCGCGCACGCGCCCTAAAGGTCAAGCGTAAGTTTGGCAAGCATTATATCTTAGGCGCGCCCGAGCTTTTGGATCTTGCTGCCATGGATGTGATTTTAATGCGACAAGATCCACCGTTTGATATGGCGTATATAACGGCTACCCATTTACTCGAACATGTACACCCAAGAACCTTGGTGGTGAACGATCCTGTCGCAGTGCGCAATGCCCCTGAAAAACTTTTTGTCACTCACTTCGAAGGTATTATGCCACCAACCCTCATCACGAGCGATAGTGTGGCCATTCGTGAATTCCGTGCCGAGCACAAGGACATTGTCATAAAGCCTTTATTTGGAAATGGTGGATCTGGCGTTTTTCATATTAAGCCCGATGACGACAACTTCGCGGTTTTATTAGAAACCTTCACCCGTCTTGTCGGGCGCGAACCCCTTGTGGTTCAACGCTATCTGCCCGAGGTACGCCGCGGAGATAAACGGATCATCTTGGTAGATGGGGAACCGGTTGGAGCTCTAAATCGCGTTCCTGCCAAAGGTGAAGCACGATCAAATATGCACGTCGGCGGTCGTCCTGAAAAGGCACGCTTGAGCAAACGCGAGCAGCAGCTCTGTGAGGCCATTGGCCCTGCGCTAAAGCGCCAAGGGCTTATTTTTGTTGGGATCGACGTTATTGGTGGGTATTTGACAGAAATCAATGTTACATCGCCAACAGGTATTCAAGAGATCAATCGGTTTGATGGTACTTCGATTGAAGCGCGTATCTGGGATGTGATTGAAGAACGCGTCACAGCTGGGCGTAGGGAAATGGCAGGATTATAAGGCGCGTTAGAATTTTGTTATGTCTGAGCGCCACGCCGCCAAATCGATAACGCCTGCTGAAGTTTCTCAGCAAGATCAATCCGCTCATTTGTCGGTAAAAATTTTCCAATAACAACCGTTCGACCGTGAGTTGTTAGAAATAAACCCCCTTTTGATGAGTCTTTACTAATTAACTTTACACGTAACCAACCTGGCGAAAGCTCGGTAGCATTTTGCACCCGACCCTTAGTGTCAAACTGCTCGATCCGCAAAGATCGATTGGTTAAGGCAAGTTTCTCCCCGCGTTTCGTGTCACGACAATTCATGTGAAACAGAAGAGCAAACAATCCAAATTCGGCACCGCAAAATCCCACAATGGGCCAGGCACCCAAAGACCAAAAAATAAATCCCATCATCATCCCTAGAACAGCGATCCCCATCGTGAGCAAGCGACACCCCTGGGGCGATAGACTACGGTAAGGATAAAGCCATGCCTCGAAATAAACAGGATCCTTTAATGTGGCTTGCATCATCACCGTCATAGTCACCAGACTAGCGTTGGTATCATTACAAAGCCATGATATTATTTATCTGAATGAAGGATAGGGGATTGCCGTGAAGCCAGCTGAAATAACTGAATTCTTTACACGACTGCAAAAGGCCAATCCCGAACCTAAGGGTGAGTTAACGTGGAGCAATCCTTATACCTTATTGATTGCCGTTGTTCTTTCGGCGCAGGCAACAGACGCAGGTGTCAATAAAGCAACACCTAAGCTGTTTAAAGTTGCTGATACACCAAAAAAGATGCGCGCGCTCGGCGAAGCTGGCCTTAAAGAGTATATAAAGACGATTGGCCTGTTTAACACTAAGGCGAAGAATATTATCGCCCTAAGTCAGATTCTGATCGACCGATATAACGGTAAGGTTCCCGACGATCGGGAGGCCCTACAAGAATTACCGGGTGTTGGTCGCAAAACAGCGAATGTCGTTTTAAATATCGCTTTTAAAAAACCGACTATCGCCGTTGATACGCATATTTTTCGTGTGGGAAACCGGACGGGTTTAGCTCCAGGCAAAACACCGCTCGAGGTTGAATTGGCTCTTGAGAAAACTGTACCAGAGAAATTTCGCTTACACGCCCATCATTGGCTTATTCTCCACGGACGCTATACCTGCGTTGCGCGCAAGCCCCTCTGTGATCGTTGTATCGTTCGCGACCTTTGTCATTATCCTGATAAAACATCCGAGCCCGCATACAGACTTAACGCTCCACCGCCACGACCCCTGTCGCCACGACCCTTGTCTCGTTCAGTCGATGAAAAAGATGAACCATCGCAGCAGCGCCTAAAAGCGGGGCGGCCAAGTTCACGAAAGGTATCGAAAAAAGCAAAGCGATAAGTGTTCCTGCTCTTTGTATGGCAAAAGAGTGTTTTTTGCGGAGACTCTCAACATGCCCAGGCTTGAGATGACGGCTTGCAACCAAATCAAAATATTCTCGGCCTAAAAGATAGCCGTTAAGAACGTAGAATAGTCCCAAACTTAGGGGCGGGAAAAAGAGAAGTATTAAATAAATCGGCAGCACGACTATATTCAAAGCCAACGCAACAACGGCAAGCTTTGCTGTTGACCCAAGGGATTCAATCCATGATATCGGCCGAGATGCAGGTAAATAAGGGTAATCCTTTGTCTCTACAGCCGCAGCTGCATCTTCGACATAGAATCCCACGATGAAGGCAACAGCAGCTGGAAAAAGTAGAAAGGCGATGTAAACTGCCAAAAAGGCGCCTAGAATACTGAGGGCCGTATTCAGCCAGCCTATATCTGTTGCCTGAAAAAATGTGAGACCACCAAAGATCGCAACGATAAGGGCGAGAAATACCCCCATAGCCGCGAGAGCGCTCCGTATAAGAATCCTTCGGAAGACCGGGTCATTTAATTGGCGAATAGCCTTGGTAAAGTCTTTAAACATCGCAGAATTTCTTTCGTCTAGGACTGTGGCGATGCGCTTAAGCAAACGCTTTAGCTATGATTATTATAAAGCAGTCTTAGGTCGTAAGGTGCAGTTATCTTCCGGGCATGAGAAAAGCTGCCATTTTAGCCGATTGTCCCCTTGCTCCTGGCCTTAACCTCGCTATAGTGCGCCCGCCTCCAGGCGGATATGAGGAATCGATGACCCCAGTTAAAGCTTCGCGGCCTTCCAGCAAAACCGCGCATCACGACGTCATTACAATTGGCAATGCGATTGTTGATGTTCTCGGCCACGCAGAGGAAGTCTTTGTGGTCAAACATGATCTGGCAAAAGGTGCCATGACTTTGATCGATGAAGCTCGAGCCGAAGCACTTTATGCTCTTATGGGAACAGGGGTTGAGATGTCCGGGGGATCAGCTGCCAATACCGCGGCGGGAATCGCCTCTTTAGGAGGGAGAGCTGCCTACATTGGTAAAGTGCGGAATGATCAGCTGGGCGCCGTCTTTCGCCATGATCTTACCGGCCTAGGTGTACACTTTGCGACACCTGCTGGGACCAGTGGCCCCGCCACAGCGCGCTGTTTAATTTTTGTCACACCCGATGCCCAGCGAACCATGAATACGTACCTGGGAGCATGCATTCATCTTGGACCAAACGATGTCGATGAAGAGCTGATCGCAGGATCGAAGATTGTTTATCTTGAGGGTTACCTGTGGGATAAGCCTGAAGCAAAAGCAGCCTTCATCAAAGCCGCCGAAATCGCTCATCAGCATGGGCGGCAGGTCGCTTTGACTCTTTCCGACTCTTTTTGTGTGAACCGCCACCGTGAGTCATTTCGTGAATTAGTGTCCAATCATATCGATATCCTCTTTGCAAACGAACACGAGATCGCCGCACTTTATGAGGTAACGCACTTTGATGACTCTCTCCAGTATGTCCGCCGCGATTGTGCAGTGGCGGCGCTGACTCGCAGTGAAAAAGGTTCAGTCATTGTCGCAGGCGATGAGGTGCACGTTATCGATGCCGAAAAAATAAGTCCTATCGTCGATACTACTGGCGCCGGTGATCTTTATGCCTCGGGATTCTTATTCGGCATGACCCATGAGAATGATTGGCAAACCTGCGGTCGCTTAGGGGGACTTGCCGCGGCTGAGGTTATTTCGCATTACGGTGCACGACCGATCATTCCTTTACACGATTTTATCCGAGGAAAACTTCACTTCTCCAAGCACGCTATCTAAGAGCACCTTAATGAATCTTCGTAATCTTGCCATCATTGCTCACGTTGACCATGGGAAAACAACCTTGGTCGATGCACTTTTAAAGCAATCAGGAACCTTCCGTACTAATGAACAAGTTGCTGAACGCGCTCTTGATTCCAATGACCTTGAGCGCGAACGCGGCATTACTATTTTAGCGAAGTGCACAGCCGTTGATTGGAAAGGCGTGCGGTTAAATATTGTTGATACACCAGGACACGCCGACTTTGGCGGAGAGGTCGAGCGTATTTTGGGCATGGTAGACGGTGCGGTTTTATTGGTAGATGCTGCCGAGGGCGCCATGCCCCAGACCAAATTTGTCGTTATGAAAGCCTTGGCACTTGGATTAAAGCCGATCGTTGTTATCAATAAGATCGATCGGCCCGATGCACGGCCCGACGAGGTAATAAACGAAGTCTTTGATCTTTTTGCTGCTCTCGATGCTACGGATGAGCAACTCGATTTCCCTATTCTATACGCCTCGGGTCGCAATGGATGGACCAGTCCTAGTCTCGATGGTCGAAGAGAGAATATGGACTCTCTCTTCGATCTTATTGTTAAACATGTTCCTGCGCCCAGCGTTGCAGGAAAGACCGATGAGGCTTTTGCCTTACTTGCCACTATCTTGGAAGCGAATCCTTATTTGGGCCGGGTCCTTACGGGGCGTATCGCAGCGGGTAAGATTAAAACGAACATGCCTGCTAAAGCTTTCTCACGCGACGGAGCCATAATCGAAGAGAGCCGCATTACTAAACTTCTCGCGTTTCGCGGACTAAAACGCGTTCCCGTGGATGAGGCCGAAGCAGGCGATATTGTTTCTATTGCCGGCTTTACCACAGCATCAGTCGCCGACACCATTGCAGCGATGGATGTTACCAGTCCCCTACCCGCCATGCCTGTCGATCCACCAACCTTAGCGATGACCTTTTCTATTAATGACTCACCTCTTGCAGGCAAAGAGGGTGATAAAGTTACCAGCCGCGAGCTCGGCGCCCGTCTCATGCGCGAACAAGAGGGTAATGTCGCCATCCGCATCCGCGAAAGCGATGACAAGGATGCTTTCGAAGTGGCAGGCCGCGGCGAACTTCAGCTCGGTGTCCTGATCGAAACCATGCGCCGCGAAGGTTACGAGCTGTCGGTTGGTAGACCGCGCGTTCTCTTGCGTACCGATTCTGCTGGTTTACGTGAAGAGCCGATGGAAGAGATTATGGTGGATGTGGACGAAACCTATTCGGGCGCTGTAGTTGAAAAACTGAGCCAAAGAAAAGCAGAGCTCCAAGATATGCGTCCCTCGGGTGGCGGTAAAGTACGCCTATCCTTTAAGGCACCCTCGCGAGGTCTTATTGGATACCATGGGGAATTTCTAACCGATACGCGCGGCACAGGAATCATGAGTCGACTGTTCGCTGGATACGTGCCCTATAAGGGCCCTATTCCTGGGCGGCGTACTGGTGTCTTGATTGCAAACGGCGATGGGGAAGCGGTGGCTTATGCTTTATGGAATTTGGAAGAGCGGGGCGCCCTTTTTATCAATCCTGGAGAAAAAGTTTATCGCGGCATGATCATAGGGGAACATAACCGCGATAACGATCTTGAGGTTAACCCGATGAAAGGCAAACAGCTTACCAACATCCGCACCACTTCAAAGGATGAAGCTGTGCGGTTAACGCCGCCCCGAATCTTAACCTTAGAGCAAGCGATTGCCTATATTGCCGATGACGAGTTGGTTGAAATTACCCCGCGCAGCATTCGTTTGCGCAAACGACACCTTGATCCAAATATGCGCAAACGGTTGGAGCGCCAGGCGGAAGCTGAAGCCAGCTAATCCGTTATAGAATAAAACGACTAAGGTCGGTATTGCTAGCCAGACCCGCGAGGCGCGCCTGTACGAGATTAGCGTCAAGATTGATCGTTTCTCCGTTTCGATCGGCTGCCGTAAAGCTAATCTCTTCGAGTAACCGCTCCATGACCGTATGGAGACGACGCGCACCGATGTTTTCCACTTTAGAGTTTATCTCTGCGGCAAGTTTAGCAATCGCTTCGATCGCATCCTCAGTAAAAACAAGCTTAACGCCCTCGGTTGCCATTAAGGCTTGATATTGCCGAATAAGATTAGCTTCGGGCTCGGTTAAGATACGCTGAAAATCTTTTTCGGTTAACGCTGTCAGCTCGACCCGGATCGGCAATCGGCCCTGCAATTCCGGAAGAAGATCCGACGGCTTCGCCAAATGAAATGCCCCAGAAGCGATAAAGAGAATATGATCGGTTTTTATAGTTCCATGTTTTGTGGCAACGGTCGTCCCTTCGATCAAAGGCAGAAGATCTCGCTGCACACCTTCGCGGGAAACGTCTGCGCCACCCCGGAGCTCTGACCGGGCGCAGATTTTATCGATCTCGTCGATAAAAACGATCCCGTTATCTTCCACCATCTTAAGCGCCTCGCGCAGAATTTCTTCGCGATCGAGAAGATTATCCGCTTCTTCGGCAACGACAACGCTATGGGCGTCGCGCACCGTCATTCGCCGCGGACGCAAACGCGCCCCAAAGGCTTTTCCCAGCATCTCGCTAAAATTGACCATCCCCACTTGGCCCGTTCCCCCAGGCAACTCGAAGGTTGGGAAATTGCTGACATTCGACTCTTGAACTTCGATTTCGATCTCGCGATCATCGAGCTCCCCCGCGCGAAGCCTTTGTCGGAATTTATTGCGGGTCTCGGTTGTAGCCTGTGCACCGACAAGAGCTGTGATTACGCGTTCCTCAGCTTTAAGCTCGGCCTTGGCAGCAACCTCTTGACGGTGGCGATCCTGTGTTTCATGCACAGCTGTTTCAACTAGATCGCGAATGATAGATTCAACATCCCGACCGACATATCCAACTTCGGTGAATTTTGTTGCCTCGACCTTGATGAATGGCGCATCGGCAAGCCGCGCTAAACGCCGAGCAATCTCTGTCTTGCCAACACCAGTAGGTCCGATCATCAGAATGTTCTTCGGCAAGACCTCATCGCGTAGCTCGGCGGGAAGTTGCTGCCGCCGCCAGCGGTTACGTAGAGCCACGGCAACGGCACGCTTGGCATCGCCTTGACCAACAATATGACGATCTAGCTCGGAAACGATTTCGCGGGGACTAAACGGATTCACAGAGTTTCCACAATAATGTTCTTATTCGTATAAATGCAAAGATCTGCGGCAATATCCAAAGCCCGACGGGCAATGGCCTCGGCCTCTAGCTCTGTGACACCGATCAAGGCCCGTGCCGCCGCCAGGGCAAAAGGCCCGCCGGAGCCGATCCCAATAAGTCCATCCTCAGGCTCTAATACATCGCCGGTGCCAGATAATAATAATGACACCTCTTTATCGGCAACAGCCATCATTGCCTCAAGGCGTCGGAGGTAACGATCGGTCCGCCAATCCTTAGCCAATTCGACACAAGCGCGCGCCAATTGGCCTGGATGCTGTTCGAGTTTAGCTTCAAGCCGCTCGAACAGGGCAAAGGCATCGGCCGTTGCCCCGGCAAATCCAGCCAGAACTTGACCACTAGCCAAGCGCCGAACCTTGCGAGCATTGGCCTTAAGTACCGTATTACCAAAGGTGACCTGGCCATCAGCAGCCACCACAACGCGGCCATTTTTACGTAAAGAAACCACTGTTGTGCCGTGCCAGTTATGAAGATCTGTGGGAGAGGGCGATGCGAAAAAAGACATAAACTACAAGTAAGAACTCTTCCGGAAGAGGTCAACCCCAAGGTTTTGTTTTTGCTCCCTCTCTTTACCTGATCTTTGTTCGATCCCCTTCCTGAAGACACTCCCGATTTATCGGAGCCCCATCTTCACTATCATCTTGGGTGATTTATTTTCTTGACGGTCAAGACTTAGGCATCAATCGGCTATTTACTTTAAGATTACCCCATACCGATGCAAAAAACCGTGCCTTAACAGCGCGTTAAGTTTTCTTCTTTCCTCTTTTAACCCTGGCTTTTTAGGGTTTACTTATTGCCCCAAAGCCGGCAGCGAGGTAAAAAGATCCTCTCTAGTCTTACGAGGCGCTTATGGCCCTATCTTCTGTTAAACCCACACCCCCGGGGCGCACCGCTACTGTCGAGCGGAAAACTAAGGAGACGCGTATTTCCGCAACCCTTAGCCTTGACGGCACTGGACGCTACGATATCGAAACCGGTATCGGTTTTCTCGACCACATGCTGGAGCAATTGGCTAAGCATAGCCTGATGGACATCACCCTCCGGGCCGAGGGCGATCTTCATATCGATTACCACCATACCACCGAAGATACAGGCATTGTTTTAGGAGAAGCCTTCTCAAAAGCTCTGGGTGATCGCCGGGGTATCCGGCGCTATGGCGATGCCTTAATCCCTATGGATGAGACTTTGACGCGCGTTGCACTCGACGCCTCGAACCGCCCATACCTTATTTGGCGCGTTCCTCTTGAGCGCCCTAAGCTTGGCGAGATGGATACAGAGCTCTTCAAAGAATGGTTTCATGCGTTCGCCCAAAGCGGCGGACTGACTTTACATGTGGAAAGTCTCTACGGGACCAATACCCATCATATGGTTGAATCTTGTTATAAAGGCCTGGCACGGGCGCTCCGCATTGCTGTCGAGATTGATCCACGACAAGCGACTGTCGTTCCGTCGACTAAGGGCGTTTTGTAGCGTTATCCCATGCGTGTTTATACTGTCCATTTATCATCTGACCCTGCAGCGGATCCTCTTTTTTTAAAAGAGGGATTTTCTTTTTGGGCTTTTCTTTTCCCTCTTCCGTGGGCCTTATGGAACCGGTTATGGATCGAATCGGCTTTTTGGGTTCTTATCGGCGCTGCATTATTTGTCACCAGAGAGCGATTAGGGATCTCGCCCAGTATCATTACCGCGACTGGCCTTGCCGCACAGATCATCTTTGCCTTTGAAGCGCGCGATTTCTTGCGCGCACGGTTGAAGCGGAACGGGTGGTGGCAAACCGCTGTAATTTTCGAGCGCGACCAAGATGCCGCCGTTCAGCGTTGGTATCACCGTGACGGGGCGGAGCGCTGAGTCATGCACACCGCTCTGATCGACTATGGCTCGGGCAACTTGCGCTCGGCGGCGAAGGCTGCGGTTCGAGCGGCAGCTGACTCAAGCCTAGCTAACCGTATTACCGTCACATCCGATCCCAAGGTTGTCCGCGCAGCGGATCGCATTATCTTACCTGGCCAGGGTGCTTTTGCGGATTGCCGCCATGGGGTGCAAGCTGTGCCTGGTTTGGAAGAAGCCTTAATCGAAGTCGTTCAGAAAAAACAACGACCATTCTTTGGGATTTGTGTTGGTATGCAATTGATGGCAACTAAAGGCCTTGAGCATGGTAGTCACAAAGGATTCAACTGGGTTAAGGGGGAAGTGGCCGCACTTACCCCCAAAGATCCTTCGTGCAAAGTGCCACATATGGGATGGAATGCTCTGCAATTAAGCGCGACGGCACAGCAGCACCCCATATTTAAAGGTATTTCGAGCGGAGCGCATGCGTACTTTGCGCATTCTTACGTTTTTATCGGAGCCCCTAAAACGACTATTTTAGCGACAACCGATCACGGAGGAGAAATAATTGCTGCAATCGGATGCGATAACATGGTTGGCACACAGTTCCATCCTGAAAAAAGTCAGGCGATCGGTATACGTCTCTTGAGTAATTTCCTATCGTGGTCTCCTTAGACCTTATGCGCGATCGGTTTAAAAATGTATTGGAAAAATGATGTACGCTGATATTCGCCCGACGATCGCTACCGAGGAGATTCATCGTCTGGATAGCGCCGATCTAAGCGATCTATGCGATGCAACCGAAGCAGCGATCTTTGACGGTGGAGGCTTCGGGTGGATTAAACCCCCTGATCGTTTTATTCTCGAACAATACTGGCGAGGTGTTCTTCTGATTCCCGAGCGAGAACTATACGTTGGGCGGCTCGATGGTGTTATCGCCGCATCTTTGCAATTGGTACGACCACCCCGGAATAGCGAAGCGGCAAAATTCCGCGCCGAGATTCAAAGTTTTTTTGTTGCACCATGGGCGCGCGGGCATGGCCTTGCTCGATTGATCTTGGCGACCGCCGAAGCCCGCGCAGCTGTTCTTGGATTTGATCAACTTAACCTCGATGTACGTGAAACCCAAACCCGGGCGATTGAAGTTTATGAAGCGAACGGCTGGATCAGATGGGGAACCAACCCTCGCTATGCACAGGTGGGAGATCGTATGCTTACAGGGTTTTATTATTATAAAATTCTGACCCCTCTTGCGGATAAGTCCAAGCCACAACTTAATACCAGCACCCCTAACACGACTGACTCTTAACGATGATTCTTTACCCTGCCATTGACTTAAAAGACGGCAAGGTTGTGCGGTTGAAACGTGGCGACTTTGCCGCAACGACCGTATATGACGAGGACCCAACTGCACCTGCGCGCCACTTTGCTGCATCTGGATGTCAGTGGCTTCATCTGGTTGATTTAAATGGTGCGGTTTTGGGCAAACCTGCCAATGCCGACGCCGTTCAGGCCATATTGCGAAGCGTTTCTCTTTCTATACAGCTTGGCGGTGGCATCCGCGATATGGCAACGATAGAAACTTGGTTAACCGCAGGGATATCCCGAGTCATTCTTGGGACTATTGCTTTGTCGGACCCTACCTTCGTTCGAACAGCTTGTGCCCGCTACCCCGGGAAAATTGCGGTCGGCATCGATGCACGCAATGGCAAGGTCGCTACCGACGGGTGGTTAAAGACAAGCTCGGTAACAGCTCTCGATCTTGCCCGGCAGTTCGTCGATGCCGGTGTAGCAGCCTTGATCTATACCGATATTGATCGCGATGGCGTTCTTGCTGGGCCCAATATATCTGCAACCTTGGCCTTAGCTGAGGTCGTCCCCATCCCCGTCATTGCCAGTGGTGGGGTCGCTAGTCTCGATGATTTAATTGCTCTAAAAAAGACAAGAAAAATCTCTGGTGTTATTTCCGGACGCGCGCTCTACGATGGACGAATCGATCTTGGTGAAGCCTTAAGAATATTGGATAAACCATGTTAAAGGTCCGCATTATTCCCTGTCTCGATGTAAAGGATGGCCGCGTCGTTAAAGGTGTCAATTTTCTCCAACTTCGCGACGCCGGCGACCCTGTTGAACAAGCCAAAGTTTACGATGCAGCCGGTGCCGATGAACTTTGTTTTCTCGATATCACAGCAAGCTCTGACAACCGTGATACCTTATTCGATGTCGTTGCCAAAACCGCCGAACAATGTTTCATGCCCCTAACCGTTGGTGGCGGTGTGAGAACGATCGAAGATATTCGCCGTCTCCTGTTAGCGGGAGCCGATAAGGTTTCGATTAACACCGCTGCCGTTCACAATCCGGGATTCGTCCGCGCCGCTGCTCAGAAGTTCGGTAATCAATGCATCGTCGTTGCGGTCGATGCAAAGAAGACAGCTCAGGATCGCTATGACGTTTTCACCCATGGAGGGCGGACTGCGACGGGGCTTGAGGTTGTATCTTGGGCCGAGCGGATGGCCAGCTATGGTGCAGGAGAAATTTTGTTAACCTCTATGGATCGTGATGGAACGAAAGCAGGATTCGATCTTCCTCTAACGCGGGCGGTAGCGGATAAACTATCGATCCCGGTCATCGCCAGTGGTGGCGTCGGCAGTTTGGATCATCTTGTCGAGGGAATAAAACATGGTCATGCTTCGGCTGTCCTTGCCGCTTCGATTTTTCATTATGGTGAGGCAACTATCGCCGAAGCTAAAGCGCGTCTAGCCGAAGCGGGAATTCCTGTACGACCTGTTTCTTAATCATTTCGCTTTAACTGTTGAACACCTGCGATGGGTAATGCAGTTTTCCCGTAGATCTGTTAAAAGCGATTAACCTTATCTTTTCTGGAACGGTTCCATGCGCGCGTCATTCTCACATATTCTGGACGATCTTTATCGCATCATTCTCGATCGGAAAACGGCAAACCCTACAACATCGCGCACAGCACGCCTCTTTGCTAAGGGACCCAAGAAGATCGCCCAGAAGGTTGGCGAGGAAGCTGTCGAGGTCGCTCTAGAAGGTGAAAAGGGCTCGCTGGATGACCTTGCCGGTGAAAGTGCGGATCTTATTTATCATCTTCTTGTCCTGTGGGCATCGCGAGGACTCGCTCCAGAAACTGTTTGGGCTCGACTTAAAGAACGGCGGATATCTTCATCGAACGATAAAGAGAAATAGCTATGGCTTACGATAAGAATAATATTTTCGCGCGCATCCTTCGCGGTGAAATTCCTTGTAAAAAAATCTACGAAAGCCCGCATGCGTTAGCCTTTCACGATATTGCTCCCAAGGCCAAGGTTCATGCTTTGGTTATTCCAAAAGGAGAATACACATCTCTTAACGATTTTACAGCGACAGCGTCATCGGATGAGATCGCTGATTTTATTCGTGCGATCGGCGAGACAGCTAAGATTCTTGGTGTCACTGTCGATGGCTATCGGTGTCTGACCAATTGCGGTGCAAACGCTCATCAAG
>JAWKYA010000029.1:0-23618 GCA_041396725.1 Alphaproteobacteria bacterium
AAACCATGGAGCAGCGGCTATTACGCATCATCATGAACCCTGCCATGATCTTGGTATGGGTTTTGGGCTTGACCCTGATCGCCATCGACCCTGGACTTCTCAAACAAGGCTGGCTGCACCTAAAACTGTTGTTGGTTTTAATCTTAACCGGATTGCATATGGCCTGTAGCCGGTGGCGGCGGGATTTGGCGGTCGGGAAAAATCGTCACTCCTCCCGGTTTTATCGGATGATGAACGAGATCCCAACCCTCGCCGTTCTGATCATCGTGGTATTGGTGATCGTACGGCCATTTTGAATAAGTGAAATCAAGATTAATAATATAAAATCAATGACTTAGACATAGGCGCTTGGAGGGCAGGATAGGTTACAAATTGCGCCAAAATAGGAAATAACCTATTTTATCAAAAGAGGGATGAACTATGGAAAAGCGCTATTATGTAACGGCGGAATGGGATGACGATGCCAAGTGCTGGTATGTCAAGGAAAGCGATGTTCCGGGCCTATTTGCAGAAGCAGATACGCTAGAGGCTTTTGAAAAAGAAATTTTTGAGTTAATTCCTGTTTTAATTCGTCTCAATAATCCTAAGCTTAAAAAGGGATATTACGTAGACCTGTCGCATCGTAAGCACTTTAAACACGCTTCATGAATGATTATGGGCCAGAGGTCCGTAAGCTATTGAAAAAGTCCGGCTTTAATCACCTACGATGGAGGGCGGGCAGTCATGAAATCTATAGTGATGGTCAGCTCCATATATCGGTACCTATAAGAATTAAGAATCGCCATACAGCGAATGGAATATTGAAGCAAGCAGGACTACCAAAAGCGTTTTAATCTAAGAAATCGAGCATGGAAAAGCGCTATTATGTAACGGCGGAATGGGGTGACGATGCCAAGGAATGGGCCGAGTACTAATACGCCAAAACTTGGCGACTGGCGCTGAATCACTCTCTAAGCTGGCGGAAGAATTATTGACTATGGCCCCGCGCTTCTTCTTAAAAATGCGCTTCTTCTTAAAAATAAGCATATCAAAGAAGAGACCCCCTCGACTTTGAAGCACAGCAGAAAACGGCGCTTTATACCGCGATACGTTCTATGGATCTAGGGCTTTGCTGGAAAATAAAAGTATAGGCTGGGGCCATTTCTACTCTTTTTACCGATAGGCTTTAGACTTTACTTGACGAGGTGACAGTAAAAAGCGAATGTAGGCCGGTGGCGTGGGTCATTCCGCAGCCACGAACTTCCCGCCTCCTCTGTTACGTTTTGGCCTGAATCCAGGCTTTTGCGGGTTACAACTGGGTCAAGGTTGTTATCCAAAATCAAGAAAACGTAACAATATTTTTCCCGTAGCGTGCTGGCGCGTATCACACCTGAATCTTCGACCCCGGATCTTACGTAACCCTCACCCAACCCCACATTATCATCTTAATCATCTTATCCATTCAATCATCCCATGCAGAATACCCAATCCATTACCCTTGCTGAATTAAAGAAAAAATCCCCGGCCGAGCTTTTGGCCTTCGCAGAAGAGGTCGAGATCGAGAACGCCTCGTCCTTGCGCAAACAAGACATGATGTTTGCGATTCTAAAACAACTGGCCGAAAATGGTGTGCCGATCTTTGGCGATGGCGTGCTGGAGGTCCTCTCGGATGGGTTCGGATTTTTACGCGCGCCCGAAGCCAACTACCTACCGGGTCCTGATGATATCTATGTTAGCCCCAGCCAGGTGCGCCGGTTTGGTCTGCGGACCGGCGATACCGTCGAAGGTGAAATCCGCGCGCCCAAAGATGGCGAGCGGTATTTTGCCCTTCTTAAGGTCAACAATATTAATTTCGATAAGCCGGAGTCGCTGCGGCATCGGATCAACTTCGATAACTTAACGCCGCTATATCCCGATAAGAAGATCAAGCTCGAAATCAATGACGCCAGCACCAAGGATTTATCGGTGCGGGTTATCGATGTGGTCGCGCCCTTGGGTAAGGGACAGCGCGCGCTGATCGTTGCGCCGCCGCGGACCGGTAAAACCGTGATGCTGCAAAATATTGCCCATGCCATTACCGCCAATCATCCAGAAGTGTTCTTGATCGTTCTATTGATCGATGAGCGACCGGAAGAAGTGACGGACATGCAGCGGTCGGTGAAAGGTGAGGTCGTCAGCTCCACCTTCGATGAGCCGGCGGTACGCCACGTCCAGGTCGCCGAGATGGTCATTGAAAAGGCCAAGCGTTTGGTCGAACATAAGATAGACGTGGTGATTTTGCTGGATTCCATCACGCGTCTTGCCCGGGCCTACAACACGGTGGTGCCCAGCTCGGGTAAGGTCTTGACCGGTGGTGTCGATGCCAATGCCTTGCAGCGGCCAAAACGATTCTTCGGGGCTGCGCGTAATATCGAAGAAGGTGGATCGCTCACCATCATCGCCACCGCTTTGATCGATACCGGCAGCCGCATGGATGAAGTGATCTTCGAAGAATTCAAAGGCACCGGTAACTCGGAAATCATTCTGGATCGCAAGCTGGCCGATAAACGCACCTTCCCAGCGATCGATCTCTCGAAGTCGGGGACCCGCAAAGAAGAGCTTTTGGTCGAGAAAGCCACTCTCTCCAAGATGTGGGTCCTCCGCCGCATCTTGATGCCGATGGGTGTTATCGACGGTATGGAATTCCTCGTCGAGAAACTGAAACAATCGAAATCGAACCAGGATTTCTTCGATTCCATGAATCAATAGAGCACCGACCCACGCATACTTGAGGGGACACGGCTACCCAGATCGTGGGGAGGCCAGATCGTGGGGAAGTTTGATCGCGCCAGCCATAAACGATCATGTGCAGACAAAAAAGAAGGCGGATCGACAGGGGGGTGACACGATGAGGCGCGCGATAACAGCGAGAATACAGCACCAGCCTTACCCTTAAAAGATGAGACTAAGCCCCTCCCTTTCTCCTAAGGCCTCTCCCTAGGGGGCCTCTCTAGGGGGCCTCTCCCTAGGGCGTTAGAACCGCCTTCATCCCTTCCTTGGCCACGACGGATCCTGGCAAGGCCATGACCAGGTTTTTCTCGATCTCGGCCATGGTCTTATCGTCATGAGAGGGATCGTGGTGAAACGCAACGAAGGTTTTAACCTTCGCGGCCTTGGCCAGGCGTACTCCCTCTTCCCAGGTCGAATGGCCGAACCCTTTAAACCGGGGATACTCAGCGTCGGTATAAGAGGAGTCATAAATCATGATATCGGCATTTTGCACCAGGGTGAGGATGGTGCGATCTAACTGACCCTCCACATGTTCGGTATCGGTGATGTAACAAATGGATTTGCCGTCATACTCGATCCGGTACCCCGTCGCACCATTGGGATGATTGAGCGGCGCGGTGCGCAAGGTAACCCCTGGATAAGGCGTTAAAGTCTCCCCGGCATGAAAGTCGCGATAGGTGATGTGGGCGCGAAAGATATCCGGTGGCACGGGAAAAAGAGGCTCGATCATCAATCCACGGATGGCCTCTTCTAAGGAGAGGCGCGGCGCCAAATGTCCGGCCCAGATGCGGACCTCGCTTTGCGATAAAAACATCGGCACAAAGAAGGGTAAGCCAACGACGTGATCGAAATGGGTGTGGGTGAGAAAAAGTTCGATGGGCCCTTTATGCGCGCTCAGCATATCAAGACCGAGGGGACGCAATCCCGTCCCTGCATCGAACACCAGCCGATGGCCGCCACAGGTAACCTCGAGACACGAGGTGTTTCCCCCATAAACCACATAGTCGGGACCGGCGCAGGCAATGCTGCCCCTTACCCCCCAAAACTTTACGGAAAGATCGTCCTTAGCCACGTGCAAAAACCAGCCCCTGCCGCTTATAAGTAACCCGCCGAGAAGGCGGGCCGCTGGCCACCATAAGAGATAATCTGACGCCGCGCAATAAAGGGTGCATGAGAAGCAAAAATTCCTCTCTAAAATATAGAAAAATAATGACTATCAGGGGACTAACCGATAACCACCGGGCTCGGTTATCAAAATCTGAGCTTCGGCGGGATTATGTTCGATCTTCTGCCGAAGACGGTAAACATGGGTTTCGAGAGTATGGGTAGTCACCTCGGCATTATAACCCCAGACCTCGCCCAATAGAGTTTCACGCCCCACCGAAGCGCCAGCCCGGAAAAGATATTTGAGGATGGCTGTTTCTTTTTCCGTCAGGCGAATCTTTTTCTTGGTCGCCGGATTCATCAAGAGTTTCAGTGCTGGTTGAAACATGTACGGTCCGATATGGAACACGGCATCTTCCGACTGTTCGTGCTGACGCAGCTGTGCGCGCAAGCGTGCCATCAAGATCCCTAAGCGAAAAGGTTTTGTAATATAGTCGTTCGCGCCGCTATCGAGGCCCATGATGGTGTCGCTTTCGCTATCGGCCCCCGTCAGCATAATGATCGGTGCCTTCACACCATTCTGACGAAGTTGGCGACAGAGCTCGCGCCCATCGGCATCGGGTAAGCGGATATCGAGAATGACCCCATCGAAAGTTTCTCCCTGAGCTGCGGCTATAGCCGCAGCTCCGGTTGCGGCTTCGACGGCCGTGAACTCGTTGCTGTCGGTTAATTGCTCGATCAAGGAATGACGAAGAGCATCGTCGTCATCCACGATGAGGATTTTTTTTAAAGCACCCATTTATCCGATGCATCCTATCTTGACGGTTGCAATGGCGCCTACACAGATTGCGCGTGCGCGGTTTTGCCGGCTCTTATTCTTCTTTGTCATTTTCCCGACCACCGTGTCGTTATCCTGAAGGTTTCCTTATCCTTATGCTGTCCTTTTGGCGCTGGATTTTCATCCCATTCCTAAGGAAAGGGGACAAAGAGAGCGCCGGAAGCGAGATCCGTCGGATAATCCCGGAACTGTGCCAATTGTGCGGCGATTTGAGCCTCTCTGGCAAGCTGTTGTACGCTCATGGGAGGAATCTCCCCCCTTATTTGCATATAACCCCTATCGGTTTCGCTGTTTTTTGATTAGAAAGCCCCATGGTTTCCCTATCATTAACGCCAAGCGATCCATTGATCCCCGTCGATGCTGCCCGTGCAGAATTACGGCGAGGCCTGCCCGTCATTATCCAGGATCCAGCCTTTGCACCCTTGGCGATTCTAGCGGCAGAGACAGCACGGGATGAGGGGTGGCGGCTTCTTCGGGCCATGGCATCGCCGAGCACCCCCCGATCTTTGGTTTTACCGGCAAGCCGCGCCGCCGACCTTGGGCTTATGTCGAGGGAGAGTGGTTTCCAAGCCGCTGCCTGGATATCTCTTGCGCTTTCTCCAGATGTAAGTGCTGCGCTTATTGAAACCTGGATCGATCCGACCGAGACACCGACACGCATGCCGCAAGGTCCAGTTTTGGTGCTGAGTTCGGCAAGCAGTGCGGTAGCGGGAATCCGCCTTGCTAAGTTGAGCGGTCTCTTGCCCGCGATCATCGTGATGCATCTTCCCGATGATTTTTTGGCGCTGAAATCTGAGAAATGGATTTGTGTGACCCGCGATCAAATTTTAACCTACAGCGAGCGCGCCGCGCGCGCTTTACGGAAGGTGGGGGAGGCTCAAGTGCCTCTGGCCGACGCAGAATCGTCCAAGGTCGTCGCTTTCCGGCCCCAGGACGGTGGCATCGAGCATCTTGCCCTTGTGGTGGGGTCGCCGCGGTTTGATCTCCCGGTTTTGACGCGCATTCACTCGCAATGCGTGACAGGAGATCTTCTGGGTTCCTTGCGGTGCGATTGTGGGGATCAGCTTCGGGGCGCCATCGCGACCTTGGCGGCAGCCGGCGGCGGCGTATTGCTTTATCTTGCACAAGAAGGTCGAGGAATTGGTTTGGTGAATAAGCTACGCGCCTATTGTCTTCAGGATCGGGGCGCAGATACGGTCGAGGCGAATTTAAGTCTTGGCTTCGATGAGGATGAGCGGACCTATGTCGCTGCGACGGTCATGTTGCATGAGTTGGGAATTGCGCGGGTTCGATTATTGACCAATAACCCCCACAAGGTAGAGGCTTTATCTCAAGCAGGGATTGAGGTTGTGGAACGGGTTCCCCACCGGTTTCCGTCGAATCCGCACAATCAAGGATATCTTGAAACTAAGGCGAAGCGCGCCGGACATATTCTGTACAAAAGAAAGGCCGCTGGAATGCCGCGCCGGCTGATGGTGTATGCTGATGGATGGGCCAATTGGCGGGGGCGGCGCCTACGCTGCGCCATTGGTCGTGGCGGAATCCATGGCGCAAAGCTTGAGGGCGATGGGATCAGCCCGGCAGGGTGTCACGAAATGCTGCGCATTCTTTATCGCCCGGATCGAATCCCCTCTCTAAAAAGTGGCCTGCCAGCGGCGACCCTGACGCCTCAAGATGGATGGTGTGATGCGCCCAGCGATCCCAAATATAACCAACCTGTATCCTTGCCCTATCCAGGGCGTCACGAGAAGCTCTGGCGCGAGGATCACGTTTACGACGTGATTGTGGTCTTGGGCCATAACCACAATCCGCCGGTTCCCTATTTGGGTAGTGCCATCTTTCTCCATATTGCCAAACCGGATTGGAGCCCAACCGAAGGCTGCGCCGCCTTGACTGTGCGCGATCTTTTATATGTTCTTGCCGAAACCAGGCCGGGGGATCTTCTCTGTTTTGATCCCAGTGGTATGGATATGGCGAAACTCATTTGAGAAGAGCAACGACATAGGGAGCTATATCGATGGGGCGCAATCTTTCTCTTACTCTTTATGGCCATCCTGATTCAGGTCATGTGTATAAGGTCGCTTTACTGCTAACGGTGGCGCGGCTTCCTTATACGTATCACGTGGTCGACATATTTGGTCCTCATGCGGCTCGTCATGAAGAATTTCGGCGGCACGCCCGTTACCAACAGGTGCCCGTGTTATTGATTGATGGAAATTCCTATGTACAGTCCGATGCTATTCTGTGTGTTCTTGCTGAAATCTTAGGTGACTTCGGTGGTGAAACCCCTGAGCGGATGGTCTTGGCTCGGGAGTGGCTTTTCTGGGAAGCGAACCGGCTGGGGATGTGCTTGCCGCAGCTTCGGTATGCACGCAGTTTCACCATGGAAGGATATAATGCAGGCGCTCTTGAGTGGTTGCAGCAACGGTATGACGTGGATATTGCAAGATTAGACCAGGAATTCAGGGATGGTCGCGCGTTCATTTTGGGGGAAAAGCCTAGCATCGCCGATTTCTCCCTCTGCGGATATTTGTTCCATGCCGATCAAGCCAAGGTCACCGTGCCGCCAGGAGTAACGGCCTGGCTCTCCCGAATGCAGGCATTGCCCGGATGGCGCGCCCCCTATGATCTTTTGGCGGGGACGCCTTAGTTATTCCGTCTCTTCACCGGGCGCGCTGTGCACATACGCACGGAGGGCGCACCCTCTTTCGCCCTATGGCCGAGCCGCATAGAGCCTAACCGAAAGGCTGCGGCCTTATCCCGAGAAGATTTCCTTAGTGTTTCTCATCCTCTGCCGTCTCTCGGCTCGGCAAATTTTTATCTGGCACAAAGGACGGATGGGATAGGGAGTCCTAATCTCAGCAATCCATGCTGAACCACCCATGCTGAACCACTGGCAAGGAATGGGGTTTCGTGCACATGTGCCCAAGGCGAGACTCTGTCCCCTGTTCCGTGGAAGGCCTGGTTTTCAAGGAAACAGGGGTTTTTAAAGAGGAAATAACGGGGTGCATCCCAAGGAACGACTTGTAGGGTACGGGGTTCCCATAAGTCGAAAAAGAAAGATCGGTTCGACAATTTAGATAATAAAGATCTCGTGTGGATCGACGGCCAAAAGACCGGTTTTGATCTATGTGAGGCGGTACTAAGTGCGGGCGCCAAAAATCGCCGTCCCCACTCGCACATAGGTCGCGCCGAAACGGATGGCTTTTTCGTAATCCGCGCTCATTCCCATACTCAGATGGGAAAGATGATGACGCGCCGCAATTTTCGCCAGCAAAGCAAAATGAAGCGCGGCTTCTTCGTCCACGGGAGGGATGCACATAAGCCCCGCCACATTGAGCCGATGCACATCCCGGCACCGGGTGATGAAGTCATCCACCTCGCGCGGCGCAATCCCCGCCTTTTGCGGCTCGTCCCCCGTATTGACTTGGATGAAAACGGGTAGGGGCCGCTGTTGCTGAGCCATTTCCCGGGCCAGGATCGCTGCGAGTTTTTCCCGGTCTACGGTTTCAATGACATCGAAAAGCGCCACCGCTTCGGCCACTTTGTTCGTCTGTAACGGTCCAATCAAATGCAAAAGAATATCAGGATACGCGTTCTTAAGGAGTGGCCACTTCGCTTGAGCTTCTTGCACCCGGTTTTCCCCGAACAGCCGGTGGCCAGCCGCGAGAAGGGGACGGATCGCCTCGGGCCCATAGGTTTTGCTGACGGCGATCAAAGAAATATCGGCGGCGGCGCGGTCAACGCTGGCGGCCGCGGCGGCTATCGCTGCCTGAACCGCCGCAAAGCGTGTCGCAATGTCATGGTCTTTCCGATCCGCCGATACAGCCGCCATCACCACTCTTCCTTCAGATTTTCCCCCAATGAACCCGATTTTAACAGGCTTGCCTATCTTAAGGGTCGTGAAGAATCCAGCGGGTTATTAAGAAATTGGCGGCACAGTCGCAGAACTTGCGTTATATAAGCACCCGCGAGGCTAAGGCCTTTTCAATCATAACACGAGTTGTCGACCCAGGTGATGAGCCGGTATAACGTCAAGGATACAGAGAAAAAGTGGCAACAAGCCTGGGAACAAGGCCAGTGCTTTGCCGCCACCCGCGACCTAGCCAAGCCAAAATACTATGTCCTGGAGATGTTCCCCTACCCCTCGGGGCGCATTCACATGGGACATCTGCGCAACTACACCATGGGCGATGTGGTCGCGCGGTACAAGCGCGCCCAGGGATTTAACGTTCTTCATCCGATGGGGTGGGATGCCTTCGGCTTGCCGGCCGAGAATGCCGCTATGGAAAAAGGGGTTCACCCTGCTGCCTGGACCTACGCCAATATCGCGGCCATGCGCGCGCAGATGAAGGCCATGGGGCTTTCTCTGGATTGGAGCCGCGAGATCGCCACCTGCGATCCTGCGTATTATCGTCATCAACAAAAGCTCTTTCTTGATTTTATGAAAGAGGGGTTGGTCTATCGCAAAGAGTCTTGGGTCAATTGGGACCCGGTGGACCATACCGTCTTGGCAAACGAACAAGTGATCGACGGCCGCGGCTGGCGGTCGGGCGCTATCGTGGAGCGCCGCAAGCTCAACCAGTGGTTCTTCCGCATCACGGCCAAGTCCGAAGAACTCCGCGCGGCCCTTGCGCAGCTAGATCGCTGGCCGGCCAAGGTGCGGCTGATGCAAGAAAACTGGATCGGTAAATCCGAAGGGATGCGCATCCGGTTTCAGCTCGATGGCCGCAAAGATCCTTTGGAGATTTTCACCACCCGTCACGATACGATTTTCGGTGCGAGTTTTCTTGCCCTTTCGGTAGATCATCCCCTACCCGAAGAATTGGCTAAATCAGATTCGAAACTTGCCGCCTTCGTTACCGCGTGTCGGCAAAGCGGTACGGCCGAAGCCGATCTCGAAACGGCAGAGAAAAAAGGCTTCGATACGGGACTGAAGGCGCAGCATCCATTCAGAGAAGATGTGAGGCTCCCGGTCTATGTGGCTAACTTCGTCTTGATGGAGTATGGCGCCGGCGCCATCTTCGGGTGCCCGGCCCATGACCAGCGCGATCTGGATTTCGCCCGTAAATATGACCTACCTGTCGTTCCCGTGGTGGTACCGGAAGACCAAGATCCCACGACCTTTATCGTTGGGGCCGAGGCCTATACGGGACCCGGTCGTCTGGCCAATTCCGATTTCTTAAACGGGCTTGAGGTCGATGCCGCCAAGGCGGCGATTGCCGCTCGTCTAGAAGTCAAAGGCACGGGCGAGCGCGTCGTCACCTATCGTCTGCGCGATTGGGGGATTTCGCGGCAAAGATACTGGGGATGCCCGATCCCTATGATTCATTGCGACGCTTGCGGTGTTGTCCCGGTACCCGAAAAAGATTTACCGGTGCGCCTGCCCGAGGATGCGGATTTTTCCGTTCCCGGCAATCCACTCGAGCGGCATCCGTCATGGTCCAAGGTTACCTGCCCATCCTGCGGCAAGCCCGCGCGCCGTGACACGGACACCTGTGATACGTTTGTTGATTCAGCGTGGTATTTCGTGCGGTTCTGTTCTCCGACCGCACCGGTTCCTGTTATCAAAGAAGATGCAGAGTACTGGCTGCCGGTGGATCAATATATCGGCGGGGTCGAGCATGCGATCCTACATCTTCTTTATGCCCGGTTCTTTACCCGTGCCATGACCGACTGTGGTCATTTGAATTTAGAGGAACCGTTTGCCGGCCTCTTTACGCAAGGCATGGTGACTCACGAAACCTACCGCACCGAGGATGGTCGGTGGCTGGAACCCTCGGCTATCGAAAAATCTTCGGACGGGACAGTGCGGGAAATTGCAACCAAAGCTCCCGTTACGGTTGGCCGGGTTGAGAAAATGTCGAAGTCGAAGAAGAACACGGTCGATCCCACCGCCATCATCGAGGCTTACGGCGCCGATACCGGCCGCTGGTTTATGCTTTCCGATAGCCCACCCGAGCGGGATTTAGAATGGACCGAGGGGGGGATCGATGGCGCTTGGCGATTTGTTCAGCGGATTTGGCGACTTGCCGACGAGGTTTTACCCATGTTGCCGCCTCCGGCAACGCCGATGCCCCATAGTTTATCTTCTGCCATGATGGAGTTACGAAGTACGGTGCACCGTGCTATTGCCGCCATCACCGATGATATCGAGCGGTTTGCCTTTAACAAGGCCGTGGCGCGGATTTACGAATTAACCAATGCCCTTACGGACGCAGCGCGGCAAAAACCCGAGAGCGGTACGGCGCCCATATCGGATATGGGGGCGCTTCGGGAAGGCTTGGAGGTTTTAGTCCAGGTGATTAATCCCATGATGCCCCATTTGGCCGAGGAATTATGGCAGCGGCTTGGGCATCAGAAACTGCTGGTCGACACCCCATGGCCGGTCGCAGATCAAGCCTTACTCGCCCGCCGTACCGTGACCCTTGCGGTTCAAATCAATGGTAAGCTCCGGGCTACGGTCAACCTTCCTGCCGGCCTATCGCGGGAGGAAACGGAACGAGCTGCCCTTGCCGAACAGGCCGTAGCAAGGCATCTTGGTGGCGCACGCCCACGTAAAGTCATCGTCGTCCCTGATAAGGTAGTGAACATCGTTGCTTGATTTTTTCTTTTCCCGTGTTGCTAGGATGGGGCGCCGCCGCCTTTTAGGGGTGATGCTTGCAGGTCTCGTCTTGCCCAGTTTGGTAGGGTGTTACGAACCTCTCTACACTGCCTCGTCGGGCGATGCCTCCACCACCGCGACCAACGGCGGTCTAGAGGATGTCAAGATTGACATCATCCCCAATCGGGAGGGGCAGATTTTGCATAACCTTCTATTAGATCGATTCAATCCAACCGGTCGTCCTGGAGACCCGAAATATGAATTGGTCACCAAATTGACTCAAGGCACCAAACAACTTGGCTACACGCGGCGATACGAAGCGACTCGCGCGAATCTTACATTGCTTGCCGATTTTAGTTTGATTGAAATCGCCACGGGCAAGCTAGTCTATCACGGACGGAGCCGTGCGGTTGGCTCTTACAATATTAACACCTCCAATTATCAAACCGATGCAAGTGCCGACGATGCTCGCCGCCGCGCCTCGCGCGAAATCGCCGATGAAATAAAAATCCGCGTCGCCGCCGCTTTAGGTGATCTAAAGAATAAAGCAACCACGGTATCGCCACCGGAGGGAACTTTAGGAACACCCGTAGTGCCCCGATGATGTCCCCAGGGGAGATTGTCGTTCTAAATCTGAGACGGCTGTGAAACCAAAACCGCGCGAAGTTGCGAAGCTGTTACGCGCCCCACCGCCCGAGATCCGTGCCATTCTTCTTTATGGCGAAGATGCCGGACTTATTTCCGAGCGCGCCGAGCAAGCGATCATCGCTATTGCGGGGAATAAGGACGATCCCTTTCGGATCTCTGTCTTAACCGGTGCTGCGGTCGCTGAAGATCCCGCCCGGTTAGCCGATGAGGCTGATGCGATATCCCTGACGGGCGGGCGTCGCGCCGTGCGCGTATGCGATGCAGGCGATCGCGCCACGGCTGCACTCGCCGCCTGGCTTGAAGATCCTAAAGGCGGTAAGGATGCCAGTTTGGTTGTGGTAGAGGCCGATGCCTTGGCCTCGCGTTCTTCGTTGCGCAAACTTTTCGAAGGGGCAGAAAACGCCGCGGCCATTCCGTGTTACCGCGATGAAGGCGCCGGGCTTTCCACTTTGATCGACGATGTTATGAAAGAAAATAACCTGACCGTGACGGCCGAGGCGCGAAACTTTTTGGCTGACCGCTTGGGGAGCGATCGCCGCCTGTCTCGCCGCGAATTGGAGAAACTGGCCCTTTATGCCACGGGTAAGGGTCAGGTCACTCTTGAGGATGCGCGAATCTCCATCGACGATAGTTCGGTGGTGACTCTCGACTCGCTAAGCTTTGCGGTTGCAGCAGGAAATGCAAATGATACAGACCGCTATTTGATGCGCGCATACAATGATGGCGCCACCCCCATCGGGATTTTGCGCGCTATCGCCCGGCACTTCGAACGATTGCATATCACAGCTTTGCGCATCGCTGAGGGGATGACAACGGATCAAGCTTTGAAATCTTTGCGGCCAGAACCTTTTTTCAAAGTACGCAGTATTTTTCTCGCGCAGACACATCTGTGGCCCCCGAAATTTCTTGCCGATGCCTTGGGTCGGATTTTAGAAACGGAGGTTGCGTGCAAACGCACAGGAGCGCCGGCAGCAATTTTGACAGGTCATGCCGTGCACGAAATTGCCGCCCTTGCGCGTCGTCTGAGCCGCCGTAGCTCCTAAAAGATTTTAAGCCACCCTATCGCGTCACAGAAAATTTTATCGAGATGCACTTGGAGGAGATCCTATCTAAGCGCGACATGCCCAGGCCCTATCGAAGAGGAAGCGAAAAGAAGAATGATCATTTTTATCGTTCAAAATTATTTAAAACTGAACATCGATCCGCGAGAGCGATCACCCCTATCGAAAGAAAGACGCGCTAGGTGCGGATGTGCAGGCGACGAATGATATCGTCGAATTGCTCAAAGTCAGAATAATGAATTAAAACCCTTCCACCCTTTCCATCGAAGGTAATCTCAACCTTCAGTCCGAGCGCATCGGAGATTTCTTTCTATAGCGCGGATATTTGCGCTTTTCTGAAGAAGACCCGGTGCTGTCGTTTTGTCGATGGATGAAAGATTAGTCCCCGGGCTATGAGCAGAAGATGAGTTAAGATGTGATGCGCTCTGAATTGGTGGTCGGGCTTGTTTGCCACCTTGTGCAAGACGCCTCATCTGGCGGACGGTGAGTTCTTCCGCTACAGCGCGCTTGCAAGGAGACAGGATCAATGGCCGTAATCAAGGCGCGCGCATGGCTAGCCGACAACTGACCAGAGCGCACATAGGTTTTGACCCTTCGGGCAAGGAAAGCAGTCGCAGGGTATTGGCAATATGACTGCGGCTCTTGCCGACGGCATCGGCAAGTTTTTCTTGCGTATGAGAAAACTCCGTCATCAAACGTCGGAAAGCCTCGGCCTCTTCGAGAGGATCGAGATCCTGCCGCTGAATATTTTCAATCAGCGCCACTTCCAAGGCGCCGCGGTTAGATAAAGCGGTGATCACCACCGGCACGTGATGAAGCTGTGCTGCTTGGGCGGCGCGCCAGCGGCGTTCGCCCGCGATGATCTCGAATTGACCGCCATGATCGGGGTCGGGGCGAACCACGATCGGTTGCAAGATCCCGTGCTGTCGGATGGAGGCGGTCAACTCGCGCAAAGCATCCTCGTTGAAATGACGCCGTGGTTGATAACGGTTAGGACGCAAGGCCTCGATGGGGAGAACGCGCCGGTCTCCCGCGCCACTATGGGTTCCCGCAGGGGCACTGGATCTGTTGTCTACGCCTGTCCCTGCGGTTCCAGAGCTTGAGATCCCGTGGTTGACGGTTTCACGGGCGGAGGGGGCATAGCTTGGCGCCATTTCGGCTGCGGTCTCTTCGCCGAACAGGGCGTCGAGCCCGCGGCCAAGACGCCGCTTGGTGATCTTTGATCTCGAATCATCGGTCATAACCTCAACCCCTCCCGATAATTATGGGCCCGCCGCCGCGCTAAGCTGCATCGGAGGCAATGAGATTCGCCTCACGTTTCAAAACTTCGCCCGCAAGGTGGATATAAGCCTGACTACCCGCACAGCGCCAATCATAAACAAGAACCGGCTTGCCATGGGAGGGAGCCTCGGAAACACGAACATTGCGGGGGATGATGGTTCGATAAACCTTGTCACCTAAATGGCGGCGCACATCTTCTTCGACCATCCCGCAGATGCTGTTGCGTTTGTCATACATCGTCAGAACGATGCCCTGGATATCAAGGGAAGGATTATAACCGCGTTTGATTCGCTCGATGGTTTTCAAGAGATGGGACAATCCTTCCAAAGCATAGAATTCACACTGTAAAGGGACTAAAACAGCATCGGCCGCGACTAGGGCGTTGAGGGTGAGGAACCCTAAGGCGGGAGGGCAATCGATCAACACCAAGTCCCACGGCAAATCCGTCAAGCGCAAGGCTCGACGCAAGCGACTTTCCCGGCCGGAGATTTGAATCAGCTCAAGCTCCGCCCCGGTTAAATCGACCGAAGCCGGGACGATGGACAGTCCGGGTACCGCCGTGGGCAAAGCCGCCCGCTCGATTGGGGTTTCTTCGATCAGAACATCGTAGGCGGTGATGTTGCGGGACTTGCGGTCGATCCCAAGGCCTGTACTGGCATTTCCCTGGGGGTCCATATCTACGATCAAGACATTCCGACCGCAGGCCGCCATTGCGGTTGCCAGATTAATCGTCGTGGTGGTTTTCCCGACCCCGCCTTTTTGATTAGCGACTGCCAAAACCCTTGGGACCGAAATCTGTCGTAAGGCTTGTGCCGAGCTTGGGCCTTCAGGGGATGGCTGAGATTGTTGAGATTGTCTAGGGGATTGCCCAGAGGCTTCCCCAGGGGGGGATCCATAGGGGGCTTCATGGGGGGATCCATGGGGGGCTTCGGCAGGCGGGTTTCCTATGGAAGGAGGGCTCATGTGAGGTCTTTCCCCATAAATACTTCGGTGTAACAAGCCATAGCGCTCAAGTTTCGTTATAGAGCAGCGGCTTTGGATAACCAGCGATTAACGCCTTTTTCTCAGTCGTAAGGCCGTGCCTGATCCTTAGGGACATGTCTTACCTGGGACATGTTTGACCTGGGGCTGGATCAGCCGCAAAATTCGTCCCTTAGGATCCGTTATACTTGCAAAGCTTTCGACTTTGGAAAATCTCCACCTTTCGGAGGCAGTCGTCAATTCCTTATCTGCATCGGCGCCCTTGGGAAAAAGACAGACTCCTGGGGATGAGAGAAGAGGCTTCGCCAATATCAATAGCTTATCCAGAGGAGCCAAAGCTCGAGCAACAATAAGGGGGAAGGTTTCGGTCACGGTTTCGATCCGCTGATTGAGCACCCTGGCCGAGGAATTGACGATCCGAGTCGCTTCGCGAATGAAGGCGGCTTTTCGGGCATCGGACTCGATCAAGATGATATTTTCTACCCCGAGAATAGACAAGACAAGCCCTGGAAACCCGGCGCCCGAGCCGAGATCGGCGATGGGTCCCAAGGGCTTACCAGGGGGCTTACCAGGGGGTTGGGGAGGGGAGCGATCAAGGGAAGAATTGGAGGAGAGGGTCTCTAATTTTAGATAAGGAAGAAGCTGAGCCGAATCTAAAATATGCCGCCGCCAGGGGTCCGTCAGGGTAGAGAGGCCAACAAGATTTACGGTTTTTTGCCACTTGGTGAGAAGGTCGATAAGGGCTTGGAGCCGCTCCAATGTTTCACGTGAAACACTGGGCTCTGGAGAAAGTGATTCAGCAGGCGAAAATGTTTCACGTGAAACATCAACAGGTGAAACATTGTCAGGATTGAAGGGCAGAGAGTGAAGGAAATGTGCATCAGATGCAAAATTAAAATGTGCATATAATGCAAATTCTTCCATAGTCATGGGTTTCATTGAGTGTAGACCCCCCAAGTCCGAGCTCCCAAGTCCGAGCCCCCAAGTTCTGAGCGCCCAAAGTCCAAATATGGCATGGGGGAGCTAAAGTGGCCCAAAAAGTTAGCTTGTACCATTGGCACCATGAAAACAGTAGTCTCATAACAATAGTCTCATTCGTAGGTCGGTTTATTTTCAGGGGCTGGTTTTATTTTTGGGGTCTATCTCAAGCGTATATTTGAGGAGTTATTTTGAGCGCGTGCCTTTATCGGCCTCTGCCGAAGGGGTGTTTCTAATCGCGTATATGAGCGGTATCCCTCGCGAATGACTCTAATAGCGATGAGGAATTGTTGTAATGTGCATTACATACACATTTTTTATTTCCTCGATCCTTTACTCATTAAGCTGTTCACCTGGGAATCCTATGCTCTCCCCATGCCTTTCGGATGGGGTAGCCGATAGATGGATATCCAGGAGTTATCTCTAGCGGTTCTAGGTAAAGACAGTAGAAAATACTTTAGGGATGAAAACGTTAGCTTTCAGCGATGTCCATATCCAACCTACCGCGGTCCAATCTCCCATGTCCAATCTCCCATGTCCAATCCACTGCGCGCGGAATCCTTCCAGCTAAAGAATAAGAGTTTCTTTATGTGCGTTAAGCGCAAATTATGATGTGCATTTTATACACATTTTATGAATCCTACTCTCTTCCCTGTGAAGTCTTGGTCTAAACGGCTCCGCGCGGGTAAGTGGTAGGGCAGGTCAGTAAGGCTGTGGTGCTAAAAGAAAGCTTTATAAAGCTTTATAACGGTTCAACCGCCCCGGTTTCTGGAGTCAGAATCTTTTTAGAGTGGAAAACAGGAAACTTAAAATGTGTATTTAATGCAAATATTAATGTGCATAAATTGCACATTAATTGATAACCGCAAGATTTCCTGAGCTTGTACGCACCGAGTCATCTTCTCTCCATGCTCTAAATTGTCCCGATACAGGATCAGTCCGAGGAATCGATACGGGAAATTGAAGATAGATCGATCGCGAGAATGCCGAAGAAAGTTTTCGGGAAAAGAAAGTTTCAGGGAAAAGGACAGCAAGGGGAAGCGAAGGAGGATGGAAGGCTAGGGTCTTCGCCCATCTAAAATGGTTCAAGAACACCTTGTTTTGGAAGATTTGGTTTTGGGAGACCTGGGTTTTGGGAGACCTGGGTTTTGGAGGATTTGGGTTTGGAAGAGAGGATTGGAAATGTTTCACGTGAAACATTCCCAATCGAAAGCCCCGATGACGAGAGCCCGATAACGAGAACCCGATGACGAGAACCACAGGTGGGCGCTACCCTTGGTGCTATCTAGGTTGGCGCCGACTGGGCTGTGCCAATTGGGCTGTGCCAATTGGGCTTCGATCATCGGCATAAGGGGAAAATCCACAACAGGGTATCTAACGACAGATATTTATCAGAAGCCCGCGTATTTCCCTATGCTGCATCTTGTCGACGGACGTGACGCAGCAGGGCGACCAGGGCTGCGGGGGTAATCCCAGAAATCCGTGCTGCGGCGCCGAGGGTGGTCGGCTGTGCCGTGGAAAGCTTTTGCCGGACCTCGGCGGAGAGACCGCCGATCGCCGTATAGTCCAGATCCAGGGGGAGCCGCAGCCGCTCGTCCCGGCGGAAGGCGCGAATATCTGCCTCCTGGCGATCGAGATAACCTGCATAAAGGGCGTCGATTTCCAGTTGGGCGGCGATATCAGGCTTTAGGTGATTGAGCGCGGGCCATAAGGGTACCAGGGTTTGAACGCGCACCCCAGGATAGGCCAGCATATCCATGGCGCAGCGCCGAATACCATCCTGGTTTACGGCGAATCCGGCGGCAGCAAGAGCCTTAGGAGTTGCCGTCAAGGTTTGGGCCAGGGCCCGCGCATCGGCTAAAGCCCCCTCTTTCGCAGTCCAGGCGGCTTGGCGGTCCGATCCGACACACCCCCAGGCGATCCCTAAGGGTGTTAGGCGCTGATCTGCATTGTCGGCGCGAAGGGTCAAGCGATATTCGCAGCGAGAGGTAAACATCCGATAAGGCTCGGAAGTCCCTTTGGTGACCAGATCGTCAATCAAAACCCCGATATAAGCATCGGCGCGGGTCAGGACGATCCCGTCGTCAATTCGATCATCATCCCGTCGATCATCATCCCGTCGATCATCATCCCGTCGATCGCCACCCCCCCGATCGCCACCCCCTGATCGCCACCCCCCTGATCGCCACCCCCTCGACCATCACCCTCTTGAGCCTTTTCCCTATCCCTTCTCTTATCTTCATGATCGGAACCGGCCCGCCCCGCCCGGCGTGCAGCATTGAGCCCCGCCATAAGACCTTGGGCTGCTGCCTCCTCATAGCCCGTGGTGCCATTAATCTGTCCCGCCAAGAAAAGCCCCGGAATCCGCCGGAGTTCCAGGCTAGGGAGGAGTGCCCGGGGATCTACATAGTCATATTCGATGGCATAGCCAGGTCGAACCAGGGCTGCCTTTTCAAGTCCAGGCATATGCCGCACGATTTCTTGCTGCACGTCCGCCGGCAAGGATGTAGAGATTCCATTAGGATACACTGTGTCGTCGTCCAGGCCTTCGGGTTCGAGGAAAACCTGATGACGGTCACGGTCGGCAAAGCGAACGACCTTGTCTTCGATTGAGGGGCAATACCGCGGACCAACTCCAGAGATTTGCCCGCTATAGAGGGGGGCTCGGTGCAAATTCGCCGTGATCAAGGCGTGTACCTTCGGTGTCGTCCATGTGATGTGGCAAGGAATCTGCGGCGTTGTAATTTTTTCGGTCAGGTATGAAAAGGGTACAGGTGGATCATCTCCTGGCTGCACGGTTAGTCCCGACCAATCAATGGTCCGGCCATCAAGGCGCGGCGGGGTTCCCGTTTTCAATCGCCCCATGGCCAAGCCGAGGCCGGCAATGGCTTCGGCTAAGGCGACGGACGGCGCCTCCCCAACCCGACCCGCAGCAGTGCGCGTTTCCCCAAGGTGGATAAGACCCCTTAGAAAAGTTCCTGTTGTAATAACGACCGCCCCTGCCCGGTATTCAACCCCGGCTTCTGTGCATATACCGCACACGCTGCCGTCGGCTGCCCGAAGGAAATGGGCCGCCGCCCCTTCGTGGACCGTTAAATTCGCCTGTTCGGCCAAAAGCTCTTGGATTGCGCGGCGATAAAGCTTGCGATCCGCCTGGGCTCGGGGACCTTGGACAGCCGGACCCTTGCTGCGATTAAGGATGCGGAACTGGATTCCCGCGCGGTCGATGGCCCGACCCATGATCCCATCCAAAGCATCGATTTCCCGCACCAAATGCCCTTTGGCCAAGCCACCGATCGCGGGATTGCACGACATCACGCCGATCGCCGATGCTTTATGGGTGAGCAGCAGAGTTTGGGCACCCATCCGTGCCGCGGCGGCGGCTGCCTCGGTCCCGGCATGGCCACCGCCGATCACAATCACATCGAACTGCCGTGTGGTCATATCTGTTGAAACTTCCCGAATTGAAACGTCTCAAGTTGAAACGTCCCAAGTTGAATTGCCCAAGTTGAGCTGCCCAAGTTGAGCTGCCCAAGTTGAGCTGCCCAAGTTGAGCTGCCCAAGACCCCGTTTTACCCGGTTCTTGGTTCCAGAGGAAGAAGATCAAGAAGATGCGATCCGGGAATACGCCTGCGCCCTTTTCTGAGGTTGGGGATCATCGAGGTTTTCAAGGAACAGACATGACCCCCTTAGATCTAAGCGACAGAGAGGATCAAAAGATGTCACAGATTGAAGGGCACGCATAGATATCGTCGGAGTTTTAAGTCGCCCCTCGTCGCCATCTGCCCGTTCCTCACCATCGTACCTTAAGGGCGCGTGCCTATCTCAGCGCCCCTCTCAGCGCCCCTCTCAGCGCCATTGGCTCGGCAGAGCAAGGCGGTTGAAAGCCTGCGCCAAGCGGCGGGTAAAAATGGTTTTGCGTTTTAAATATTTTTGCAGCATAAAATCGTGTTCAATAAAAAATACACCTTAAAATTATTCTTCACGAAAATGGTTCTCACGGACCACCACGACTATGACAAGTAAGACGATGACAGGGGGCGCAGAAGAACGATGGGTATAAAGAGCCAAGGAAATAATCGCGGAGATAAAGAGAGCTGGAATAAAAGAAGTCGAAACAAAAATCCCAGACAAGAAGAGATAACCAGACAGAAAGAGATAAAAAGAAAAGCCCCGCGTCTGTTTCCGCTCTTGGTGGGGTTCAGAACCGTTCCCATCGTTGTAGGAGGGTTTATTCTGGGCATCCTGGGGTATGGGGTAACGGGTACAGCGGCGCGCGCGCAGGATTGGAGCGACATCCCCTGCGGCGATACGCCTTTTCATATGGCGGATAGCGCCTATAAATGTCGGATCAGTAAGCGATCGGGCGGCGGCCTTGGTGGAGGTCCCAGCGGCCAAGCCGATTTCATTCTTTTGTACGGGGTAAAGGATCGTATCGAGCGTGTGGTCGTTCTTTGTGTGGCGGGGATGCGCACCTATTGCACCAATGCCTCTGTGGATGACATAAAAACCATGATTACCAATCAGCGCTCTGCCCCATGGACGCCGAGAAACTGGGGGGCGGTGCGCAAAGAAAAAGGGGATACCTATATTCCCTTTGACGTGGGCGGTCAGAGTACCTGCCTTGCCTTTGTCCACTACGACCAAGCGGCAGATAATGGCTATCGGTTCTATAGCATCGGCCACGCGTGCACGAACAAAAACCGAAGCGATGCGGATACGGCTCTAATAACGGCGGCTAGAGAATTTACGAATTTCAAAAAATAAGCACACTTCCCGCATGCTATTCTGGCCCTGCACGCTACTCTAGTATGAAGACGGGGGTATTATGAAGATGTGGGGGTATGAAGAAAGGGCCGATCCCAAGATCGGCCCTTTCTCGTATGTCGGTAGATAGAAAAGAGCTCTTAAAACGATAGGGCCGTACCGAAGGCAAAGGCAAAACCATGAGAGCGTTTTAAAGAATCGAGGGTTTCATAGGTTGCAGCATCCTGTCTATCGTCGGATCGAGTTAGCTCATGATTGGCTCCCAGTTGATATACTGGGCCTCAGCCTGAAGTTGGATCCCTGGGCCTAGGGTGTAAGACCCGCCAAGACCAATCGCCATCTTCGTATCGACGCCGCCGCGCCTGGTATCGTTAAAAGGCTCGCTTATCTTGTAGTAATTTTGGTTGGCCTCCCCATAGCCGCCCTGGATTCCCACCGCCCAAGGGCCGATAGCATAGGTCACCCCCGCATTGCCTTCCCAGGATATCCCCTGACCAGCCTTGAAGCCGCGATTATCCACGGAAGCGCCGGCGCCGATAGTCCAGCCGGCGAAGCTGACCTGAAATCCGTTGTGCACGATGTAACGGTCCACAT
Organism: Alphaproteobacteria bacterium; assembly: GCA_041396725.1. Lineage (GTDB taxonomy): Bacteria > Pseudomonadota > Alphaproteobacteria > JAWKYA01 > JAWKYA01 > JAWKYA01. The sequence continues at coordinate 21,605 of JAWKYA010000029.1, forward strand.
TGGGACTGGTATTGACACAGCCCGAATAGCCACCAGCCCCACCAAGCCCAGGTGAGGTGTAGGTGCATTCTTCCAGTGGGGCATAGACACCGGTCAAGGACCAGGCCACATCGATGCCATTCATGGAGCGGACGAAGTTCACACCCAATTCGGTGATGTTCTGGAAGTCGCTGTTGTCTTCTTCGGTCTGCACCGGCCCGGCATTGCCGTCGGCACCCCCATTGCCCCGACCGGTGGATCCGTTCTCAGGGGCGTAGGACACACCGAACTGGAAGCCTGGGGCAAAGCGCGGTGTGAAATAGTTGATCCGGTTGTTGGTGTTAAACGCCCCGGTCTTAGTGCCGATGCCCGCATCGTTATAACCCGGGTTCATCAACAGATCGGTGCCATCGACGACCCCGATCTTGGTGACCCACGGGGCGGAGTACTGCATAACGTTGGCGGCACCGGCGGTGTCACCCAACTGAAACTGGCCAAAGCTACCGGTAAAGGCAATCCGATGATCGTCGCGAAACAGATTCCGGTTGGTGGTGCTGTTACTGAAGGACCCTTCACCGTCATCGCCGAGGCTTAACCCACTGCTATCCGCATTTCTTGTTTCCATTTCGACCCGATAGGAAACGGTCACCCCGTTATCCAGCTGGGTCGAGGCCGAGAACCAAATCTCCGCATCCTCCCAATACATGGAAAACCCACGCGGCTTTTGCTGGTCGTTAATATTGGGGTCGCCGGGGTGATGATTTAACGGCTTTTGGGTGCGCGCCACCATGTAATACTCAGCAAAACCACCCAGGGACAGCTTCAAAGGATCGGCCGCCAAAAGCGTCGCGGGCGATGACAAGGCTGTCGTCGCTGCAAAAACCGCTAAGGCCTTCGTGGACCAAGCGCTGCGAGGCTTTCTCATGAGCTGCTCCCCGTTCCGGTGTGTGTCGGCAAGTTCCTGTTATAATCGGATGAATAAAACAAGACCGAGCTTTTACCTCACGACCGAAGTATCGACAATTCTAAACTAGACCACACAAAATATCGCACTTTATGAGGGTCTGCGAGGGGTTTTGTTAAAAATAGATGAATTATCCTACATCTGTTGCTGAAAGGTAACAGCTCGATAGGCCCAACAGTCCGAAAGGCCCGTACCCTGAGGGCAGAATCTATAAGGTCAATTAGGGAAGTCCCCGAGGAGCAATGGTTTAAGCACGGCCCTGTACCGATCCTGTGCCGTCGAGCCGAGATGGCGCGCGCGCCCTTTGTCGGTGTCTTAGGGTTTGCAGCGACCCTCCATTCGGAGGGCAAGGGGTTCTTGCTGAGCGAGGGAGATCATTTGCCAATGCAGAAGCGGTGGAAAATATCGTCAAGGATATCCTCCACATCTACATGGCCGGTGAGGCGGCCCAAGGCGCGGGCAGCCAGACGCAAGTCCTCCGCTGCAAGATCGGGAAGGGGGGCATGGGTAACCCGGTGTAAAGCCGCAAGCGTTTCTTCAAGTGCTGCTCGGTGCCGGGCGCGGGTCAAGACAACATCGCTTCCCGCGGCGCTTCCCGCGGCGCGAAGATCTAAATGATGCGCCACCATCTCGGTCAATTTCTGAATCAGAACAAGAATACCCTCTTGTGTTAAAGCCGAGACAGCAAGGAAAGAGGGAAGGTCGCTCCGCGGCACAAGACCAAGGTCGACCTTGGTGCGCACGATCAAATCCACTGTCCCTATCCAGGCGTGAAATGAGGGATCGGTGTGCGCCGTCTCGCGCCCATCGATGACCAAGATTTTGAGATCGGCCGTATCGGCGGCATGTTTGGCGCGGCGAATACCTTCCACTTCAACGGGATCGAGATCTTGAGGCCGCTCGTCGCGCAAACCCGCCGTATCCGCCAGCACCACGGGATAACCGCCCAGGTCGAGGGCAACCTCGAGAATATCGCGCGTCGTTCCCGGTGTCGGAGCGACGATCGCCACGTCGCGTTGAGCCAAGCAGTTTAACAACGTCGACTTACCGGCATTGGGACGGCCAAGAATG
>JAWKYA010000030.1:0-23424 GCA_041396725.1 Alphaproteobacteria bacterium
TATCGAAAACTTAGCCCCGGACCTTGTTGCGACCGGCAACATTGGTTGTATGACTCAACTTGGTCTTGGTACGTCCATCCCTATTGTCCATACCGCAGCGTTGCTCGATTGGGTTACCGGGGGACCAAAGCCAGCGGCGCTATCTTCATTATAGGGCCGCCAATCCCTTGAGCGCCCGCGCTATGACTTCGTCCGAGCGCTTCCGCACCTTTTCCTTCCAGATCGGCTCATCCCCATAAAAGGCTTCGCGCATATCTTGTTTAATGCATCGACCTTCAGCTGAGTTAATATCTCCATGAGCATGCAGCCAACCATCCGCCCGCAGAGCGTTTATGGTCTCAGGCACAGGCTTTACCCCATATTCTAGGGTAATACTGGTCGCGATCGCCTGAGGAAGAACTTTTTCCAATCCTTGCATCATCGTGCCAACAACCTTGGCCGAGGTGCTGTTACCAAGGTCGGGGTTCGTGACCTGATCTGCCCCGTACCAGGCGATGGATCGTTGGTACCCAGCGCTCGATGCAATAAGCTCACCATACCCATAGGGACCAAGGCCGGTATGATAATCGATGAGGGCGATATGGCGGGCGTGACCCATATAACGACGCGCTAGATCTTCCAATGTTCGCCGTGACCACGTCGCTTTGCTCCCCCCATAGAAAAGGCCGTTTGGATGATGATACTGGCCGCCCGTAATGGCGGATTGCAAAGCGAAGTCACCATGTTCTGCTGCATAGTCTGCAAGTTGCCGATCCGCATCAACACGACCCGGACCCGACCATTCCCTCGGACAGATTGCCACCGCAAGACGATCATATTCCGGCGCAGCGGGTACTGATTTTGCAAAATCAATGAAGTTACGGTTCAAATCCACATTATCTTCGTTAGTTCGCCGCAACCACGCAAACCCATAGGGGTTAACCGCATGAAGAACGAATAAAGCCGTATCCTGAGGAAGAGTCTCGGGTCCTACTTCCGTCAACCAACCGATCTGACATCCTGATCCGCAAAATCCCTCGACACCATGGGTTGCCGAAAGAAGCACCAGAACCTTGGGCGCTTCACTCGAACCGAACCAAGCATAATCCAGGGTCAATTCTTCTCCATTTGGTCCCGAAGTGGATTATAAAGCCGCCCGGAGCTTCCCGCGCTTTTTTGGTGGGCTATAGCTCGGAATCTCTCCCGGGCTTCTTGATAGATTGGGAAAAATAAGGAGCAGCCGTCATTTTATAACCTCTAGCATGACCTCTTCTTCATTGTCTCGTAAGTGATCGATCTCTATTTCTCAGTAGGGCGACGTTTGCGCTTTTGAGCATAGGTCTTACGTGCAAGTTACGCTTTTTCCCCCATAAAAGAAAAGGCAGGATGCAGGCATGACTTTTTTCTCTTTCCCGCATTGGTTTCCTTAAGGGAGCGCCCTGTTCTTATTCTGATCTTTGTGGGGGTTCATCTCTGTCCCTTAATCTTGGCTTACGTCAAAGTTTTGGCCTGTCTTTGAACCTTTAACTACCTCCCATGCATGGCCGCGGGGCATTTTCGCTTCGCGATGGCCGTACAGCAGCTTATGTGGGGGATTATCGCAACCCTTCGCAGGAATGATCGCCGATCGTTTTGGCGCAGCGCGAACGATTGCAGCTAGCGGGTTCTTTATGCTTTGGGTATCGGCCTGATAAGCCATCATAACCAGCGTCTTCTGTCTTCACCCTCAGTGCTGGAATGTTGATTGGTATTTCTTTATCGGGAGCGAGTTTCGGTGTGGTTCTAGGGGCTGTCGGCCGGACCGTTGCGCCTGAAGCCGACGCGGCAGTGTGCTTCGGGGTACTCACCAGTGCTCTGGGGATCGCTCGGCATGGCGATCTTTCCTTTGATCAGTCAAAAACCTGATCGGTCAATTTGGTTGGTCGGCAGCTCTTTTAACCTCCGCAGCTCTGAGCCTTGGCGATCGTTCCACTTTCTTCCTCAGCGCTTGTGGGAAAAAGCGTTGGCATGATGGGCGGTCTATCTCTTTAACCAAGCTTTACGCGAAGCCATGAGTCACAGTGGGTTTCGTTTTTTAACCGTCGGTTTCTTCGTTTGTGGATTCCATGTTGCCTTTATCGCCACACACCTACCTGGGTTCGTCAATCTGTGCGGCCTACCAGCTTCAGTCGGCGCTACTGGATTGTTCATTATTGGCCTATTCAATGTGGCGGGAACGCTTCTTGCTGGTCGTCTTGGCGACCACTTTCGCAAAAAATATCTATTGTCATTAATTTATCTTCTTCGCGCCATTACCTTTGCGGGATTGTTAGCGGCACCTAAAACAGAGGTAACGATTCTGATCTTTGCAGGAGCCGTGGGCTTACTTTGGCTCTCGACGGTTCCCTTAACCAGTGGCTTGGTTGCTCAGATCTTCGGCCCGCAATATATGTCGACGCTATTTGGTATTGTGTTTTTATCCCACCAGATCGGCGCTTTCTTTGGTGCCTGGTTAGGCGGCGTTGCCTTCGATATATGGGGCAATTACGATGCTATGTGGTGGGGGTCGCTGATCCTAGGTCTTTTAGGCGCCCTACTGAATTGGCCGATCGCCGATACAAGTCTTCGCACCGAGGTTAAGCCTGTCGTAGCTTAGCGGCCACGCTTTAATCATTCTCAACCAACACACGTCCTGCGAGGTAGAGCGAACCGCAAATAAGAATTTGTGCAGGGCCAGCTTCCATAGCTTTGATCGTTGTTAAAGCTGTTGCTGGGCTTTCTGCTTCGAATACGCGTTGATGGCCTGCGTCTCGTCCTGCCGCTGCTGTCGCTGCTGCCGGAAAGGTATTCGCTTCCCCTGGAATGGAGACGGCATGAAGCGATACTGCTTTTCCCACCAAGGGTGCTAGAAACCCTCGAGGATCTTTTGTATTCAGCATGCCACAAATAAGATGTAACGGTTGTCTTATTGTCGCAGCCATGGATGCTGCCCAGACCCCTAAGGCTTCGCCCGCCGCAGGATTATGTCCTCCATCCAACCATAAAGCCCATTCGGCTGGTATAGCCTCAACCAGAGGGCCCTTCACCAAACGCTGCAATCGCGCCGGCCAATCGACCGCAGTCAATCCTTTAGCCATGGCTGTTTCGGGAATAGTAAAGATGCCCTGCTCATCGAGCAGATCCAGAGCCGCAACAGCTGTGCCCGCATTGCCATACTGATGCGCCCCTGGCAATCCAGGAAGCGGCAAAGTCAGACTACGTCCAAAGCGACGCCAGTAAAGCCGATTTTCTTCATCCTGTTTATGGGTGATCGACCATTCGATCCCACTGCGGCGCAAGGTAACGCCGAGCCGTTGCGCTTCACCTTCGATAGCTGTCATGGCTTCAGGTAATTGCGCCGAGATAATCGAGGTTGTTCCCCGCTTTTGAATCGCTGCTTTTTCCGAAGCGATTTCAGCAACGGTGTTACCCAGATACTGCTGATGATCGAGGCTAATCGGGGTTATAACTGTCACCGCCGGCGCCGTGACCACATTGGTTGCATCGAGCCGGCCACCTAACCCTACCTCAAGCAATAAAACATCGGCAGGCGTCCGTGTAAAAGCAAGAAACGCCGCGGCTGTCGTGATTTCAAAAAAAGTGATCGGAGCGCCATCGTTAACCTGCTCGCATTCCTCTAAAAGTGCAACTAGATCATCTTCGGAGATCAACGCACCCGCCAACCTGATTCGTTCGGAAAAATGTACTAAATGTGGCGAGGTATAAGCATGAACCTTATAACCTGAGGCTTCGAATACCGCACGCATATACGCCTGAACGGAACCCTTGCCGTTAGTACCAGCAATGTGAACGACAGGCGGTAACTTGTCTTGCGGTCGCCCCAAACGGTCTAGAAGTCGCTCGATCCGCACCAAAGATAAATCGATCACCTTGGGATGCAGATCCAACAATCGCTTTAGAATTACATCGGTTTTCGCTACAGATGAAGAAGACGATGTCACGTCAGTTGGCCTTATAGATATCTTATAGATGACTTTATAGGCTGGCGCGATCCATGGCTGTCCTTGCAGACAACTTTTCCTTTGTAGACTGCATGAGCAACCCAAGAATACGTCCTAAAGTCTCACGCAACTCCGAGCGCTTGACCACCATATCTACCATTCCATGATCAAGTAGGTACTCTGCCCGCTGAAAACCATCGGGTAAAGTTTCACGGATCGTTTCCTCGATAACCCGGCTGCCTGCAAAGCCGATAATGGCGCCAGGTTCGGACATGGCGATATCTCCTAACATCGCAAAGGAGGCCGAAACACCACCCGTCGTAGGGTCGGTTAGTAAGACGACATAAGGAAGACCTGCTTCCTTGACCATTTGTACGGCGATTATCGTGCGCGGTAATTGCATCAGTGAGAGGATCCCCTCTTGCATTCGTGCCCCGCCTGACGCCGGAATCGCAATTAATGGGCATTTCCGATCCACCGCAAGACGCGCCGCCGCCAAGAGACCATCCCCAACAGCCATTCCCATCGAGCCGCCCATAAAGGTAAAATCAAAAATCGCAATGACAGCGGGAATACCCGTAATCGATCCTGTTGCAACGAGAATCGCATCGTTCTCGCCCGTGCGCGTCTGAGCTTCTTTAAGTCGTTCGGTATAGCGACGGATATCGCGAAACTTTATAGGGTCGAGCTTCGAGCGATCCAAGGTTACTTTTTCGTAATGACCATCATCGAACAACAAGGCCAAACGTTCCGTTGCGGGAAGGCGCATATGATGGCCGCAGTTTGGGCAAACATGCCGCGCCTCGATAAGTTCCTTGCGATAGATCATTTGCCCGCATGCAGGACACTTCGTCCACCGGGTTTCTCCATCGTCTGCAGCACCCACAAGAGCTTTAATCTTCGGCCGCACAAAATTCGTCAACCAATTCATCGTTGCCTCTATTCCTGCAGTGGGGCAGAGACCCCTGCCGCCAAGTCTTTTACCAAAGACAAGACGCTCGGAATACAGCTTGATTGCGGTTTCCCCGCTACATCCAGGTTTTCGGCCACTTTCCGGATCAAGGCCGATCCCACCACCGCCGCATCCGCATAGCGGACAACAGCAGCGGCCTGATCCGGGGTAGCAATGCCGAACCCTACCGCTATCGGTAAATGAGAATGGCGTTTAAGCCGTGCCACTGCGGCGCCGACAGCCTCCACCGCGGCCGATTTACCCCCTGTAACTCCGGTAACGGAAACATAATAAAGAAAGCCCGACCCATCCTTAACTACTATCGGCAAGCGATCTTCATCGCTGGTCGGCGTGGCTAGTCGAATCCAATCGATCCCAACCGAGGTAGCAGCCCGTCGTAAAGGTGTGTCTTCTTCGGGTGGAAGATCAACGATGATCAATCCATCGACACCCGCCGCTTTCGCATCGCGAATAAAGGCATCATCCCCATAAATATAAATAGGATTGTAATACCCCATCAGAATAAGCGGCGTATCTTTATTCTGTTTGCGAAATTCCGTCACCATCTGTAAGAGCCGACGCAAAGTCATTCCCGATCGAAGGGCGCGCCGCGACGAAGCCTGGATGACAGGTCCGTCCGCCATAGGATCAGAAAAGGGCATACCCAATTCGATAATGTCGGCTCCGGCTTCGGCGAGTCCGGTCAAAATCCGACTTGAAGTTTCGATATCGGGATCACCTGCCGTGATAAAGGTAATCAATCCACCTCGATTTGCTTGACGCAAAGCTTGAAAACGGTGCGTCAGCCGCGATGCAGGAATATCTTTCGTCATAGGGAAACACCTAATCGTTCGGCAACGGCAAAAATATCCTTATCCCCACGGCCACAGAGATTCATAATAATAAGATCGTCTCGGCCAAGAGTTGGTGCAAATTTACACACATAAGCCAAGGCATGAGACGGCTCTAGCGCAGGCAAAATCCCTTCAAGCCGCGCGCAAAACTGAAAAGCTTCCAAGGCTTCCGTGTCGGTGGCGGAAACATACTCGGCGCGACCGATATCATGCAACCAACTATGCTCGGGTCCGATCCCTGGATAATCAAGCCCTGCCGAAATGGAATGAGCATCTTTGATCTGCCCATCATCGTCTTGCAATAAGTAAGTACGATTTCCATGCAGAACACCGGGCCTACCTCCCGTTAGCGACGCTGCATGCTGCCCTGTTTCAATCCCATGACCACCAGCTTCAACCCCGATTAAGCGAACTTCCTGATCATCGAGGAAAGGATGGAACAATCCCATGGCGTTCGATCCCCCACCGATGCAGGCGACCAAGGCATTTGGCAACCGCCCTTCTGCCGCCAGGATTTGTTCGCGCGCCTCCTTGCCGATCACGGTTTGGAAATCGCGAACCATCATCGGATAGGGATGCGGACCTGCCACAGTTCCGATGATGTAAAAAGTATCCTCTACGTGCGCAACCCAGTCACGTAATGCTTCGTTCATCGCATCCTTTAATGTGCCCGTGCCTGCGGTTACCGGTTTAACCTCAGCCCCAAGCAATTTCATCCGAAATACGTTGGGCTTTTGCCGCTCCACATCGGTTGCGCCCATATAGACGCAGCAGGGAATATTGAAGAGCGCGCAAACCGTTGCCACAGCGACGCCATGCTGACCTGCGCCGGTCTCGGCAATAATGCGTGTACGGCCCATACGCCGAGCCAACAAAATCTGCCCCAGCACATTATTAATCTTATGACTGCCGGTATGGTTAAGCTCGTCGCGCTTAAAGTAGATCCGGGCACCGCCCAGCTCTTTACTGAGGCGTTCAGCAAAATAAAGGGGACTGGGCCGGCCTGCATAATGGGTTAAGTAATAATCCAACTCCGACTGGAAGGTGGGATCTGCCTTCGCTGCCGCATAGGCACGCTCAACCCTTAAAATTAGAGGCATCAAGGTCTCAGCGACAAACCGACCGCCAAAGATACCAAAGCGGCCTGCTTCATCGGGTCCGACACGATAACTGTTAGGCTTGACCATTGTTTTATCCGAACTCTCTTTTGTCGCGTCGCCGGTTATAGCCCAGCTGCACGAGCCACTGCTAGCAACTCGGCAATTTTGGCGGGATTCTTGACCCCAGGCCGATCTTCAACCCCCGAAGAGACGTCAATACAAGCAGTATGACTTTGCCGGATCGCCGCGACTAAATTGCCCGAATGGAGACCACCTGCCAACATCCATGGGCGCTGAATAGATGTTTTTGTCATCAGATTCCAATCAAAAGCCCGCGCATTACCACCAGGTAAACTCTCAGGCCGATCGGCCGGGGGCTTTGCGTCGAATAACAACCAATCTGCGACCGATTCGAAAGAAGAGGTAAGTGCGAGGTCCTCTGCTGTCGCAACTTTTATCGCCTTCATGATCGGCAAACCTGTTTTCTCACGAATGGCATGTAGCCGCGCTGGCGTTTCATCTCCATGAAGCTGGAGCATTTTAACACCGCTTGCGACAGCTCGACCAATATCTTGATCCGTAGGATTAACCAGCAACCCTACAGGCGTTACGGATTCACTCAAAGTGCGGATCCATGGCATCACCATAGCTGCATCGATGGCACGCGGGCTGGGGGGATAAAAAACAAATCCAACAAATCGTGCCCCACCATTAACGGCTGCCGCCAAGGCAGCTGGATCATTAATGCCGCAGATTTTCACACCGATAGTCATCACGCGAACTCTCGAAGCTCAGCCATTATGGCTTCGGCCGCACGAGCAGGATTTGGTGTTGCGGTGATAGGACGACCAATCACCAGATAATCTGCACCCGCCGCGATTGCTTCGGCGGGCGTCAAGGTCCGCTTTTGATCTCCCAAGTCAGATCCACGAGGACGAATGCCTGGCACCATAAGAACAAGCTGTTTCCCGAGGTTTTGCCGCAAAGATACGATCTCGTGAGGAGAGCAAATAAGCCCACTGGCCCCAGCCGATAGAGCTAGGCGTGCGAGCCTTTCGACGTGAAGCCGAAGTGGCGTTTCTTGCCCTGTCGCCTTCAGGTCATCTTCGCTCAAACTCGTTAAAACAGTGACAGCAAGAATTTTCGGCGGCATTGATCCTAATTGAGATGCGGCATTGGCTGCAGCTGCGATCATCGCCTCACCTCCAGCAGCGTGGATCGTGATAAAAGCCGGATGCACTTTACCAACTGCAGTCACAGCAGAAGCGACCGTATTAGGGATGTCATGAAGTTTTAAATCCAAGAATAGCGGTAGGTGCGGAACCTGACTCATGACCGCCGCCACTCCTTTCGGTCCTTCAGAATTGAAAAATTCTAATCCGAGCTTAACGCCACCAATAAAATCTTTAACCTGCTCGAGGAGCGCGATGGCCTCTTCTCGGGTTGATTTATCGACAGCAAGAAAAATAGGATTATGCATGATACCTTAATTAACAGCCCTTTATCCTTTGTGAACTAACAACCAAATCTATTGCAGCAATTTCTTTGCGACCAGCTGAGCCGCTGCGAGATCTTCTATTGCAGTCCCTACCGACTTAAACAAGGTAATTTCTTCGGACGCCAGCCGCGCCAAAGAATCTCGACGTGCAAGGACAAAGAGGTCCGCAATAATATCTTGTTTTTTGAGAACTCTGCTTTGCAGCGGTTGCACGATATCGCCGGCCTCCGTCGTCGCACCTTCAAGGGTATCAACAAAAATTCGCGATCGACGAATAGCCGTATCGTCTGCCTCGCGCATGGTGGGGCGGAAGCCGCCCACTAGATCGAGATGTGTCCCTGGCGTAAGCCAGGCACCTTGAATAAGAGGTGTCGTGGACAAAGTAGCACAAGAAATGACTTCAGCGATACGTGTTGCAGCCTCAAGATTTTCGACGGCACGAACGCGATAAGGTTGATTCACAAGACGCTTTGCCAACTCTTTGGCCTTAGCGTGATTGCGCCCCCAAATTGTGACTTCGGTCATAGGACGAACTGTTGCATGGGCTTTAATAAGATAAGGTGCCAAGGCACCGGTGCCCACCATTAGAAATTTCCGGGCATCGGGTCGTGCCAGATAATGTGCCGCCAAAGCAGATGCTGCCGCCGTCCGCCATAAGGTCAGGCGCGCACCATCCATAAGCGCCAAAGGTTGGCCGGTTTTACCATCCAAGAGAACATAAACACCTGAAACAGCAGGAAGCTCAAGCTGCGCATTGCTGGAAAAAACACTGACAATCTTGACGCCAATCGCTTCCCCTGCTTGCCAAGCTGGCATCAGAAGAAGATCGCTCTCCGGCCCCAAAGGCGCCTTTATAGAGTAGTGATGACGGGGTGGAAGAGTGACCCCCTTCTGAAAAGCTCTGCGTAACGCCTCGATTAGGGATGGAAACTCAAGCGCAGCCTCCAGTGCATCGGGGCCGATCCAGCGCATTAATCCCGATTCCGAACCGAAGGCATAGAGGACTGAGCCTCTCCAGATCGCGTTTGTTGGAGTTCCACAAGTTTTTGCGATAACTGAAGAACTTCGCGGCGCGCTTCGGCCGCTTCGGCACTACGCACCCGCGCTCTACGGCGATTATGGGCGCCGCCTAGCCATGCGGTAAATCCGCCAACCAGGAACCCTATCCCCGCTGCGATAAGAACGGGAAGAAACCGTGGAGCTTCCAGTTCAAACGGAAGCGGCCATAGGGCAAAAACCACCGGTGCGCGGTTCGATATGGCAAAGAGAACGGCGATTACCGCTAGCGGCAGACCGATAAGCCAGAAAGCTATGCGCCGTCCCCAAGAACCCATGATGTTCTAACTCAATGGTTAGCAATCAGGATTTATCGCCACCGCTACCGACATTCAGGCGATCGCGAAGCTGTTTGCCTGTTTTAAAGAAAGGAATATGCTTTTCTGAAACCTGAACTGTCGTTCCCGTACGTGGATTGCGGCCTATGCGTGGATCCCGGCGTTTAACGGAGAAGGCACCAAAGCCACGCAGCTCCACCCGCTCACCCCGCGACAGAGCCTCTGACATTTCATCGAAGATCGTCGATACAATACGCTCAACATCACGATGATAGAGATGTGGGTTAGCTTCTGCGATTCTCATAATGAGTTCAGATTTCGTCATTGCGCGTGCCCCCTCACGTTCCAGATTGATACTTAAACGTATCTTAATCAGGATTGGTTTCGCCTCATTTAACCGATGGCCGGTTATGAGCGTATCTTAAGGGTGCCAAACCGCTATGAGCCCGTCAAGGGTAACCCGTTCAGAAATCTGCATTTTTTCACCAAAAACCTGGCGAATAAGCCAGGTCAGGGCATGGCCTGTGGGCCATCCTTCCTCGTCGGGATCAGAAATATCAAGGGTCCGGATCGGTAAATCCTTAAAGGCGCTGTCCTTTTCGACAAGCCAGGCCTTCGCCTCCTCTTCCCCGCCAATTGCATCGATCAAATCCATTTCAACCGCTTGCCGTCCTGTAAAAACCCGCCCATCGGCAAGCTCGAGGACACGATCATGAGAAAGGGACCGGCGATCAGCAATCATTTCGATGAACATACCGTACATATCGTCGATCACTTTTCGGGTCGCGGCGCGAACTTCATCGGTCATGGGTTCCAGGGGCGATGGGGTGGCTTTTAGGGGCGCTGTCTTGATCGCTTCGGTTGTGATCCCCAACTTAGCCAAGAGACCCGTAATATCCGCGGTCTGCATCAAAACACCGATCGAGCCGGTAATGGTACCCTGTCGCGCGTAAATACGATCAGCTGCAATTGCCGTCATATACGCAGCGGAAGCTGCAACTGTACCCATAATGGCGACAACAGGTTTTTTGGCGGCAACAGTTCTCAGCCGCTCATAGAGAGCCTCACCACCAACCACTGTTCCGCCCGGACTGTCGATCACCACGATCACTGCCTTTACCTTCGGATCGTCAGCAATCTTCGTTAAGGCTTCATTCCGTGCGCGGTTTTCAACGATCACACCTTCAACGATCACGCGGGCAATTCGATTGCCATCAGAAAACCCCCCGCGATTCAACAGCAAGATCGCAAAGCCGAGCGCGGCAACAATAAATAGCCCTCGCCAGAGAGAAAGGTGCCGCTTTAGTCGCAACCGATCCGCACGCATATCTGCATCGAAAGCCATAGAACACCTAACGCCTATCAATACCTTTGGTTCATACAGACCGTTAAAAACCCGCCCCTGTTTCCGGGGGCGGGGGTTTTAACGGTTTTACTCTTTTGCAGCCTTTTCCTGCTTAGCTTTCAAAGCGGCGCCCAGGATTTCACCCAAGGCTGCGCCACTATCGGTTGAGCCATAGTCAGCCATAGCCTGCTTCTCTTCCTCGACCTCGAAGGCCTTGACGGAGAGATTAAGCTTACGCGCTGCCTTGTCGACCGTCGTGATCTTGGCGTCGACCTTTTCGCCAACGGCGAAACGATCGGGACGTTGATCTTGCCGATCGCGCGCCAAGTCTGCTTTCTTAATAAAGCCAGGGATACCGTCGGCGACACTGACCTCGATCCCATTTTCCTGAATCGACTTAACAATGCAGGTCACAACCTGACCTTTTTTCATTCCTTCGATTCCGGCACCGACTTTATCTTCACTCAACTGTTTGATGCCAAGCGAAATCCGCTCTTTTTCGACATCAACATCCAAGACCTTGGCCTTGACGTGATCACCCTTCTTATAGTCAGCAACCACTTCTTCGCCCGGTTTATCCCAAGATAGATCGGATAGATGGACCATCCCATCGATATCCCCTGCCAAGCCTAGGAATAGACCGAATTCGGTAATGTTCTTAACTTCGCCTTCAACTTCAGAGCCGACAGGATGCTTCTCGGTAAATTCTTGCCAAGGATTGGGCATCGCCTGTTTGAGGCCTAAAGAGATTCGCCGCTTTACAGGATCAACATCCAGCACCACCACTTCGACCTCCTGTGAGGTCGAGACGATCTTGCCAGGATGGACGTTTTTCTTGGTCCAGCTCATTTCTGAAACGTGGACCAAACCTTCAATCCCTGCCTCTAGCTCAACGAAGGCACCATAGTCGGCAATATTGGTAACGCGGCCGCGTAACTTGGCGCTGACTGGATATTTCTCGATAACACCTTGCCAGGGGTCCGTCTCGAGTTGTTTCATGCCGAGACTGATCCGCTGGGTCTCCGAATTGAACCGGATAACCTGTACGGTCACCGATTGCCCAATGGTCAGAACCTCGGAAGGGTGGTTAACGCGCTTCCATGAAATATCCGTGACATGTAATAGTCCATCGACGCCACCCAAATCGACGAAGGCGCCGTAATCGGTGATGTTCTTAACCACACCTTGGAGAACTTGACCTTCCTTCAAGGAAGCAACCAATTCCGAACGCTGTTCGGCGCGGGTTTCTTCAAGAACGGCGCGGCGCGAAACAACGATGTTGCCACGGCCCCGATCCATTTTCAGAATCTGGAAAGGTTGAGGGGTTCCCATCAATGGACCCACATCGCGCACCGGGCGGATATCCACTTGGCTACCAGGTAAGAATGCAACCGCACCACCCAGATCAACCGTGAATCCACCTTTGACGCGACCAAAGATAATACCGTTTACACGTTCGGTCTTTGCAAAACTCTGTTCGAGAACAGTCCAAGCTTCTTCGCGGCGGGCACGTTCGCGCGAGAGAACGGCTTCTCCATTCTTGTCCTCCATACGATCGACGTAAACCTCAACCTCATCGCCCGGCTTTAGATTGGGTTGTTGCCCTGGCTGACCGAATTCTTTTAGCGCCACTCGGCCTTCGGATTTCAGGCCAACATCGATCAGGACGGAGTCCCCGTCGATGGAGAGAATAATTCCCTTAACAACGCTTCCTTCGAGGGTCGCTTCTCGGCCCAGACTCTCTTCCAAGAGACTGGCGAAATTTTCATTGGTTTGCGGTATTTCCGATACCGCTGCACTACGAGCCATAACTAAAAGTCCTTCCTTCAATTAACAGGCCGACCGGTTGTTTCCGGCGGTCTCTCTGCTCGGACTCAATGACTGAGCCTGAACAGAAGGGTTGATCCAAGCTTCGCTATCGCCCATGGCGAAGCCAACTTTGACGTCGTTAGTCCCGGGAGGGTTCAGCCTTCGGGGAAATATCTTCGGACAGATCCGAAGATAACCCTGGCTGCGCCATAATATAAGCCAGAGCCACAGCAAAGGCTGCATCGGCATCCAGCTCCGTCGTATCGAGGAGGAAGGCATCAGAAGCTACCGCTAAAGGTGCGGCCGCTCGGTGCGCATCCCGGTGATCGCGCGCCTTGATATCCTCCAGAACCTGGGCGTATATACTCGGCAAGCCGCGCCCGAGCAACTCTTTATGGCGCCGCGCTGCGCGCACTTCAGCTGTAGCCGTCACATAAAGCTTAACATGAGCTTCTGGACAGATAACCGTCCCAATATCGCGGCCATCTAAGATAGCGCCACAATAGCCTTTTGGAGGAGTCTTAGAGAAATTTCTTTGAAAATCAATAAGTTGCCTCCGAACCTCGGGAAGAGCCGCCACCTTGGATGCCATAGAGGCTACGGCATCGGTCACCAAGGCAGGATTATCAAGATCTTTTGGAATCAATTGCTTAGCTGCCTTGGTGGCGACGACTGTATCGTCCGCGGATGCCCCGGCCTCTATGACCTTTAAGGCGACCGCGCGGTAAATTTTGCCGGTATCGAGGTGCGCAAGGTTTAATTTCTGAGCTAAACGACGGGCAAGGGTACCTTTTCCCGAGGCAGCAGGACCATCGATGGCCACAACGAAAGACCGCCCTATCATGGATTAAAACTCACCGACAGTGCCGTTTTTCGAGGGGATGATTTTCGCCCCTATCCCCTGCATCAGGTCCATAAATCCAGGGAAGCTGGTGGCGATGGGACGATCATCGTCAATCGCAATTGGATTCTGCGTGGCCGTACCAAGAACAAGAAAAGCCATTGCAATTCGATGATCGAGGTGGGTGGTAATGGGGGCTGCATCTTTCGCAAGGCCGAGTGGCGGTCCATCGCATCCCTCCACCATGAGCCAATCGGGCCCTGCTTCGACTTTGACGCCGCAGGCCGTTAAGCCCGCCACCATCGCGGCAAGACGATCCGATTCCTTGACGCGCAATTCCGCCAAGCCGCGCATCATCGTTTTGCCCTTAGCCGTCGCAGCGGCCACCGCAAGAATAGGATATTCGTCGATCATACTTGGAGCCCGAGATTCAGGAACCTCGATCCCTTTAAGACGGCGAGAGCGCACAAGAAGATCGATAACCGGCTCTCCTGCTTCTATACGTCGGTTCTCTTCTGAAAGGTCAGCACCCATTTCCTTTAAGGACTCAAGAAGACCTGTTCGTAAAGGATTAGCGCCAACACCTTGGATCCGTATTTCGGCATCCCGTGCAATCGCGGCAGCAACGATTGGAAACGCCGCAGAAGAAATATCTCCTGGAACGATAACCGGCGCAGCGCGCAATTCCGGTTGACCCTTCAAGGTAATCTGCCGACCCTGGCCTTCCGAGCGCGGTGCGACCCAAATCTCGGCTCCAAAGTGCCGGAGCAACAATTCGGTATGATCGCGCGTTGGTTCAGGCTCGATGACCGTCGTATAGCCCGGCGCGGCAAGGCCACAAAGGAGGATCGCAGATTTTACCTGAGCCGAAGCCACGGGAAGACCATAAGAAATCGCCATAGGCGCTGCCGTCCCTACCACCGCTAAGGGCGGACGGCCATTCTCGCGACTGATAATTCGCGCTCCCATAGATTCCAAAGGCACGGCCACCCGCCGCATGGGGCGCGAGCGCAAAGAGGCATCTCCCGTGAAAAAGCTGGTAAAGCCATGCCCAGCCACAATCCCCATCATCAGCCGAGTCCCCGTCCCCGCATTGCCCATATCCAGAATATCCACGGGCTCGGCCAACCCCGACACGCCAACCCCGTGAACACACCATTCGCCAGGACTTAGCCTCTGCACATCAACTCCCATAAGCCGTAGAGCAGCGGCGGTTCGCAAAACATCCTCTCCCTCCAACAGCCCATGAATCTTTGTCTCTCCGAGAGCGAGAGCGCCAAACATTAAGGCGCGATGAGAGATCGACTTATCGCCCGGCACCGAGATCTGGCCCGTCAAACGGCGAACCGGATGGGATATCGCTCCCTGGCGCCCATCCTGGAAGGAACAAGAAGCGCTCACGCCCATACTCCGATGGGCACAGCCCTAAAGCTCATCTGTGGGAAAATTGACACTGTCCTGACCGTAAGTTCCTCAAAGACCAAAAGAGACCCGTCTTTAGCATGGAAGCCCGCCAATTAGGCAAGGTTAAAGGCGCAGCTTGGCATCGGGCTTCGCGAATCCTCATTTATTCTGGCTTTGCTGGTACTGAATCCCAAGGAATTTCCTGGCATCAGCCTGGGATAGATCATCCCTATGCGGTTTTGCTTTGACAGCCACCCATGGATCATGGCACTTGCCCCCGCGGCCCCCTGATCCTCGAGAAAGTGGGTTCGTGTTTTTAAGGTTAAGGAGAGATCAATCGTGGCGAAACCGGAATGGGGTATTAAGCGCACCTGCCAGAGCTGCGCTACTGCTTTCTACGATTTCAATAAGAGCAAGATCGTTTGTCCGGCTTGCAGTGCAGAATACGATCCCGAGAATCTTCTCAAGTCACGCCGGCTGCGTGCTGCACCAGCCGAGCCACCACCGAAGAAGCCCGCGCCTGTCGCAACATCCGATGATCCAGAAGCCGCTTTAAGCGAAGCTGGCATCGAGGATGTAGAAATCGATACCGAAGAATTGCCCGAAGGTGAGGATGTGGGCATCGAGGAAGAAGAGGAAATCGAGGATGCCTCCGAACTCGGCGAAGATGAAGACGATATGGCCGAGGTTGCCGAGCATATCGAAGATGAGCGTGAGCGCTAATCTCGTTCTGAACACCTCGAATTTTTGACTGCGAATTTTTGACTGGAGGATTAGATCTCTTATATCCCATGAAGTATCTCACGAAGCTTGCACCGCGACGGCACTGTCGGTGCGCTTTTGAAGAAACCAAAAGCCCGTAAGGCACTGTGAGGTATGGGCATAGAGGTTAGTTTTTCGTTTTTTGCTTGGCAGCGGCACCTATGCCTTCTACCTTTTGCCAAGCGATGATCGGGCCCATCCCGATCATGTACGGTTTGGGGCCATAGCTCAGCTGGGAGAGCGCTACAATGGCATTGTAGAGGTCAGGGGTTCGATCCCCCTTGGCTCCACCAAACCACGCAGAAGCACGCGGGGGTACGAAGAAGCCGTCATTGGCTGCCACAGTGCTTTTGTCATTGGTTAAAGAATCTGCTGTTCGGGTTCGATTCCGGTTGGGTAATTACCCACTATTTACAGTAATTTCATTTACTAAGCTGCTTGAGGCATCTATTATGACGCTGATGGGGAGGCATCTATGAGACAGCAGAACTCTAATGTTATACATCTTTTCGGTGAAGAGATTGAGCTGCCGAAAGCTGATAATACGACAGAAGCCCTCAAGATTTTTCGCGCAGCCAATGAGCGTTTTCGGCAAATTTCATGGCCCGCTCCCTTTAATCAAACAACGCATATTTTACAACGGGGCGACGCCCGCGATTTATCCAATATTCCAGATGAGTCGGTTCATCTTGTAGTTACTTCACCTCCATATTGGACACTTAAGGAATATTCTACATCGCATGGACAACTAGGAGCTATCGAAGATTATGAATTATTTTTAGATGAACTCGACAGAGTATGGCGTGAATGCGAACGGGTGTTGGTTCCTGGCGGTCGAGTATGTTGCGTAGTTGGTGATGTTTGCGTGCCGCGCAAAAAACTGGGCAAACATCTGGTTATGCCGTTACATGCGGATATCCAGGTTCGTTCCCGCGCTCTTGGTCTCGATGTCCTCACCCCTATCCTGTGGCATAAAATAGCCAACGGCGCTACCGAGACCGAAGGAAACGGCGCCGGGTTTTATGGTAAGCCTTACCAACCCGGCGCAGTGGTGAAGAACGATATAGAATATATTTTATTCATGCGTAAAGGCGGCGAGTATCGCAAAGTTACGCCCCTGCAGAAAGCATTGTCCCTTCTTACTAAGGAAGAGATGCAAAGCTGGTGGCGATCCATATGGACAGACATACGCGGCGCATCGACGCGCAATGGTCATCCTGCCCCCTATCCATCGACTTTGGCTGAACGGTTAATTCGCATGTTCTCTTTTGCGGGGGATACAGTTCTCGACCCCTTTTCAGGTGCTGGCAGTACAGCGATTGGCGCTATTGCGGCAGGACGTAACTCCATTAATGTTGAGATCGAGCCTCCCTATATCGCAATTGCGAAAGAGAATATTGGAAAAGTTGTTGCGCAAAAGCGTCTCACTGGCGCCGTTTCAGCAGAGCTTATTACGAACCCTCGCAAGATTCATAGAATTGCCTGAGGTTTGTAGTGAGTTATCGACTTCTGGACACCTTTCGAGGTTTATTTGAAGGACAAGCATATCTTCACCGGAAATCCAATCTGGGCGATTTTGTGGCCATGCAACTCTATGAAGATTTGCATCAATTAGGTCGTTCAAAGAAATTTGTCGACCGCGTCGCCGCAGGTCATGCTGTCTTGAATACGGCAAATAAGCGCCAAGGTATTAAGGCTCGCCGGGGAGATGGCAGTTTTGGCGAGATTGTTCCGCAGGCCGATCCTATCAAGGATAAAGGATACATCGTCTGCCGTGGGCCGATTGCCACCATCGAGATTGGCATAGAGGTCAAGATCCTGATGAAGGCTATGATTAAGCAAATTGACCGTGTGATCAGCGATCTTAAGGGGCAAGCAGTTCATTTTCGTTCACGCGATGGTAATCCTATCTGCGTAGGTGTGGTTGGAATAAATCGTGCGCCATATTGTATAGGCTACGAGGGAGACCGTTCTTTTCGTACTGATGGCAGAAAGCATAAACATCCTGTCGATGAAGCAATGGAGGCTGAAGCGCGGTTGCTTCAACATGCAGTCCCGGCTTTCGATGAATTCCTGATTCTCAGATTCGAGGCCAGTAACGAATCCCCTTATGCTTTCTCATGGGTTAACGAAAAAGCTGCGATAATGGATTACGGCGCAGTGTTGGCCCGAATCAGCCAGAAATATGAATCTCGTTTTTAAAATGGTTGCTGCCTTTTTCGATACCCCAACAAGTACTCCCATCTATGCAATTCCCCGAACATGCCGAAAAACTGGTTTGAACTTTTGTAGATTGAGTCCACCACCTTTCACCCCACAGATTACGCGGGCACAGCCCCGCGGAACCCTTAGAAACGAAGCCATGTCCAATGTAGCCTAATGGGGATAAGGCTATATTGCATGTTAAGACGTACTGACTTATGGGCTATCATCTTTCGTCTAGCTTATGATGATGCGATACAAGAGTATCGATAGTTCTCATCATAGAAATTCATAACGACAATGACTCACCGGAAACAAACACTCATCAAATTCATTCTCCTGCTCCTCCTCCTGCTGGGGTATTTCGCCTATCTTAGCTTGCGAATACGATCTTGCCACAGGCGGTATGGCCTCCGCTCTGACGTGAAGCTTCTTTGTGCTAGGTACTCCTGTCGCTTGATGCGGGATTTTTGGATTTTCCTATCTGCCTGATCTTCGGCATTCGTATGCTTATTTCAGAGCTCATCGTATGGGTCATCGCGATTACCCTTAATACCATCGCGATGATTTTCTACCTCATTATTATGAGACCACTTAACCCAGTTGCCGAAAGATCATTTCCACTCTATCCCTACTGGGCAATCATCATACTTTCGTGTATCGAACTTTCTGTCCGTCGTGTTTATGACGAGATGATGGATCTTGTCAAAACTTCATCCCATGATCACAACTCCTCGCGCACTATCCGATTCAAACGAGAGATAATGATGATAATTTTATTCATCATTATCTTCTTTGTTTATTATAAACTGCTGGAAGGTTTAGGCATCAAGATCGAATGAAAATCCATTGCCTACGCAGATGACCGCGGTGGCCTATTTTATAACTTTTGCCGTAAGAATTGCAGTACACTTCCATCGCGAAGAACTCACCTCGATGAGGGCAAGGTTACAGATGATATTAGAAGTCGCAGTTTTAGATGTTATCCCCGAAAAGGTTCTTGAATTTGAAGCATTCTTTTAAACAGGCTTCAAAAAATTATTTCTTCGATCAAGGGCTATATTTCCCACGAACTTAAAAATGCATCGAAAAACCAAAACAGGCAAGATCCTCCTTGTGGAATTGGAGAGCCCTTGAAGATCATACCAGTGGTTTTCGGCAATCTCCGCAGTATGCGGAATGGAAAGCCCTACTCCATCACTTTACGATCTGCTTCCAACAGTCGAGCATTAATACAATGCACACGTGGTACCTGATCTAGCAGGTGGCGGCATCCAAATTTATGTGAACTCCCACTCCCACACAGGACCATCTTCTTTATCGTTGACGATCCTTACCTTTTTTGGCAAGTTTTCAAGATTTTTTTAAATGGGCTGTTGACGCACTTTCTGTGGCAAGGTTTTGTGCGGTGATTTGAATCGGGGAAGCACTCTCCCTGCGGGCAATTGCTATAGAGCTTTGCTGCTGCTTGTTGGCTATAGCCTTCTTCCTCGAATTCTGTGAGTAAAATAAGCGATCTCAACGCGATCTCGAGAGGCGGTGCCTTAAACCCACAAGCACCGACATTGATATTATTGATAAATGTCAAATACCCTATCCAGGGCATTTCATAGCCAGTGCGTATAATTATTGACTGTATGCGCACGAACCTCTGCGTGGGCAAGTGCATGGAGCGGCAAAGTTGTAGGACATCTTCCACCATCCTGATAAATAGGAATCGCCTCAAGAAGCATGGAAGCCTTTATCGCTTAACGACATATTTGTATAATCGTTATTTCATAAACGACTACTTACTCCTTCTTTCAAGTGGTGCTCTTACGCGTGCTTCATCCTTTTCGCTTGGCAGGCGCGCTCCTACCCCTAATCTTCATCCTAATGATTATGGTCTGTAAAGCTACTGTTCAAACTGCTTAATGCTTAAAATGGAGAACAGTCATGGGAAATCCGTTTGTTCATATGGAATTGATGTCAACCGACCTTGCAAAGGTTAAATCCTTTTATGGCAAGTTGTTCGGATTGGAAGCTCGATAGGATATGCCCGGCAATGATGTTGACGGATACTTTGATCATGCGGGCGACGGCACTGGGGGCGGGGATGATGAAAAACCCCATTCCTGGCGCACCATCCATGTGGGTGCCATACGTTCTCGTGGATGATTTAAAAGCGGCAACCGCCAAGGCTCAATCCCTAGGAGCGCAATTTAATGAAGGATGAAACTGAGGTCGAAGGAATGGGAAGCTTTACTATTCTTACCATCCTGCCGGCGGCATGTTGGGACTTTGGCAATCCAAGAAGTAACTCTTTTCGTCTCTTGTCATGGTGCGCCAGGCTCACCGTCTCTGGACCCATAAAGACTGATGAGGGTGTCCTTCCTCTGGTTGCATCAATCCGCACCACCTGCCGGTCGTGGAGGTGGTCCTGCGGGAATGATGTCGGGTTTCTTTTAGCGCGCAGCGGCGTCGATGTTTTCGTTCTTGAAAAACATGCCGATTTCTTACGTGATTTTCGTGGCGATACGGTACACCCTTCCACCCTTGAGCTTATTTATGAGTTTGGATTACTCGATGATTTCCTAAGCCGCCCTCATCAAAAAGTCCAACAAATCACCGTCAATTATAGCGGTCAATCTTTCGTTCTTGCCGACTTTTCGCATCTTAAGGTGAAATGCCCATATATCGCCCTTATGCCGCAGTGGGATTTCCTCGATTTCTTGGCTGACCACGGCAAAACCTTTCCTAACTTCCATCTGGAGATGCAGGCCGAGGCAACCGATCTTCTGATGAAAGATGGGCATGTTATAGGGGTCAAGGTTAAAACCCCGAAAGGCATAGTCGAAGTCCATAGCGATTTGGTAGTTGCCGCAGATGGTCGCCATTCGCAGCTCCGTGAGAAAGCAGGCCTTAAGGTGCAGGATTTTGGTGTACCGATTGACGTGTTTTGGTTACGCCTTTCACGTCGCCCCACCGACATCAGCGATAGTGGCGGAAATTTTAGTCCAGGCAATATTATCGTGATGCTGAACCGGCAGACCTACTGGCAGTGTGCCTTCGTCATTCCCAAAGGTGCAGCCAACAAAATGAAGCAACAAGATGTCGCTGTGTTTCGTCAGAAGATCGCCGCGACCGCCCCGTTCCTCAGTGACCGCGTCCATGAAATTAAATCTTGGGATGATGTTAAACTTTTGACTGTTAAAGTGGATCGCTTAGCTGAATGGGCACGGCCAGGGCTTCTCTGTATTGGCGATGCAGCCCATGCTATGTCACCCATTGGTGGCGTAGGTATTAATCTTGCCGTTCAAGATGCTGTCGCGGCGGCAAACACTTTGATAATTCCCTTGAAAGAGAATCGCGTTTCCCTGGATGATTTGCGCGCCGTTCAGAAGCGCCGGGAACTTCCAACCTGTCTTACCCAACGAATTCAGCTTGCAGCGCAAAATCAAATTATCAGCAATGTTCTTACCCACACAAAAGCCTCAGCGGTACCACTACCATTCTGGCTGATTCAACATTGGCGCTATCTTCGACGCCTTACGGGTTATGCGATCGGTATCGGTATCCGACCCGAGCACATTGTCCCCTTACCTTAAGTAGCAGGGCGATGCCGCGGCGGCGGGCGCAAGAGAAATAGAACGGGTAAAGCCGCCAAGGCAATAATCATCATTAACTTGAAATCATCCGCATAGGCAATCACAAGCGCTTGGCGACTAACTTCAGCGTTCAAAGCCATTCGCCCCCCTACAGTCGTTAGATCCCAAAAACGGCGAACTGCCTCTTGATGGAAAAGAAAATTAAAGGGCGTCACCCCCTCGGCCAAATTGGCATGCATGATTTGCGCATTGCGGCCAAGAAGGAAAATCGCTAACGAAATGCCGATACTGCTGCCCAGGTTACGCATCAAGCTGAATATCGCCGTCGCTTGCGCTCTATAGTGTGGCGCTAGAGTGGCAAAAGTCATAGTCGACATCGGGACGAAAACAAGGCCAAGGCCTAAACCTTGAATGACACCTGTTTGCACGATTTTTCCAAAAGAAACATTTGGCGTAAATCCCGACATTTGCCATAGCGAAAAAGCGATCGAGGAAAACCCAATAAAAACCATAAGCCGCGGATCAACACGATTGATGAGACGGCCAACAACCATCATCGATAGCATCGTTCCTATACCGCGCGGCGCTAGGACCATACCTGCCGTCAATACTGGATATCCCATAAGGTTTTGTAGGTATGGGGTCATCAAAGCGATGGTCGCCAAAAGAATGATGCCCACAAGAAACATAAAGGTCAGACCCATGGAGAAATTTCGATCCCAAAACATTTTAGGGTCGATGAACGGTTTTTCGGTGGTAAAAATATGCACGATAAACAAATACCCAGATACCCCCATAAGGATAGCTTCGATGACGATCTCTGACGAAGCGAACCAATCTAACTGTTCCCCTCGATCCAGCATCATTTGCAAGGCTCCCAGGACAAGACTCAAGGTTGCAAACCCTACCCAATCGAAGGTCAGTTGCGTATTGCGCTTGGTCTCGTGCAGAAAACTCGAGAGTCCTATCACGGTAAAAATACCGATCGGCAAGTTAATATAGAAAACCCAACGCCAATTGTAGTATTCGGTCAACCACCCACCTAGGGTTGGCCCTAGAATTGGGCCCACCATCACACCAATGCCCCAAAGCGCCATAGCCGAACCATGCTTTTCTTTCGGGTAGGTATCCAGTATCACCGACTGCGAAAGCGGAACGATGGAAGCGCCACAAACCCCTTGCAACAGACGAAATAGAATCATCTGTTCGAGTGAAGTCGCCATACCGCACAAGGCTGATGCTAGTGTGAAACCGACTATAGCACTAACAAACAAACGTTTACGGCCGAAACGCGCAACCAACCATCCTGTAGGTGGCGTCATAATGGCCGAAGCCACAATGTAAGAGGTTAGTACCCAGTTAATTTGGTCTAAGGTGGCGGACAAGCTCCCTTGCATATGCGGCAAAGCCACATTGGCAATGGTCATATCCAGGACTTGCATGACGGTCGCCAGCATAATGCATACTGTGATAGCGCCGCGATGGGTATTTTTTACCTCTGAAGATGGCATGTTATTAGAACCAGGCGATCATATCGTGCCAAAGACTACCAAGGCTGCGCGAATATCCTGTATCGATCTTTACCGTCGCACTCATCCCTGCGCGTAAGGGCGGTACATCCTCTGGCGATTCGATACGAACTCGCACAGGCACTCGTTGTACAACCTTCACCCAATTACCCGAAGCGTTTTGTGCGGGAATTAAGGCGAACTCCGCTCCTGTCGCTGGACTGATGCTTTCTACGACCCCTCGCCACTGATAGTTTGGATAGGAATCG
>JAWKYA010000031.1:0-21227 GCA_041396725.1 Alphaproteobacteria bacterium
CGGCATCAAATTCTCGAGAAAAATTCAAAGCACGCCCGTCCATAACGCGCGCGTCGATCCCGCGACTTTTTGCAGCGACGACTTGTTCTGCGCTGGCGTCAACGCCCACGACAGTAGCGCCGGTAGTTCGTAGATTTTCCGTTAAGGCACCATCGCCACAGCCCAAATCTAAAATACGTTCGTGGGGTTGGGGCGCCAAAAGATCAAGCAAAGGGGTACCAAGTTCAGCAACGAACCGCGCGTTACGGGCGTAACGAAGAGGATTCCAATGCTGGGTCACAGCGATCATAAGCTGGTTCTATCATTTTGTGGGCGCAGAAGGGGCATCCTTGGGTTTGGCTTCGGAGGGTGTGACGGCGAGATTGATAATTTCGCGGATTAACCCTTCAAGATCGATCACATCGCGGGTTGAAGCAAAAAACTCCTCGGGTTTTAAAAGTTCCTTGTCATTGCCAGGCTCAATCTTGATATACTTGCCGCCAATCATGCCATCCGCATTAATGGTTGCTTTGCTATTCCGTGGAAGCTGGTACTGGCTATCGATGGCTAAGGCCAAGATAGCTTCATAAGTTTTCTCGTCCAGGTCTTCCTTGGCGACTGAGCCCACGGTAACTCCCCCAATGCGAACATCATCCCCAACCCCGACGCCCTGCACCTTTTTGAATTTGGCGTAAAGCGTGTAGCGGTTGGTTTGATCGACTTTGTGGGAAGAATAGGCAATAGCTATGAAAATGAGGGCTGCGAGCAATAGAAAGCCACCAACTAAAATCTCGAGTGTTTCCTGTTTAATGCGCTGCATAGGGCCTCTCTGCACAAGCCATGTAAGTGGGGACGGAAGCGATTTTAAATGCCCGAGCCAAAGGCAACGGCGGCAATCTCATCTTCCAAAGATTTAACATCCTTAGTATTGGTCATAGTCCCGTTAGGAAGGATCGTTTCAGCCGCGGTACCCGGCCTCAGATCGATATAGCCACCACCGAACATGCCAGCACTCGCGACAGAAACCTCTGTATCGACCGGCAATTTGTAACGTTCGTCGATCGCAAAATCGAGAACAGCACTGTAATTCTCGTAATCGATATACTGGCGAAGAATAGTGCCAACGCGGATACCCCCGATCTGAACCTCGTTTCCAGGTTGAACCCCGCCGACTTTATTAAAGTGCGCGTGAAGCACATAAGTGCGGGCCGTTGCCTCGGGTTTACGTGAGCCTGCTGCAAGGAGTGCAATGGGCGTCGCTGCAACGAGGATAACGAGAAGGCCTATAATGATTTCAATGGTTTCGCGGCGCATAGTTGTTCTCGCTTTGGTTACTTTTTCGGAGGAGAGGAGGGGGTAGCCTCTTGTGGCGTCGCTCCGGATGATGCGCCACTCTCCTTTTTAACAGGAACACGGGAAGATTTTGCAAAGCTTACAATTTTCTCGACCAATTCATCCAGAATGACTGAATCTTGAACAAAGGCAATCGCGTCGCCCGGCTTCAAAATTTCATCTTCGCCGCCTCCAGGATCGAGAGCGATGAACTTCCCACTGAAGAGGCCAGCTGTATTAATGGCAGCAAAGGCATCGCTGTGGAGTTGGACGCCATGGTTGATATTCATCGTCATTTGGACCAGGAAGTCTTCGGGATCAAGATCGAGCTTGGCGACCGATCCAACCCGAACACCAAACATACGCACTTCATCCCCAATCTTAACCCCATCGACACGACTGAACTTTGCTTTGATGGGATAGCCGCCGAACCGCACCTCATTGGTTTCTGTGTAGCCAAAAACCAGAAAAAGAATGGCGACAGCAATCACGGCGGCCCCGAGAAGTGTTTCGATAAGACTACGATGCATGGACTAAGAAAGCTCCTTGGTCGTTAAGTTTGATAAGGGATCGCCATTACTTCGGCGGTATCCACGCGTCATAATCACCCGTCGCCTTTCTGCGTCGGCCGCCGGCAAGGCTATGGCCAGGCGGCAAATAAGCCGCGGGAGTTCCAGTCGTGTTTGGCTGGTGTTTCTTCTGCCAGAAACGTCGCCGCTTCGCCACAACTTCAGGATCGGGCGGGGACTCCACCGTATAGTGCAGCCAAGCATGCCATTCAGGCGGTATCCGGCTAGCCTCGACCTCTCCTTTATAGAGAACCCAACGCCGCTGGCGCCGCTGTTTCGAGGGCCCGAGATCGGGATGACTGAGGGCCCCGGCACCTCGCTGTTCGTAGTAACGATTGCCCTCTTCATCTGTGCCGACAAGATGGCCGTGAAGCAGGGTGAAGAGGCGCGTAGAGAGGCTCATGAATCGTTGCCCAAAATCTGGAAAAATAACCACCAACGGCGCCACGCGCGCGGCGCTGAAACGCGCAGCACTATGACATTTGTGACTGTACGCGTCCAGTCTTACCCCCGAGAATCTTCTCCAAGAAATTCTGCTGAAAAATGGAGGAGAATTCACCTTTTGTCCTCTTTGAAGGATCTTCTGCAACGTAGATCCTTCCAGAGCAGACCCCGATGTCGCCCCATCGCGATAATTATTAAGAATAATGTTAACCATTGAGGGTCAAGGAAAAACCTTCTTAGTCTAGTGACATCCCCTACATTCTGTGGCAGATTTGGGCGAGACCCACAGGATATTGCGGGGTATGCAAGAAATCCGTGGGTTTTGCTGCGACTCGGGGTTAAGGGGAAGTCCGCCATGCGATTGGCGCGCCGATTCACAAAAAAAGATCTGTCGCCATACACGGATATCACGTTCCGTGAGGCGGCAAGTGAGATTCGCGACCCCAGCGGTGTGGTGGTTTTTCATCAAGATAAAGTAACGGTACCTGCAATGTGGGGCCAGGTTGCGGTCGATATCTTGGTGCAGAAATACTTTCGCAAGGCAGGGGTACCCAAGATTCTCTGTCGCCATATCGAAGAAGGGATCCCCGATTGGCTGCAGTGCGGAATTGCCGATACGACAGCGCTTGCGGCCTTGCCGGAAGCAGAGCGTTTCACTGGTGAAAGCGATGCACGACAGGTATTCGATCGCTTGGCGGGTACCTGGACTTACTGGGGATGGAAGGGTGGCTATTTCGATAGCGAGGATGATGCGCGCACCTATTACGATGAAATGCGCTTTATGCTGGCTCAGCAAATGGCCGCGCCCAATTCTCCTCAATGGTTTAACACCGGGCTGCACTGGGCCTATGGCATAGATGGTCCTACCCAAGGTCATTGGTTTGTCGACTTTGCCTCGGGTACTTTGGAGACCGCGACCTCTGCCTATCACCATCCGCAGCCTCACGCTTGTTTCATTCAGTCGGTGGCTGACGATTTGGTGGGCGCTGGCGGCATTATGGATTTATGGCAACGCGAGGCGCGACTGTTTAAGTATGGCAGTGGCACTGGTTCTAATTTCTCGGCCTTACGTGCTGAGGGCGAACCGTTATCAAGTGGCGGCATCACCTCTGGCGTCATGAGCTTTCTTAAAATTGGCGATCAAGCGGCCGGGGCAATCAAATCAGGTGGTACCACGCGTCGAGCCGCCAAGATGGTGATCCTCGATATCGATCATCCTGACATCGAAGCCTTTATTGATTGGAAAACCATTGAGGAACAGAAGGTCGCCGCTTTGGTTGCAGGATCGCGTCTAACCGAGCGGCATATGAATGCGATCCTTAAAGCTTGCCGTGAGGGTGCTGGTGAAAGCTTGGTTGATGATACGACGCGACTTGACCCTCACCAGAACAAAGCTTTAGCCAAAGCGATCCGCGCGGCACGCCGGGCACTGTTGCCAGAGACTATGATCCAGCGGGCATTGCGTCTAGCAGCCGAAGGGCAAGCTACGATCCGGTTACCCCTATTTGATACCGACTGGGACGGTGAAGCTTACCGCAGTGTCAGTGGTCAGAATGCCAATAATACAGTCCGCGTAAAGGACGATTTTTTACTGGCGGTCGAGCGCGATGGCGATTGGTCTTTAACACGGCGAACTGATGGCACTGTGGTTAAGACAGTTAAGGCGCGCCAGCTATGGGATCACCTTGCTCAAGCGGCATGGGCTTCGGCCGACCCTGGGATTCAGTTCGATACCACCATCAACGCGTGGCATACCTGCCCTGTGAGCGGTCGGATCAATGCCTCCAATCCGTGCTCGGAATATATGTTCCTAGATGATACGGCCTGCAACCTCGCCTCAATCAACTTAATGGCATTTCGTCGCGATGATGGCAGTTTTGACAGCGAGGGTTTTCGCCATGCGGTCCGGTTCTGGATTCTAGCGCTCGAGATCTCGGTGCTGATGGCGCAGTATCCTTCGGCTTTGATTGCGCATCGGTCTTACGAATTTCGCACCCTCGGTCTGGGCTACGCTAATCTTGGTGCTCTGATTATGTCTTTGGGTCATTCGTATGACAGCGACGCCGGACGGTCTTTGGCGGCGGCGGTAACGGCGATTATGACGGGAACTGCCTACGCTGTCTCGGCCGAGATGGCTGAAGAGCTTGGCCCCTTTCCGGGGTTTGCTGCCAACCGCGAAGCCATGTTGCAGGTGATGCGCAATCATCACCGCGCCGCTTTGGGTGAGACCACAGGATACGAAGGATTGGCAGTTCCACCATTACCGCTCAAAGCGCATTCTAAATTGGATCCACAGCTTTTTCAGGCCGCCACTGCCGCTTGGAATGAAGCGCTTAGTCTTGGCAAGGAACATGGATATCGTAACGCGCAGGTCACAGCGATAGCACCAACGGGGACCATTGGTTTGGTGATGGATTGCGATACCACAGGGATCGAGCCGGACTTCGCCTTGGTCAAGTTCAAGAAGCTCGCCGGTGGTGGTTATTTCCGCATCATTAACCGCACGGTGCCTCTGGCCTTGGAGGCACTCGGTTATGATGCGGATACGGCAATCCAGATTGTTAATTACGCAATTGGCTATGGCACATTAAAGGATGCACCCGAGATCGACCACGCCAGTTTACGGCGCTGTGGGTTCGACGACGGAGCCTTGGCTAAGTTGGAGCAGGCGCTAGAAAACGCGTTCGATATTCGCTTTGCCTTTAACAAGTGGACTCTAGGTGCCGAATTCTGCACCCAAGTTTTGAAACTCGATACCAGTGATCTTGAAGACTTGTCGTTCGACATGTTGGATGCCTTGGGCTTTACTCCTGAACAGATCGCCGCCGCCAATGTGTATTGCTGTGGTGCGATGACGGTGGAGGGTGCGCCGGGTCTCCAGTCCGAGCATCTGGCGGTCTTCGATTGCGCTTCTGCCTGCGGCCGTCATGGCACGCGTAGCTTATCGTGGGAGAGTCATCTGCGGATGATGGCGGTGGTACAGCCTTTTGTTTCCGGTGCCATCTCGAAAACCGTCAATATGCTCAATAGCGCCAGCATCGCCGACTGCCGCAATGTTTATACCTTAGCCTGGAAACTGGGGTTAAAAGCCGTGGCGCTATATCGCGATGGCTGTAAGTTATCGCAACCCTTGGCGGCGGTAATCGAGGATGATTTCGATGATGAAGACAATGGCACGGTAACGACACCGAGTTTCGTTGATCAAATCATCTCTGCGCCAGTATCTGAGCGAGCGACCGTAATTACGGAGCGGGTGATCGAACGCATCATCGATCGTGTGACCGATCGCCGTCGCTTGCCTCATCGCCGCAAAGGCTATACCCAAAAAGCAGCGGTAGGTGGCCACAAGGTTTACCTGCGCACGGGCGAATATGAAGATGGCCGTTTGGGCGAGATCTTTATCGATATGCACAAGGAAGGGGCTGCTTTTCGGTCGCTCATGAATAATTTTGCCATCGCCATTTCCATTGGTCTGCAATATGGCGTGCCACTGGAGGAGTTTGTCGAAGCCTTCACCTTTACTCGGTTTGAGCCTGCGGGACCAGTGCAAGGCAATGATGCCATCAAGATGGCAACCAGCGTTCTCGATTACATTTTCCGCGAACTTGCTGTCAGTTACCTGGGTCGTACCGACCTTGCCCATGCTGAACCTGCGGATCTTCTCCCTGACGCCTTAGGTAAAAGCCTAGGTCAGAAAAAGGCCCCACCAGCAGAGGACCAATCTCGTTCGCTTGAGGCCGAGCCTCTGAATACACAAGAACTGGTGCGGCGGGTTGCATCAACCGGATATGTTCGAGCCAATCTGCTGGTCTTACAAGGTGGCCTTGCTGCGACAGGAACGGAAAATCTCCGTGCCAAAAGCGAAGCGCAAACGGTTGCCGACGCCTTTGCTCCTGATCCGGTGGCTGAGACCGTGCTTGCGCCGTCGCCCGCTGTAGCTGAGACCGCCGTTCGTGAGGTCAATCGTCAACTTGATCGCATTCGTGAGGCGCGCCTCAAAGGATATGAGGGTGACCCTTGTCCCGAATGCGCGAATTTCACCCTTATCCGCAACGGTACTTGCCTCAAGTGCAATAGTTGCGGGGCGACCAGCGGCTGCTCTTAGCGCAGGCCTTAGGTTTGTGCCGATTAGGGTCGGCACCACATTATGCGGCGGAGCTTGCCAGTTCCGCCCATACGCCGGCGGATCGTGATGCCAACCGCCGGTGTCTCGCCTGGCATCAGTGCTCCCTGTATACTTGGGGGAGGCCGCAAGGTCTCCCCCACTTTTTTACCGAATCGCGCCAGAACTAGGGAAAATAACAGCCTTTTAAAGTAATTCTTTGTTAATATAAACGTGCTTGCAGCGCGAGAGGTCGATTCCTATACTCGCGCGCCTAGGAATTTCTCGTAACCTTGCGGTTTATCATGGCACAGAAGAAAACCTCTCCAGCGAAGAAAAAGAAACCTACCGTACCACCTAAGAAAAAGAGCCTCACTGCGAAGCTGGTGGCAAAATCGGGTAAGCGCCGAGTTAAGTCAGGTGCGAAACCGAAAATAGCTGCCAAGGCCAAGGCGAAAAAGCCACTTAAGCCGTCGCCGAAGGTCCAAGGTGTTGGTAAAAAAAGTGCAAGCAAGGGAATCAAAAAGAAACCTATTGCCGCTAAACCGCGTTCTACGGCTAAGTCAGGAAAATCCGCAAAAGCGATTGGCGCACGACCGAAGGGTGGTGCGGTGAAAAAAACCGTGGCTGCGAAAACGAAATCACCACCCAGTAAAGTGGCGATCAAAGCCCTTCCCACAAAGGGAGCGCAGAAATCATCAGCGACAAAACCAGCACTGAAACAAGCTGGGGCGCGGCCAGGGATACAGCCTCAGGCCAAGCGCACCATCTCGCCAATCAGCCGCCGTCTTGGGCCAGCGGCGTTCCGCCCCTCGGTTACGGCGAAGCCAGCACCAGTGAAAAAACCGATCATCCCGCGCAAGGTCTTAGGTAAGCCAGGACCGGCGGTTGTTCTCCCTGCGGATTATGAACCTTCCGATCAAGAAGAGTTTATGAATCCGCGCCAGCAAGAATTTTTCCGGCAGAAACTCTTGAAGTGGCGCGAGGACGTTTTGAAGGAATCCGATGAAACTTTAATGGTTCTTCGTGAAGAAAGCTTGCAGGAATCTGATATGAACGATCGCGCCTCGCTGGAAACCGATCGCTCGATTGAACTGCGAACAAGGGATCGTCAACGCAAGTTATTGTCGAAAATTGACGATGCTTTACGCCGGATCGATGAAGGTATCTATGGATATTGTGAGGAAACGGGAGAGCCGATCGGTCTTAAACGATTGATCGCACGTCCAATTGCTACACTGAGTCTTGAAGCTCAGGAACGCCATGAACGGATGGAGCGGACTCATCGCGACGATTGATCGCCGGCCCGCCATCATGACGTCAGTTAAGTAAAATTAAGTTAGAGGAAGTTCGAATCTTGTCGTAAATGCAAAAAATGGGGCCGCCCTGGTGGAGAAAAA
Organism: Alphaproteobacteria bacterium; assembly: GCA_041396725.1. Taxonomy (GTDB): domain Bacteria; phylum Pseudomonadota; class Alphaproteobacteria; order JAWKYA01; family JAWKYA01; genus JAWKYA01. The sequence continues at coordinate 7,827 of JAWKYA010000031.1, forward strand.
AATGGCGGAAAAGAAACAGGATCGACGCGTAAGAAGTCGATCCGAGATTCCTCCTCCTATCCGTCGCCGAGCCGAGCGACGGTTTCGCGCTCTCTATGACTTGGCTCCAATCGGGATTGCTTTACTCGACAATCAAACACGGATTCTGCGCGGTAATGATGCGTTCATATCCTTAGTAGGCGGTCCTAAGATCAGGTTAGACGGCCAACATCTCGATGACTTAGTGTTTGAGGATGATCGGGCGGCAGTACGGCGCATCCTGGATAGTTTGCAAGCTCATCCAAGATTTCAGCGGATCGATGTCCGATTTGGTCAAACGGGAAATGCAACGGCGACCTTGTTTATTGGCGCCGATTTCGAAGATGCACCCACTGCGGGGCGACAGTTTATGCTCGCTACGACCGAACAAACTCACCTTGAACAGCGATTGGCGCAAGCACAAAAGATGCAAGCGATTGGGCAATTGGCCGGTGGAATTGCGCACGACTTTAACAATCTTTTGACAGCGATTATGGGATATTGCGATTTGATCTTGCGGCGTCAAGATCTTGAAAATGAGGATGCTGCTGATTTAGTTCGCATTAAGCAAAATGCCGAACGCGCGGCAACCTTGGTGCGTCAACTTCTAGCCTTTTCACGCCGACAAATTTTACAACCACGTATTTTGGATGTGCCCGAGACCTTGGCGGGTCTTGCAGACTTACTCCGCCGTCTCTTAGGCGAGAGCATTGTGCTGGAGTTTCAACACGCACCAAACCTTGGGCTTATTTTTGTCGACCAAAGCCAATTCGAACAAGTGCTGATCAATCTGGTGGTAAATGCACGGGACGCTATGCCGCGCAGCGGAGTCTTGCGGATTCGCACCACCAACACAGTTTTGAATCGGCCCTTGGTGCAAGGGGATGAGGTTGTTCCGGCAGGTAAGTGGGTGACAATCGAGGTAGAAGACACGGGCGTCGGCATTGCGCCGGAAATTCTCGGCCGTATTTTCGAACCATTTTTCTCGACCAAGGCGGTTGGGCAAGGAACCGGATTAGGCCTGGCGACAGTTTATGGAATTATGAAGCAAACTGGGGGGTTTGTCTTTGTAGATACTGCGGTAGGTCGTGGTTCGACCTTCCGCTTGCTGTTCCCTATCCATGCTGATTCGCGTGCTGTTGCTCCATCGCCGATTGCAGAGCCGGTTGGGGAAAAGGCTATAAAACCATCATTGCAACGTCGCGAGGGAAAAAATCGAACAGTTCTGATTACAGAAGATGAAGATTCAGTACGCATCTTTGCTGTGCGGGCACTTGAGGCGCGGGGATATACGGTCTTTGGGGCAGCTTCAGGGGCGGAAGCATTGGAGATTCTGCGGCAGCAGGGTGCTAAAATCGATCTTCTGATTACTGATATGGTTATGCCCGAGATGGATGGGCCAACGGTCGTAGCCGCAGCAAGGAAAATTGTGCCGGAGATAAAGGTTTTGTGCATATCGGGCTATGCAGAAGAGGCGCTTAAAGATCGGATTCGGGCGACTCGGGAAGTGCAATTTCTTGCGAAGCCCTTTAGCCTGGCGCAGTTTGCAGGGGTGGTTAAGGAAGTTTTGACCAAAAAATAAGCCTGCAACGCGTACTTGTGGGGTAGGAGTAAGGAGTAAAACAGGGCCAATCTAGGCTTGGCCAGGAAATTCAGAAAAATTGGCCGATTTGTTCACTTCAAGTTTTCTTCTTGTTCTTTTATTGTTCCTGTAGTAAAGTTATTTGCACGGGAAGAGGCGATAGATAAATAGAATGCAATCTATCCTTTTGCCTCAGCCGTGGAGCGATAAAGAAAGAAAGTTCAAGAACATAAAGTGATCAAACACCCGCATTGCGGGGGCATCCGGCTTTTTGTAAGAGGAGGGATAAAAATGAGTAGTTCGGCTCTGCGCCTAGTAGAAAGGAACGATATGGATAAGCAGAAAGCCTTGGATGCTGCGCTCGGTCAGATTGAGCGGTCATTCGGCAAAGGCTCAATTATGAAACTCGGCCAGCAAGAAGCCGTAGAGCATGAGGCGATTTCTACAGGATCACTCAGCTTGGATATCGCCCTTGGTATTGGGGGTTTGCCGCGTGGCCGGATTGTCGAAATCTATGGTCCTGAATCCTCGGGTAAGACGACCTTGGCTCTCCATGTTGTTGCCGAGGCGCAAAAGGCGGGCGGGACTTGCGCCTTCATCGATGCCGAGCATGCCTTAGATCCCGTTTATGCCGGCAAGCTTGGGGTCGATGTCAGCAATCTCTTGATCTCACAACCTGATGCCGGCGAACAGGCACTGGAAATTGCCGATACGCTTGTGCGCTCGGGTGCGATCGACGTTTTGATTATCGATTCTGTTGCCGCCCTGGTGCCGCGGGCCGAACTCGAGGGCGAGATGGGCGAAAGCCATGTTGGGCTGCACGCTCGGTTGATGAGTCAGGCTTTGCGCAAGCTCACCTCTTCGATTGCTCGCTCGAACACCTTGGTCATCTTCATTAATCAAATTCGCATGAAAATCGGAGTCATGTTTGGTAGCCCCGAAACGACTACAGGCGGTAATGCACTTAAATTCTATGCCTCGGTGCGTCTTGATATTCGCCGAATCGGTCAGATTAAAGAGCGCGATGATGTGGTTGGTAATCAAACCAAGGTGAAGGTCGTTAAAAATAAGATGGCGCCTCCGTTTAAAGTAGTAGAGTTCGACATTATGTATGGCGAGGGCGTTTCCAAGGTGGGTGAATTAATCGATCTTGGGGTCGCGGCCGGGGTGGTGGAAAAATCTGGTGCCTGGTTTTCCTTCGAAGGTCAAAGGATCGGTCAGGGACGGGGGAATGCAAAAACCTTTTTGAAAACCAATCCTGAAATTGCGACCACCATTGAACAAAAAATTCGCGCCAATGCGGGACTCGTTGCTGGGCAGATGATGATGTCAACGGGAGACGGCGATAGCGCCGCTGCCGATGATTAGGGAAGGGGGGCATATTTCTTCTCAGCATTAGATTAGAAGATCGCGCCGCTGAGAGGATATGAGTATAAAAGATAAAGATAAGGATTGAGGTATCTTTTGGATCTCACCCGCGCTGTTCAATCTCGAGCGAATGGATCTAAGGTGAGTTAATCTAAACCTTATCAAAAAACCTTCGATTGGTACCGGCGATAACCCCTGCCTGGTGGTGATCGGAGAGCCGCCCTCGTTATGTTGTGTCTCCCTGTCCTCCCGGAATTATTCCGTAACAGGAACATCAGCAACGAGGGCGGACACATCTTTGGGCAGCATTTTGAATGATTTTCTTCCCGAATGGTTTTATAGAAAGTCCAAACCAAGTTTACTCTGGCGCAAATTTTGCTGATTCATAGTGCCTAGAAGTGTTGATCTCAGTTTGTTACCCCGATTTATCAGCCTAGGTTTATAAGGTAGCCTATGCGCAATCCTTCGGCTGGTACTCCGGGAGGCGCTTCCTGGTTCAGCGCTCGGCTACTTTCGGAATGCGCATCCTGGGTTCCTCCATTTCTAAGGTTCGCTATAAACTTACCTGAGAGGTAGTCCGTTGCTGGACAGAGGGGCGTCTCGCGGGTACAAGATCTGGGAGAGAAATTTTGGGATCCTTCTAAAACATTGCGAGGAAAATTTGTTACGAGTACGGAATTGTAGCCAAAGACCTGTAAGGGTCTAAAGATAAAAGAAAAACCATCCTACTCTTCATTTCGATTTCACAATGAGGCGATTCTGGATCTGCAGTAAACTAAAGAGTGTTTTCTCGTTGAGGTATAAACAGAATTAAAGAAAACAATAGAGACAACAAAGGGTCGTTAAAACGAGAAGATCATGGTCAGCGGTAACGATATTCGATCCACTTTTCTTGAGTTCTTTCACCGGAACGGCCACGAGGTCGTATCTTCAAGTCCTTTGGTGCCACGTAACGATCCATCTTTACTGTTTACGAATTCAGGCATGGTCCAGTTCAAGAACGTCTTCACCGGTGCGGAACAGCGTCCATATCAACGAGCGACCACAGCACAGAAATGCGTCCGCGCGGGCGGTAAGCATAACGATCTCGAAAACGTCGGCTATACGGCTCGGCACCATACTTTCTTCGAAATGCTGGGGAATTTCTCTTTCGGCGATTACTTTAAAGCCGATGCCATAGACTATGCCTGGGCCCTCGTCACCAAGGACTATGGCCTCGCAAAGTCCCGACTTCTAGTCACGGTTTATAGCGAAGACGAAGAGGCGGCAGGTCTGTGGAAGAAGATTGCCGGACTTGGCGACGATCGCATCATTCGCATTTCGACCTCGGATAATTTCTGGCAAATGGGCGATACAGGTCCCTGCGGTCCCTGCTCGGAAATCTTCTATGATCATGGCGATAAAATCCCTGGAGGACCACCAGGCAGTAAGGATGCCGATGGCGATCGCTTTATCGAGATTTGGAATCTCGTCTTTATGCAGTACGAGCAACAACCAGGCGGCACGCGCATTAACCTGCCACGGCCCTCCATCGATACCGGCATGGGTCTAGAGCGGATCTCGGCTATCTTGCAGGGCAAGCACGACAATTATGATACCGATCTCCTACGGGCTTTGATCGAAGCTTCAGCCGAGCTGACGCAGCAACATGCTGATGGGCCTCATGCGGTCTCGCATCGAGTTATTGCTGATCACTTACGCTCAAGTGCTTTTTTGATTGCCGATGGTGTGTTGCCCTCCAATGAGGGCCGTGGCTATGTCCTACGGCGGATTATGCGCCGTGCCATGCGTCATGCGCATAAGCTGGGCAGTCGCGATCCTTTGATGTGGCGGCTGGTACCCACCTTGGTGCGGATGATGGGTACGGCCTATCCTGAGCTGATCCGGGCCGAAGCTCTGGTGACCGAAACTTTAAAGCTGGAGGAAACGCGGTTTCGACAAACCTTGGAACGAGGGTTAAAGCTCTTGGATGAAGAGTTAGGGCGGATATCTGCGGGTCGCGCCTTAGCAGGGGATGTTGCTTTTCGTCTTTACGACACCTACGGTTTTCCGCTGGATTTGACTCAAGATATTTTGCGTGGGCAAGACCGCACGGTCGATATAGCTGGATTTGATGCAGCCATGGCGAAGCAACGGGCGGAGGCACGCAAGGCTTGGGCTGGATCGGGCGAGACTGCAACCGAGACTTTATGGTTTGGCTTGCGCGAAAAACATGGGGCGACCGAGTTCTTAGGCTATAGCGAGACTGCTGCCGAGGGTCATGTTCTGGCAATCATCAAGGATGGTCAGGAGGTGCCTTCGGCCAAGGCGGGCGATACAGTTGCGGTTATTGTTAATCAAACACCTTTTTATGGCGAGTCAGGTGGTCAGCAGGGCGATCAAGGTGCTTTCTTTGCCCCTGAGGGCCTTGAGGTGGCGATTAGCGATACCCAAAGGAAGCTAGGGGATTTATGGCTGCACTTGGGCAAGGTAATCCACGGAACCTTAAAGGTTGGCGCGGCTGTTAATATGCGCATCGACGCCGAGCGCCGTGCCGCTTTGCGTGCCCACCATTCGGCAACTCATCTACTGCACGAGGCCTTGCGCCGCCGTTTGGGTGAGCACGTGACTCAAAAAGGTTCATTGGTAGCGCCGGATCGCCTACGGTTCGACTTCTCCCACCCTCGTCCCTTGACTGCTGAGGATATCGCTGCGGTTGAAGCAGATGTGAATGCTCGGATCCTGAATAATGCCGAGGTGACGACGCGACTGATGGCGCCGGAGGCGGCAGTTGCTGCGGGTGCCTTGGCGCTATTTGGTGAAAAATATGGTGATGAAGTGCGCGTTATCTCCATGGGGGGACCTCATGAGACCAAGATAGGTGCTTTCTATTCGACAGAACTTTGCGGTGGCACTCATGTGACTCGCACCGGTGATATTGGTTTATTCCGCATCCTATCAGAAGAAGGTTTGGCCGCCGGCGTTCGGCGCATTGAGGCTGTCGCGGGTAAAGCTGCCATCGACTGGACGCGGGCGCAGTCAGTGTTGTTGACGGAGGCTGCGGCTATGGCAAAAACCTCGCCTCAGGATTTACCCTATCGTATTGCTGCCCTGCTGGATGAACGCAAAAAGCTAGAGCGCGATCTTGCCGACCTGCGCCGCAAACTGGCGACGGGCGGTGGTGGCAATGGCGCTGCACCAGAGGTGCGAACCATTGGTAAAGTTAAGTATATTGGCCGCACCCTAACAGAAGTGCCGCCGCGCGAACTGAAGGCTATGGCCGACGAATTGAAGCGCAAGCTTGGTAGTGGTGTGGTCGCTCTTATCACCACGACGGAAGGTAAGGCTTCTCTGGTGGTTGGTGTGACTGACGATCTTACGCCGGGCATCAGTGCGGTGGATCTGGTTAAGGTTGGCGCTGAAACTCTGGGCGGTAAAGGCGGCGGCGGACGTCCCGATATGGCGCAGGCCGGCGGCCCCGATGCGAGCAAGGTCGAGGCTGCGATCGAGGCTATCGCTGGCGCTCTCGTTACCTGATCTATGTTTTCCAGGACAATTTCAATCCTGTTTTCCCTAGCGGAAAAATCTCTCCAAACTCAAACCCAGCTTTGTGAAGATGTTCTAATTGAGCGAGCTACCATGGCGAATACATTAAAACGCAGGGAGCGCGATGGACTGATTTTACGCTGCCGAGATGTACATGACCGAAGACAGAGCTTTATTACCCTTACGCCAAAATCGCGGCAGTTATTATCGAAACTGGTTGCTGCTGCACGTGAAATTAACAACACAGCTGTGAAGGGGATAAATCAAGCTGAGGCACAAAAATTGTTACAATATTTGCCGTGCTTAAAACGAAACCCTAACCTCTACCTAAGTTAACATTAGTCCGCAAAGGGGTCATGCACCAAGATCGTATCAGCGCGTTCGGGACTGGTGGAAAGCAGAGCAACCGGGGCGCCAATCAGCTCCTCGATGCGGCGCACATATTTAATTGCTGGCGCCGGCAAATCCGCCCATGACCGGGCGCCTTGGGTGGTTTCTTGCCAACCTTCGATGGTTTCATACAGGGGCTGAAGCTGCGCTTGTGCGACTATACCCGCCGGCAACCGATCGAAATTTTTTGTCCCTAGCTTATAGCCAGTGCAGATCTTGATCTCATCAAGCCCATCTAGAACATCCAGTTTAGTGAGAGCGATACCATCGATACCGCCGACCTTGATGGCCTGCCGAACCAACACAGCGTCAAACCAACCACAGCGACGCTTGCGTCCCGTTACTGTGCCAAACTCGCGGCCACGCGTTCCTAAACGTTCGCCAATGGCATCGGTTAACTCGGTGGGAAAAGGGCCCGAGCCGACACGAGTGGTGTAGGCTTTAGTGATGCCCAGCACATAGCCGATGCGACCAGGGCCGATCCCGGACCCTGCTGCCGCCTGGCCAGCAACCGTATTAGATGAGGTTACGAACGGATAGGTGCCATGATCGACGTCCAACAGAGTTCCTTGCGCCCCCTCGAATAGAATGCGTTTGCCCTGACTGCGCGCCTCATCCAGACGATGCCACACACAATCGGCATAAGGAAGAATCCGCGGCGCAATTTCTTGTAAAGGTTCCAAAATCGACTCAAGGCTCAGAGCCGCTTCTCCCAAGCCACGGCGTAGCGCATTGTGATGTACCAACAGAGCTTCGATACGGCGCCGTAATGTGTCAGGTTCAGCAAGGTCGATCAGCCGCACCGCGCGGCGCGCCACCTTATCTTCGTATGCAGGACCAATCCCGCGTCCAGTCGTCCCGATTCTTCCATCACCCTGTGCTTGCTCGCGAGCACGATCAAGTTCTGGATGCAAGGGCAGAATCAAGGCTGCATTTTCGGCAATGCGTAGATGATCTGGCGTGATTTTAACTCCTTGTTTGGCGATGGCATCGATCTCGGCCAGCAATGCCCAAGGATCAACCACAACTCCATTGCCAATTAAGGATAGTTTACCTCCACGCACAACGCCCGATGGGAGAAGACTTAGTTTATAAGTGATACCATCGATGACTAAGGTGTGGCCAGCGTTATGCCCACCCTGAAATCGTACCACCACATCAGCACGCTCAGACAGCCAATCGACGATTTTACCCTTACCTTCATCACCCCACTGCGAGCCGATCACTGCCACATTGGCCATAAGATTTTCCTTCGTTAGATCAAAGCAGCTGAGGTTTATTCTTGATCAGCACATGCGTACAGTTAAGACGCCGTGCTTCCGCGGTATCGCTTTTTACCTTGCTGAGCCCCATGATAACAATCCAGCCTTCTTGGCGAAGGGCAGCAAGCCGTTGAGGATCGGTTGTGCAAGGCGCAAACAATCTCTTCGAGAAGAGAGATTGAGGAAGGCCGCGCAAAATAGAGTCCATGTAAAGGGTCACGCCACAAGCGGCCTCTTGTGCTGCACCTTCAGCACTCGATATGACATAATCACCGCCACGCCCAAGCTCACCGCGCACGCCGCGTGCAAATAGGGTAAAGGCGATTCCTTGTTCATAGGCAAAGCCGCGCTGCTCGACGAAATCTACAGTTACGACGAGCTCTGGTAATGCTTTGGATAAATTAACGACGACCGAGTGGAGCCGCGTAACAAGGGCGCGACATTGCTTGGGTAAACCAACTCTGTCGAGAACCTTCATGGCTGGTGCTATAGGGCCACAAGCTTTAATGAGGGCCGCAAGGCTTTTCCCCGCCGGACCTGCCAGCCGTGCTGCTGCGCGCGCGTCGCGCCGATCTAAAGCCTGTTGAAGATTTTCAGGGACCCCTTTTGTATTCACTATCAGTGAGGCTAGACCCGGTAAAGCAAGGTCAACAGAAAGATTTTTTATCCCAAGTCGCTGTAAACTGCTGGCGGAAAGGATAATAATCTCGGCATCGGCAAGAGCTGTATCGACGCCTACCAACTCGGCGCCGACTTGTGTAAATTGACGTTCTGGCCGTAGCTGTGTCCCTCTAACCCGCAAAACTTGTCCCGCATAGGAGAGACGCAAAGGCCGGGGCATCTTAGTCAACCGCGTTGTAGCGATACGTGCCACTTGTACGGTGATATCGGCGCGCACCCCCATCATCCGCTGAGATACAGGATCCATTAAACGGAAGGTCTGCTCTGCCATTGTAGCACCAGTCCCCGCAAGAAGATCAGTTTCGAATTCGATAAGAGGTGGTTTAACCCGTGCATATCCATAGCGGCGAAACTCAGCGATCAAGGTTTCAACAGCGGCGGCCTCGATCTCAGCTGTCGGCGGTAAAACATCTGCGAAGCCTGCGGGTAATAAAGCTGAGGCAACGTTATGCGAATCCCGAGAGATAGATTTCTTTGCCATTAATGAGGGTCACTCGGTTTAATCCCACCTTGCGGCCGTAGAATTTCTGGATTGACCTGTGCGGGAGGTTTGTAAGGTTGTAATGGCGGCGGTGGTTTTTTCGATAACGGAAGTTCGGGCCGACCACCTGTAACATCGCCCACAGGCTTGTTCCCTTTGGGCGAAGGAGATGCCGGTAAGTTAGAGGCCTCGGGTGGACGAACGATAGGTGTTCCTGGTGCGGGGGGTGGAGGTGTCTTAGGTAATCCATCGCCGACAGCGACGACAAGTTTGCCATTCGCCATGAAAGCGACGGCGCCGCGACCGACACTATCGTAAAGAGGGTACATAGGTCCTGTAAAAGGTGCTGGCAAAGTAAGTTTGCCAAGATCAAGAAAGTCGTCACCCCATAAAGTGACGATCCGAAGATTTCTTCGCTCCAAGTCCGGAACCACAACATCGGGGCGGCCATCACCATTCATATCCACGACAGCACCTAAATCTGGCTCTTGGGTTCCGAAAACGTGATTACTAAATCCATTAGCAGTTGCCAAGGGCACCAGAGCACCGTCCTGATATCGAAGCAAGGTTAGAATACCAATTTCATGGGGCATCATGATGGCGACGACTTCGAGTTTTCTATCGCCATCAAAATCAGCAAAGCCAACGGGATTCATCCATTGCATAGGAATGCCCACCGCGGGGCTCTGAGCGAGAAATTCGAGTTTGTTATTCCGTAGTCCGAGCATCGCCAAGGCCGATCCATAATCGATCAGCGAGCGAACAACGATGATCTCGTCGCGGCCATCACCATCGATATCGACCAGTCGCGGCATGACATCTTCGAATACGGCTTCGCGGTGTTCGAAATAGGTATAGATCTTTCCGGCTTGGTCGCGGACCTCGATACCATCAGCTTCGATCCGATCGCCAAGCGCACCATGGCGATACTGTGCCGTGGGCTGGATCAGATAGGCGGCAGCAATATCTTTTTGCCCATAGGTCGTCCGCGATCCAGACAGTATCCCATACTCAGAGGTCATAGGTTTTGGTGAAGGTACTGGCCGATTTTCGAGAATCAATTGAGGCACCCCATTACCCAATTGGAGGCGAAAACTATGACCATTATTGTCTTTAACAAGAATAGTCCCGTCACCTTTTGGTGCGAAGACATCAATCTGTCCTTGATATCCACCGATGGGAATAAGGCGTAGTTTTCCTTGAGGTAAAACGGGCTTGGCGATAGGGGCAGGGCTCGCTGGTAGAGGAGAAAAGGAGGGTGCGGCAGTGGTAGGTCCTGGTACCGGTGTCGGCGTAGAGGGTTTAGGGGAAGGTCTAAGAATAGAAATAGGATCCGACGACGATGGCACCGCTGTGCTTGGTTTGGGTGGCGTTAAAACCGGTGCCGGGGGTGGTGTTAGAACTGGCGCTGAGATGGTAGGAGATTTAGGTGCATTGGGCGAGGGCGAACCTATCGGAGGCGGAAAAGGTTGAGGCCCTTGAGGTTGAGGCCCTTGAGAAGGAGCTGTCTGCGCTATAGCCGTTTGTGTGCCGATGAAGGCCACAAAGATAGCGGCACACCCCCAGGTCTTTATCAGAGGAAACCGCACCATCAGAATCGCAACGCGCGCGCCTGACGCACGCCATTGAGTTTCTCGATCTGCGATAAAAGTGCCGCTGGAACAGCCTCGTCGACAGCGAGTAAGGCAATCGCCGTTCCTCCCTCGCGGTCACGACCAAGATGGAAAGTAGCGATATTGACTCCGGCGTCTCCTAGAAGTGTGCCTAAAGCCCCAATCATTCCTGGTTTATCATTATTGGTAATGTACAGCATGTGTGGCGACCATTCTGCCTCGACGGGAATGCCTTTAATCTCAACCATACGAGGCTTATCGCCGCCGAACAAGGTACCAGAAACCGATCTTTCACCACGATCTGTGGTAACGACCAGTTTAATCAAGGTTTGATAATCGCCCGGTCGATCGTGAGTCGTCTCGGTAATGTCGATATTCCGTTCACGGGCGATGATGGGTGCATTGACCATATTGACAGATTCCAAAAGTGGGCCTAGCAAACCCTTTAAGGCAAGACAGGTTAAGGGGCGCCGATTCAATTTTCCGACGTGGCCTTCATATTCGATGCGCACCGCCTTTAATCCATCTCCCGTTAATTGTCCGGCAAAGCTGCCCAAAAGTTCAGAAAGTTTCATATAAGGGCGAAGCTTAGGGGCTTCCTCTGCTGTCACCGAGGGCATGTTGACGGCATTGGCGATGGCGCCATGAAGGAGAAAATCGCTCATTTGTTCAGCAATCTGAAGTGCGACTTTTTCTTGAGCTTCAGCCGTAGAGGCACCCAAGTGCGGTGTGGCTACAAGTTTATCCATACCGAACAGAGGATTGTCCTTGGCAGGCTCAATCTCGAACACATCTAACGCGGCTCCAGCGACCTTACCGCTTTCCAACGCTATTTTAAGATCACTTTCGACAATCAGTCCTCCACGCGCGCAATTGATGATACGCACGCCGGTTTTCATCTTGGCAATAGCCTTAGCGTCGATGATGTTCCGCGTCGCCTCGGTTAAAGGAACATGCAAGGTAATAATATCGGCTCGTGTAAATAAGGCATCCAATTCGATCTTTTCGACGCCAAGATCGCGCGCACGTTCTTCTGAAAGGAAGGGATCATAGGCAATCACCCGCATCTTTAGCCCTAAGGCACGATCGGCGACGATGGCGCCAATATTGCCGCAACCGATGAGGCCGAGGGTCTTTCCGGTTAGCTCGACCCCCATAAACCGCGTCTTTTCCCATTTACGAGCGTGGGTCGAAGAATTGGCGGCAGGGATTTCCCGTGCCAAGGCGAACATAAGGGCAAGAGCGTGCTCGGCGGTAGTGATGGAATTGCCTCCAGGGGTATTCATAACGACCACGCCGCGGGCCGTAGCAGCGGGAACGTCAACATTATCGACGCCAATTCCGGCACGACCAACGATCTGAAGTTGCCGCGCGGCATCCAAGATATCCTTGGTGACTTTTGTTGCTGAACGGACGACCAATCCATCGACGTTAACGAGCTTCTCTTTGAGTGCCTCTGGCTTAAGACCAGTCGCAGTTTCGACTTCGATCCCGCGGGTGCGGAAAATTGCTTCGGCTTGCGGGCTTAAACTATCGGCGATGAGAACCTTCGGCATGGATTTTCTTTCGGCTGGAGGCTAGGCAGCGGCTTTGTTACGAGAGATCTCCCCATAGGCCCAATCGAGCCATGGTGTTAAAGCTTCAAGATCGCTGGTCTCAACAGTAGCGCCGCACCAGATGCGCAATCCCGCAGGGGCATCCCGATAGCTCGCGATATCAAAGGCAATCTTTTCTGCTTCGAGCGTGCTGACAAGATCTTTAACAGCCGTTTGTCGGCCTGCATCATCAAGGCTTGTGAACCAAGGTGCTATAATCTTAAGGCATACCGAAGTGGGTGAGCGAATTTCTCGATCGATGGCTAAAAAATCAACCCAATCTGCCTTTTCGACCCAAGCCTCAATCGTCGCGAAGTTAGCAGTGGTTCTTGCGATTAATCCTTTAAGGCCGCCAATGGATTCAGCCCAAGCGAGACCATCAAGAGCATCAGCAACACATAGCATCGATGGAGTGTTAATGGTTTCACCTACGAAGATCCCTTCGATCAACTTGCCACCCTTAGTCAGGCGGAAGATCTTAGGTAAAGGCCAAGCAGGTGTATAAGATTGTAATCGTTCCACGGCGCGAGGCGATAGAGCGATCATGCCATGGCCTGCTTCGCCGCCAAGCACTTTTTGCCACGACCAGGTGACCACATCGAGTTTATCCCACGGCAATTCCATAGCGAAGGCTGCGGAGGTAGCATCGCAAATGGTTAATCCTTTGCGGTCCTTTTTAACCCACTCACCGTGGGGGACACGAACACCCGAGGTAGTGCCGTTCCAAGGAAAAACCACGTCGTGGTGGGTATTGACGTGGTCGAGGTTGGGAAGCGATCCATAATCGGCCGTATGCGAGGTTACATTCTTTAGTTTGAGCTGTTTAACGATATCTGTAACCCACTCTGCGCCGAAACTATCGAAGGCGATGGTCTCGACATCGTTG
>JAWKYA010000032.1:0-20673 GCA_041396725.1 Alphaproteobacteria bacterium
TGAGAATCGGCAGGAAGCCGGGGGTTTCTCGGCATCCAACCCCCCTTTCCTCCCGAGCATCCAATCTTTGCTGTTGTTTCTCGGCCACAGACATTGGGTAATTTTCGCCCTTTTACAGAAAACTGGGCGACAGGCTTACGAACGGTAGGTACTATCTGAGCAACCACTGGCGAAGTAATCGCTATTCGAATCCACCTGTAGAGGATGGTTGATGTCATCACTTCACACTTCTGGCTCTTTGTCTTTCGATAACAAGAGCTTAACAGCCACCCCCGCTAAGGTAGTATTTCTTCGGACCTGGCCGGCTCGGACCCTCGTCGCCCTTACGGCGACGACCGCACTCGCATCCCCTCTTTATGCTGCCGATCCTCTGAAGCTCTCCTTGGGCGGCTTCGCCGAATATTACATGGTCGCCCTCACACAAAAACCGCTGAACCACCATGCATTCTACTCCGGAGGAAATGATCAGCAAAAGCCCCGGGGGTTTCAGATGTATTGGGAGGATGCGGAGATTTGGTTCTCGGCCTCGACGCAACTCGATAACGGCGTCACCGTTTCCTATCGGGTCGAAATGGAAACAAGGAATGCGGATGTTAGTGGGTCTGATGTTGAAGGCCTTAATTACCTGGTAAACAGCACCACCAACCGCACCCTGTTTCGGGATCAGCACCAGATCGCCTTCACCGGCGGCTTCGGTCGGTTCGAGATCGGCGATACCGACGGTGCCGCTAACTCTATGCAGTACTCGGCTCCTTGGGTCACCAAGATCGGCGTCGTCGATGGCACCGATCTGTTGCTGAATCCTTCGTTCAATCAAGCCGGCATCGGCACCAAGACCGGCGAGTTCAACCGTAACAATCGGATCAATTACTTCACGCCGCGCTTTGCGCCGGGCTTCCAGTTCGGTGTGTCCTATGCGCCCGAGAATGGGTCTACCGGTCGGGGCAGTGGCGGCGCTGATGGCAATGCGGGACCCGTGCAGACCGAGGAAGACAACGGTGACTTCCAAGACATCACCGAGCTTGGCATCAACTTCGTCCGCTCCATGAATGGCATCGATGTGGCCTGGTCCTTGACCGGTGTCTATGCTCCGCTCGAAGAGTGCGAGTTTACTAAAGTAGGCGCATTCAATGGATGCAGTAACTTTAACTATAATGTGGACCGTTATATCGTGCACAATGGCTTTCAGGTCAGCTTCGCCGGCTGGACCATCGGCGCTGGCGCTTCGGTGGACAATCGGGGCTTCAAGGCCGGTCAAGGGATATCCTGGGAAGGCAATGCGGGGGTGACCTATGCCATCGGCCCTTGGGCCATAGGGATCCAGGGTGGTTACGGCGAGGCTAACGGAAATTATACTAAAATAGGCGAACCAGCGAGTTCTTCGGGAAACGGCGTCGACACCAAGGCAGCGGTAGCCTTGGGAGCATCCTATGCCTTGGGGCCAGGGATCCAGCTGCAGGCCGAAGCTCAATATATCAATTGGGGCAGCCGCCAGGCGCTCGATTCCGATTCCACAAGCAGCGCAGAAAGAGAGGAGATCCTAGACTCAGGCTCCCGTTCCCACGGCTTCGCCTTCGCCTTCGGCACCGCCCTGTCGTTCTAGAAAACTTCTATTTCTTTGGTATGAAGACGGCTAACCGCAAGCTCATGCTTGGGATAATTCTTTGTATGAATAGCTAAGTCCAGGTTAACAGCCATGCTAGAGCATATACCTGCTGGGGGATGCTCTGTCTCTCAGGCTGCATTTTGGTTTTCCTGGATCCCAATATTTAGAAATACTTCAACGGTTTAATCGTTAAGCTCTCTGCCCCTAGCCTGGAACTAAATCAACGCTCCAGACTTATCCAAGAACTTCATCTTTTTCTAACCTTTGTGGCTTCACAGTGTTACGGGAATGCTACAAACGGGAGATCGGCCATGCATGGACGTGGTTTGAAAATTACCGTTGATACATCGTTATGGTTAGACGGTGATGAAGAGCCTTTCATCAAAGCCAGCCTTGTGGGTGATCTCTCCCCGCAGGATCTCCGCGCATCCCAAGATCATACGCCTTCGACACACAAGGCGATCCCCATACCGCCACCGATGCAAAGAGTGGCGAGACCACGCTTAACCTTGCGGCGCTTTAACTCATAAATCAGAGTCGTCAAAACACGGGCACCTGAAGCGCCAATAGGGTGACCCAAGGCGATGGCGCCGCCATTCACGTTAACCTTGGCAGGATCCCACCCTAAATCTTTGTTCACCGCGCAGGCTTGCGCAGCAAAAGCCTCATTGGCTTCGATCAAATCGAGATCGTCTGTCGTCCACCCCGCTTTCTTTAACGCGGCGCGGCTAGCAGGGATAGGGCCAGATCCCATGACGGCAGGATCAACGCCCGCCGTTGCCCACGAAACGATGCGCGCCAACGGCTCAACTTTACGTTTGGCAGCATCAGCCGCCGTCATCAGAACAAGTGCAACCGCCCCATCGTTGATACCTGAGGCATTTCCAGCCGTCACTGTGCCATCCTTAGCAAAAGCGGGACGGAGTTTTTGTAAGGTCTCGATCGTAGTTCCGTGTTTGGGATATTCATCAGTATCCACCACTGTATCGCCCTTACGGCCCTTCACGGTAACAGGGATAATTTCATCTTTAAACTTGCCGGCTTTTTGCGCCGCTTCGGCTTTCTGCTGGCTCTCTGCTGCGAAGGAATCCTGTTGCTCGCGGGTAATTTGCCAGCGCTGAGCGACATTTTCAGCTGTTGTACCCATATGATAGCCATTGAAAGCATCCCAGAGACCATCCTTAATCATCGTATCGATCATGGCAGCATCGCCCATGCGCGTTCCCGCACGTAGATGCATACAATGGGGAGACAAGCTCATACTCTCCTGCCCCCCCGCGACAACAATCTGAGCATCGCCGAGCTGTACGGCCTGGAAGCCAAGCGCTACAGCACGCAACCCCGATCCGCACACTTGGTTAACGCCATAAGCGGTTTTTTCCACGGGGATCCCCGCAGCTACCGCCGCCTGCCGCGCCGGGTTTTGCCCTTCACCTGCAGTCAAGACTTGACCCATGACCACTTCATCGACTTCATCAACTGCGACCTTGCCGCGGGTAAGGGCTTCACGAATGACCGTCGTCCCAAGAATATGGGCGTTGACTGTAGCTAAACTACCATTGAACGCGCCGATGGGCGTGCGACAAGCACTAGCGATCACAACCTCGGTCATAGGAATTCCCTTTCTTTTTACACACCCTGTGAGCTTAGGCTGCCTTGCATAACCCGTCTAGAGCTTCAATCGGAAGATCAGCGCGTCGCTTAGCTAAACTGCGTAAGCCACCGGGCGAGGGGTTGCCATACTTTCTGAGGCGCCGTACCTCCAACGACCATGCCGATGTGACCGAGCGGCGGATCTAGGCGCGTGGCGCCAGGAATGTCCCTAGCCAAGATCGCTGCTGCTGCCGGGGTACGATCCGATCTTGGCTAGGAACAATAACCAGAGTCGGGTGTCTCACTTGCCCAGGATCGATAACAGTATCCTGGTCGCCATTCTTTTTGCTGGAGCATTAGATCCATACCAATCGTGTAGGCATGTTTGTGCAACAGGCCCTGCCAGAGCAACGCCGTCATTCAACCAATCTTCGACTGCCACAAATTGGTAGGCTTGCTTTGATGTGGGGTTAAGACTGCCAAAACGAACAAATTTCCGAACCACCAATAGAGGATCTAACGCAAAAAACATCGATTGAATAAGATCAATCGGCAGCTCGCCGACACCGGCGATCGCAGCTTCGAAACCTTTAAGAAAAGCGCCCAAGCGGGTTATGCCTTCGGCATGAAAATCCCAGGGGGTTGCGAGAAGACTCATACCCACAATTAAATCCGGCCTGAGGAGGGATATCGGTAGAGTTAGAAGCCCTCCCATACAATACCCCAACAAAACAGGGGGACGACCTTCCCGAGCCACGACCTCTTCAATACTTCGGTGAAGCCGGCCGGCGATATAGTCCTCGAGGGTGAATTTCAGTTCTTTCGGGCCCGGCTTTCCCCAATCCACCAAATATGTGGGATGGCCTTGGCGCGACAGGAATCGCAGCAGGCTTGTTTCTGTATCGAGATCAAGAATATAGGACTTATTAATCAGCGAGGGCACCACAACGATGGGTACCGATGTTTTAGAATTCAGGCGACGGTTTCCGGTACGGCCTTGCGATGGCGATTTATAAAAAAGCAGCTGGGTCGCCCCCTCGCGCCAAACTGCAGCAGGCGCCGGTACATTGCGCCGATAGGGATGGTCGCGATAAGCTTCGATGCCATCAAGAAAAGCAGCGAAGCGATGATCAGCTTCGCGAGCGAGGGCGACGGCGAGGAGCGCGGGATCGAGGGGTGCGGCCTCGTCCTGGAGTGCTGCGAGAGGATTGCGCATCTTGGGATGCCACAACAGCGAGGCGTTCTTCGAGAAGACGAAGGCGTTTCGTGAGCTCTGCCACAGATTCCATGCTGTCATTAGATGAAGAAGAAGCGGGCGCGGTCCTGGGGGGCGACGCGGGATCGGGGGATGATTTTCTTGCGCTTGGCCCCGCCCGGCCAGCGGATCGGGAAGAGTCGGTCGATTTTTGGTTTTTCGATGCGAGGGCATCCTTTGTCTCCATCGCCGAAGGATCTTTGCAGGGAGAATCCCCTCTCGTAAAGCCCGAACTTCCTGGGAAACCCGAGCCCGTGAAAGTCGAACCCGGAAAACCCGCCCCCATAAATCCTGAAAGAGCGGCAGCGCCAAAACCTAAGGCTGCCAAGCTCCGATTCAGAGCTTCAAGAAGCTCGGCGTCGCTTGCAATGGCCGATAGGCTTTCCTGCCATAAATCAAGAAAACGGGTCGCCAAATGCGCCGCATCCGAAGGTTCTGTCATGGCCTTAAGTATAGGCTGCAACCCTTGCGGACGCTAGGGTTCCGAGGGCATAGCTTGCGGGTTTCTTGTCGCAGCTGCGAAGATGGCTTAGGGTTAAAACTATCTAGCCTGTTATTGAGAGGATTATAAAGGTCTATGCCGCAGAATTCTGAACAAAATGGCCAAAACAGTTTGCCTGAGAGCGAGCCATCACCGGCAATCGAAAGCCAGACTGGCGAGGTTGTCACGATTAAAAAGTACGCAAATCGGCGGCTTTATAATACGGCGACGAGCGCTTATGTGACCTTAGATCATCTCTGCCAAATGGTGAAGAATGGCATAGATTTTGTCGTTCAGGATGCTAAGACCGGCGAAGATATTACGCGCCAGGTTCTTACCCAAATCATCGTTGAAGAAGAAGGCAAAGGGCAAAATATGTTACCCATTAGCTTTTTGCGCCAACTGATCGGTTTATACGGGGATAATATGCAATTCTTGGTCCCGCGCTATCTAGAAGAGACCATGAAGTCTTTTTCCGCCAATCAAGACCGCTTCCGCCTCTATATGCAAGAAACCTTTGGAGGGATTTTCCCCTTCAATCGCATGGAAGAAGTGGGAAAACAAAATATCGCTATGTTTGAGCAAGCGATGCGGATGTTCTCGCCCTTTTCAGGTCCTGCTGGAGCTGCATCAAGAGATCCTTCGTCTGAAACAGTATCCCAATCCGGTTCCGCAGAGAAAAAAAATGAGAGCTCAACTGTTCACGATCTTGAGAAACGTCTCGATCAGTTGCAAGCCGAACTCGCACGAATAAAAAAGACTCAAGATACCTAAGGCGATTCCTGCTTTTTATTTCTCGTATAAGTTTGATCCTTTATCGATTTCCCTGTGTCTGAATTACTTGTGTCTGAATTAAATGATTTAAACAAAATAAATCCACCTTTCGATTCTTAGCCTTCAAGTAAGGTTTTTCCATCCGCTGTCAGAGTGAACCCAGGATTCCAAGCAATCTCCCAGGGATGACCATCGATATCCGTAAAATAACCCGAATAGCCACCCCAGAATTTATCACTTGCGGCTGCGATAATTTTGCCCCCTGCTTTTTCGGCTTCAGCGAGAACACGATCGACGGTTTTTTTATCGGCGACATTTTGTGCAAGGGCGACACCACCAAAATCCTTACCAAGGTTAAGTCCTGCCTCTTCAGCTAAGGATTCTTTGGACCATAACCCGATGATGACACCGCCAAGTTGGAAAAAAGCGACATGGGGATTGGTTGGCCCTCCTGTTTTCCAACCTAGGGCTTCATAAAATTTCCGAGCCTTGGCAATATCACGCACACCTAAGGTGACCAAACTAAGCCGTTGCTCCATAGGTTCCTCCACTTATTTTCTATCTTAGTCATCTTAGTGGCGAAAGTGCCGCATACCCGTAAAGACCATGGCAATCCCCGCCTTATCGGCAGCAGCGACAACCTCGGCATCGCGGACCGAACCGCCTGGCTGAATCGCAGCAGTGGCACCCGCCTCGACCGCCGCCATCAGTCCATCGGCAAAAGGGAAAAACGCATCAGATGCCACTGCGGATCCGATGGCTTTTGATTCAGATAAGCCTGCAACGCGCGCGGCCTCCGCTGCCTTGAATGCAGCCGTGCGCGAAGAATCGACCCGGCTCATTTGACCAGCGCCAATACCCACTGTTGCTCCGTCACGCGCATAAACGATCGCATTGGATTTGACATGCTTAGCGACGGTAAAGGCAAAGAGTAAGTCTTTCCATTCTTGAGGCGTGGGAGGACGGCGCGTCACTACCTTCATATCTTTTGGCAGAACGTGACCGCGGTCACTTGTCTGCACCAGAAGACTTCCTGCAAGGCCGCGTACTGTAAGATCTGTCGCCGCAGGGTCAGCCAAACCTGAAGTCAATAAGATCCGCAGATTGGTCTTTCCCTTTAGGGCTGCACGCGCAGCTTCGTCTATACCTGGCGCTATCACAACCTCGGCAAATAACTTGGCGATGGCTTCAGCGGTTGGCCCGTCCAGAGGACGGTTCAACGCCACAATACCACCAAAGGCGCTAACCGGATCTGATGCGAGAGCTTTCTCGTAAGCATCGCGCAAACTTGACCCTAAGGCGACTCCGCAAGGATTGGCATGTTTGACGATTGCCACAGCTGGTTGATCGTACCGCGGCGCTTGAAACTCCGAAACCAGTTCGAAGGCAGCATCCGTATCGTTAAGATTATTCCACGATAATTGTTTGCCTTGAATTTGCTGAGCAGAGGCGACCCCTTCGCGCGGTGTCGATGTTGTATAGAAAGCTGCCTGCTGATGAGGGTTTTCGCCATAGCGAAGAACTTCTTTAAGGACACCTGACACTAAGATCTGTGGTGGAAAATCTTCAGCCAGAATCTTAGTAAACCACCCCGAGATCGCTGCATCGTATGTTGCCGTCCGCGCGAAGGCCTTAGCCGCCAAGCGACGACGCAAATTTTTTGTAAGAGTCCCGCCGGTTTCCATTTCTGCCATGACTGTGGGGTAATCGCTAGGATCGGTAACCACTGTAACAAAATCGTGGTTCTTAGCGGCTGCCCGAATAAGGGCGGGGCCACCGATATCTATATTCTCGATGCACGCGTCGATCGACGCCCCGCGCTCCACTGTCGCTTGAAAGGGATAAAGATTCACCACCAATAAATCGATAGGGGCAATCCCATGTTGGGTCATCGCATCGAGATGACTGGTTTCGTCGCGCCGCGCCAAGATACCGCCATGAATCAAGGGGTGCAGGGTCCTCACCCGGCCATCCATAATCTCTGGGAAACCCGTGTGCGCAGCAACTTCCTTGACGGTGATTCCCGCGTCACGCAAAGCTGCCGCGGTTCCACCGGTTGAGATAATCTCGACCTTATGGCCTTCAAGAAATCGACAAAAATCGATAATACCCGTCTTGTCCGAAACAGAAATCAGAGCCCGTGAAATTGGTAAAGGAGCCTCAGTCATGGATTTTCCCTAAGTGATGTATCTGAAAATTAGGCTTGCCTTGCCTTCACCGCGGCGTTTTCCGCCGGACGATATTCGGGGACCAATTGTTGAACAAACTTAACAACCCGATCCGCATCCGTCGTGCTGCATAACTTGGTCAATTCATCCAAAGCACGGGCGAGAACCTGAGGATCGACATAGCGTGGTGCCGCAAGCAAAACACCGCGTGCCTTGGTAGGGAGCAAAGATTCAGAATCATGCAGCAATGCTTCTGAAAGTTTTTCACCAGGACGCAATCCCGTATAAATGATGCGAACATCTTTTTCCGGACGCAACCCCGCTAATTGAATCATTCGCCGTGCAAGATCAATGATCTTCACCGGCTCTCCCATATCAAGTACAAAAATCTTACCTGCCGCCGTGATATCCGACGCACCGAGAGCCGAAGCCTGTAAGACTAACTCCACAGCCTCTCGAATAGTCATAAAATAGCGTGTAACTTCAGGATGTGTCACCGTTAAAGGTCCGCCCCGCTCGAGCTGACGACGGAATAGGGGCACCACCGATCCCGAGGATCCAAGGACATTACCGAATCGAACCGTTACAAATCGTGTCCCCCCATTGCCTGGACGCGTCTGTGTTTCAATATCGAAGGCTTGAGCGATACACTCGGCTAAGCGCTTCGTTGCCCCCATAACATTGGTCGGATCAACGACTTTGTCAGTCGAGATTAATACCATGCAGGAAACGCCATTTTGCCGACACGCTTCAGCAACGTTGCGCGTACCGAGGACATTCGTCCGAATACCTTCGATGGGATGCGCCTCGACCATGGGGACATGCTTCAGAGCTGCTGCATGGAAAACAAGTTCGGGTCGCTCGGCAGCAATGATCGCGGTGACTCGTATTGCATCGCGTACATCGGCGAGAATAGACTTCCGATTCAAATCGGAATGATTTTCTTCCAACTCGCGATCGATTGTATAAAGGGCATACTCTCCATTATCGACTACTGTAAGCTGCGCCGGCTTCATCGCTGCGATTTGCCGAACCAATTCACCACCAATCGATCCACCAGCACCTGTAACAAGGACACGACGCCCCATTACCAATTGCAGCATGGCGGCCCGATCGAGCTCTGCCGCTGGACGCTGCAATAAATCGTCGATAGCGATGGGCTGGATTTCAAGTCCGGCACTTTTTTTCTCTCGGGCCAATTCTGTGATTCGCGGCAACCGGCTCCACGATAATCCTTCGGCCTCCGCGACGCTCATAAGTGGCTCTAACGCCTTACCTGAGAGGGTTGCCGAAGCGACAATCAAATGCTGAGGCCTCGTACCTCGTATCCTTAATCGCCTGAGAACAGGTCCTAGATCAGCATAGGTTCCCAGAATCTCGACACCGTGAATTTTAGCACCCATAGCGTTGCGATCTGCAGCCAAAATACCTATCGGACGATAGGGTGAGTCTGCACGGCGCGTCGTTTCGCGCACAAAGGGCTCGGCCCCATCATCAATCCCTAATAACAGCACGGGAAGCCGTGGATAACTACTCCGCTCAAGCAAGTATCGGTCGTGATACATCCGCCAAGCTAGACGTGAACTCCCCAAAAGAAAAATTCCGGCACCCCAAGCAATGGGTACGGAAGAACGGGGCAAACCCTGAAATCCTGTCCAAACGGTTTGTATAATTGCATACAGAGCAATAACCACGGTCACGGCTATAGCGATTCGCGATAAGTCCGGAAGGGATGTGTAACGCCAAACGCTTCGATGTAATCCACGCCACCCAAAAACCACCGCTGACAAACCGAGAATGAGCGCAAGCCCCTTACCGATCGCTGCGGGGGGTAGCTTAAAAAAATCGAGTCCGCTGCGCAGCATTAAGGCGAGAATAAACGCCATACCCATGGCAAAGAGATCATGGGCAAATTTAAAAATGCGACGATCGTGGGGCGAGCGTTTATCCGAACTTTGGGTCACCTGCGGAGTCACCATGACTTAGAGCATCACCTAAGACATTATCGATACGGGAAAGAACCCATCTACCCCGTTGCATGATCGTAGAGCGACCATAGCACGGCCACTCCCAACAAAGGAAAGCCCTTAAATGACTAATTACCGAGAGATTCCTTAGATCCCTTGCGAAGAGCCGCCAATGCCTTAAGTCCGGCGATAGGATCATTGGGGCGCCACCCAAGGTTTTGAAGTCCTCTATCTTCAATCACCAAAGAGAGGGTTAAGCGTTGAATCCACGGTCTAACCCTTGGCCAAGCGGCAGCGAGGCGCCATAAGAGGCGCGGCATTGTTATCAATCGTTCGCTACGACTCATACCGTGCCGCAAGCTCTGGATGATTGTCGACGTGGATAGGGCCGGTTCCTCAGCGATTAAAAAAACGCGATTCGCTGTGGCAGGATGAAATAAAGCGGTCTCTATCGCTGCAATCAGAGAATGAAGTCCGATAACACTTCGCTGATTGTCGATACCTCCCAGGGGCAAGGGCCATACAGTATCCGCCCACTGCATGAGGGTCGCAAGATTGCCTTTTGCGCCAGGACCATAAATAAGAGGGGGGCGAAGAATAACGATCTCCATACCTGTGCGTAATCCGATTTGCTTTAAGGTCTCCTCGGCCTTGGCTTTGGACTGCGCATAGCTATCCTGTGGATTTGGCGGTGATGCGGCCGTGAAATTTTTTCCGGGCCAGGTCGCATCGCCGTTAACCTTGATCGAGGATAAGAACACCAAGCGCTTAATCGAAGCGGCCGCTGCGGACTGAGCCAAGCACCGCGTTCCCTCTGCATTAACGCGGTCAAAGGCTTCATTTGCTTTCGAGTCTGGCTGCATGACATGAACCTGTGCCGCTAAATGCACAACCAAATCGACATCCCTGAGAGCACTCGCCCAGTTCGTCGACCCATCAATATCGCCAACGATAACAGCCTCGCTCCACGGTTGGGAACTTCCAGCTTGCTCCCGACGTAGCGCGGCACGCACGACCCATCCACACCTTTGCAGGTGTGCACATAAGGCGCGACCGACAAAACCTGTCGCGCCCGTAACAAGGATGCGCTTCACCGCGAGCGCCCCCGGAGGCGCCACCAAAAAACGAGGCACCAGCCCAGCGCCGCAGCGACCAACGTCATCTTTGTAAATGTCGTAAACTGCATTGTTAGCCCAGCCAGGACAACCAGGACGCTATTGCAAAGAGCGATGCGCGTCGTCACCGCCCCATGAGATAAACCGCGCTGGACCGCGCGTTGATAGGCGTGTTCGCGATGGGCCAACCAAATCTTTTGACCATCGATCAGTCGTATCATCAAAGTGACCGTAGCATCGACAAGATAATACATAGGGAGAATAAGCGCTGCCGCCCAGCTCCCCTGCGTGGCCAGAAGCAACAGCAGATAACCTAAAATGTATCCAAGCGGTACCGAGCCGACGTCGCCTAGAAAAATCTTTGCTGGTGGACGGTTCCAAAAGAGAAATCCGAAAGCAGCGCCCGAAATCGCAGTAGCATACCCGCCGATGAGAGAGCTACCCGCCAACAGAGCTATACCAAATCCAAGAAAGATCGTTTCAACAGCAGCGATGCCGTCAATGCCGTCCATAAAATTATAAAGATTGATAAACCATAACCAAAGAATTGCCGCCAATAGACGATCGACGGGTAAGGGGAGCCAACCTTGAAATACACCCACATCCGGCAAGACAAGGACTCCTCCAACAACGGCGATACCTTGTGCCAATAGTCTGATCCAGATTGGAAGACCTTGCCGATCATCCCAAAACGATAGAACGGCCAGAACGACGCTTGCGATAAGAATGATAATAGAATTCTCGGTGCAAGAGTTGCGATCCCATTAAAGTCACCGCAGCTATCGCAATTGTCAGCTTGACCGCCAATCCACCACCGCGCGGAACAGGGGCGCTATGACTGGATCGGTTATTCGGTTGATCGAGAATCTGATGGGAAATAAGCCAGCGACGAACCAGACCCGTGCCTATCCATGAGATTATCCCTGCAACAAGAAAGATAACTCCATAATGGACAACCGTTATAATCGTGAGGATCTTAGTGAATTTTTCCGGCGCTGATGCAAGGGTGGTCACGTGTATCGTTCCTTTCGTAACGCCCATTTAACCATAGCGCCAGACCGACCATCTTCCCCGGTACGTCCTTTGATTATGATCTGTTGAGTCCGGCGATAATTTCCATCGCCAAAATAAACCGAGTCTTCGAGCCCGAGCTCGCCACCCGCGGCACGAAACCGCCAGCCACTATTCCCGACTTGTAATAGTGCAGCGTGACGATCTTGAGTAATTTGCGCTTTGACCTTCGGATGAAGATGAAATCGCACAACGAAGTCAGCACTGCCTTCACCTTCAAGGCTGTCTTCGCCACGCAGATCCTCGCCCGTTGCTGCAAGATAAAGGCGGCGGCGATGGGTTAACCCAAATCGCTTTTCATACCCATCGTGGGCAGAATCGAGCCAGATATTACCCTCGCTCTCTTCGCGGATGACTTTAACTTGCGAAGGCCGATGGCCAAGTCCGCCCGGAGACAAAATTTCGGAGGAGTTTGTGTTGTGAACAATCAAAACCGAATGAGCGGCTGTGGTCCGTGGCAGATGACCCCATCCCTTTTGTCCAGCAAGCGGCGCACCGCAATTCACAATCAATCGATCACGACCGACACTGACCTCTAGTGCCAGCGTCCCTGCATGCGCCACCCGATCAAATCCTGACGCTGGCGGGAGACCGGCATCGATCATTACCATCATGCGCCCTGCCATAAGGCGTTCAAAGCCACCCTCCGTAAAAGATTTAGCCTCTGGTATGCGGCGGCGCGCCCGGCCCCGCGCGTCGGCCTGACTTAAAACCATGTCGACGATCCAGGGCTTTTCTTCACTACCCCCATTGAAAATGGCAAGTCCCCCATCGCCATGCCGTAAATGTCGGAGAGCAGGTGCCATCAATTCGATAGCGCCTTGAAGCGCGGAAGGAATCTCGTAACCGCCTGCCGCAAAAGCCGCACGAATATCGATCAAAAGGCGAAGGACACCAAGATGATGGGACGGTGTGCGCGACGCATAACACCCATCCATACGGATCTGTTGCTCCATCTCATGAGTCAATGTCTTGATAAGCTGTGCGAGTTTTTCTTGATCGTCCTCAACCAATTCTGGGAGAGCAAGAACCACATAAAGGGCACCCTTTAAAGCGAGAATTGTCGAAAGAGGATCAGTTTCAGATTTTACAGCGCGTAAAAGATGCCGCGCTTGTTGTGCAAGCGATTGAAAAAACAACCCACGAAAAATATCATCCGCACTGGCACAGAAAAATTCGTAATGACTTAACCACGCCGCCAAACGTGCGCCAAGGATCGGCAACCGCCAGGAAAGACTGTGCCATGTAGGATAAGCGTTGATCCAACTTGCTACCAATTCGCGGGCACGCCGTCGCGCCGCATCACCGCCCACTGTGCGAAGGTCCGACAACCATCCAAAACCATGCAATTCAGCTAAAACCAAATCGGGATACGAGAGTCGCTGCCAATCCCAAGGATCGTCGCCGATCGGGATCATTGCGCCCGATAGACTCATTTTTCCTGCAATAATGCTAGCGCCGTGAGTCGCATCGCCAGGCCAAGGATCCGGTGGAATCGTTAATAATGATACAGGTACCCTCCCTTTGAGGAAGTACCCATAAAAAGGTGATGCATAGAATAAACATGCAACTCTGTAGGAAAACGCCGACCATGATAGGCGCGCGAACTGTCGTCGTAATGCCTCGAATTTATTGCCCATTTGCACGCGCACGGGGGCGACCGCACGCGCTTCTCCTGCTTCACTCACGAAATCGCCGATCCTTTCGCCCCACTTACTTGCCGCGATGATATCCCGGCGCCACCCCCTCTCAAACCGCGAATATTTTGCGCATAGTTTTGGCGACCACCTCGAAAACTTGCTGTACCTGCCACGAGAACACTAGCACCAGCTTCGATAACCTGCGGCGCCGTCACCGGATCAATCCCGCCATCGACCTCAAGATCGATAGGGCGACCGGAAGCGACGATTCGTTCACGAATCGCGGCGATCTTATCGCACTGTTGGTGGATAAAAGCTTGACCACCAAACCCTGGATTGACGCTCATCACAAGGATAAGATCGACATCGTCCCAGATATAATCCAGCGCTGAAATGGGTGTTGCAGGGTTAAGCGCAACCCCCGCTTTCTTGCCTAGGCCTTTGATAGCTTGCAAAGTACGGTGGAGATGAGGACCTGCTTCGGGATGAACCGTAATAATGTCGGCGCCAGCTTCGGCGAAGGCTGCCAAAAAAGGATCAACAGGCGAGATCATAAGATGCACATCGAAGGGGAGTGTCGTATGGGAGCGGAGCGCCTTAATGACACTGGGTCCAATGGTAATATTCGGAACAAAATGTCCATCCATAACGTCGACGTGAATCCAATCGGCACCCGCTTCGGTAATGGCGCGAATCTCCGCGCCAAGATCGGCGAAGTCAGCTGCCAAAATCGATGGTGCAATACGGATCGGATACCGCATAATACTATGGTCCTAGCAGACGGAGGGATATGGGACAACCCCATGCATAGAGATTATACACCAGTTTTTATCAAGCTCAGGCGCGGCGCAATCGCGCGGCCCAAAATCCATCTAATCCTCCCTTTTCTGGCCAATAGCAGGGCAGGGTCTGTAAAGCGAAACTAGCCCCTTGCCCTAGGAACGGCGGTACAAGGAACTCGGCAATTCCCTCCACCTCGTTGACACCGATAGGATCGAAAATCAGATCGGAGGGACTGCGGTTCGGAGAAAAATGATTCGGTCCTTCCTCAGGCTCGAGAGAGCAAACCGCATAAACAAGGACACCTCCAGGACGCAAAAGATGGGTTGCACGCGTGATCATTTCAGACTGCAGCGCCGCCGCACGACCAATATCCTCAGATGTCCGAAGATAGGCAATCTCTGGATGACGCCGAAGGGTTCCCGTCGCCGTACAGGGGGCATCCAATAAAACACCGTCAGCATGCACGTCGACGGTTAATGTTCGGACATCCTCCTGACGAATTTCAACGGTGTGCGCCAGACTTAATCGATCAAGATTTTGCCGAAGACGATCAAGTCGCATAGGAGAGCGATCGACGGCGATCACCTTTGCTCCAGCCATCGCTAATTGCGCTGTCTTCCCTCCAGGCGCCGCACAAAGATCTATAATAAGCGCTCCCTGTCCATTTTCTGGCAATGCTTTCAGTAAGAGGTTTGCGGGTAAGGCTGCGGCGGCATCCTGAACCCACCAAGCGCCCGTCTCGTAACCTGGGAGTTGCGGGATTTGCGACTTAGCCTTCACACGAACCGTTTGTGTCGGTAGAACCTCGCCCTCTAGAAGCTTTGCCCAACGGTCAGGGTCGCCTTTAACCGAAATATCCAAAGGCGGTTCAGAAAGATGGGCCGCCGCTATCTGCGCCGCCAAATCTTCGCCATAGACTTTTTCCCAACGATGCCTTAACCAACTGGGCACGTTCATTCGTCCAGAATCTTGCATCGCCATCATTTGCGCCCCGTCTCTAACGACGCGGCGCAGAAGAGCATTTACAAATCCCGCCAAGGGCGAGGCCTTTAGAGTTTTGGTTAAGTTGACGGCTTCATCGACCGTAGCGTAAGGCGCAACATCAAGAAATAAGATCTCCGCTATGGCAAGACGTAATAAATGACGGATCTTACGATCGGGTCGCCGACCCGTTGTTAAACATTGATCGATAATATCGTCGATTTGACCCAACCGTCTCAACACTGTCAGAACATTAAGATGGATGAAGGCGCGATCCCGCTTTTCTAACTTCGCAAGAGACGGGTGGCGTCTCTCGGCATCATCAAGAGATATGGCGTGGTCTAAGATCTTGTGTAAAAGATCGATAGCGATGGCGCGGGGATTTATTCTCTTAGGTAATACAGATAGCGAAGATGAGGTCACTGTTGGGATGATCCTGCCGGCAAACTCAACGTAACGGGCGCAAGAAGACTGGGTGTTTCCAATCCCTCACCCGTAAAGGCCCGGCGTTGCGAGCGCCAATCTATTTGCCCAATGGCACCACAGTGTGCGCAGACCGCACGCCATGCATGGGCGGGGGTCCCGCATTCACCGCACATCCATTCCGCCTCGGGAGGCGCCTCTCCCGCCCGCTCAAGCCATTTCTGAGCGGCATGCATATCCGCGTTCTCCTCACGCTCAATTACTGCCATCAGGCGACAAACGCGCACCTCAGGCAATCGCCCCGCCGCCTCAGCTTCTTTATTCAAGACGGTGAGATGATCGCGGGCAATACCCCAGAGCCGTGCCGTTACAGCCGCCTCGGCAATTGCATAACGACTCTCGGGATGGTTGGGAGCTGCGGCCGCCAAAGTCTGAATTCGTTGTAATTTTTCTAAAGAGGTTTCACCAGGAACCAAAGCGGAATAGGCACGCAAAATCTCGGGATGGGGTGTGCGCCTCCAAGCAACGATCGCCAGCTTACTCGCTTTTCGGCGATGATTCATCAAACCATAAAGCCGGATCATCTCAGCAGCCGCAGCGGCCAGACTAGGGTCAAGCTTCATCGCGCGGCGCGCTAATTCTAGACTGGCCTCCATATCACCGACCGCATCACTACTTCGAGCGCGCTCCAACAATAAGGCTGCTTCGTAACTCTTAGCTGTGGCACCATCGATTGCCTTTACCTTCACGGCCTCATTCAAAGCACGCGCGGCTTCCCTCCATCGTCCAGCACGAGCGAGAACTTCAAAACGCGCGGCGGGGATCCAAACTGCCTTGGGTTCGATCGCGCGCGCTTCCGTCAAAAGATTGAGGGTCCGATCGATATCGCCACTGCGCATCGCTTCCGATGCCAATCCGCGCAAAGCGAGAAAGCTTGTATCGTCACGTTCCAACATAGCTGTATAAAAGCGCTGTGCCGCGATTTTATCTCCTTGAGCTTGAGCGACCTGAGCGCCTAGCAATAACGCCAAAGGAGATTCGGGCACCAAGGTGTACGCCTTGCGCGCTTCTGCCCGTGCGTGGGAAAAATCGCCTGCAGCCAAGGCGACCAGCCCGCGGCCTATTGCACTATACCCGTGCTCGGTGCGCCGAACCCGACGCGCCTGGCGCAATTCACCAGGCGCCCGACGTAACGCGCGCCAACCATTATAGAGAACAGCCGCTACGATCACGATCAAAAGAAGCGCAACGAGGAGCAGTCCAACGGAAGTTTCGATTTGCCAGCCTTGCCATGAAATCGACACCCGGCCAGGGCGATTCGCCACCCAAACGGCGGCGGCAATGACAAGCGCTAGTCGAAATAAAAACCAGAGAGCTCGGATCATCGATGCGCGGTACGCCCCAGTTGCTCAAGCATCGTTCGCTCGAGTTGATTAAGAGTTTTTTCCAAACCAATCCGCATTTTGATAGCGGTTAACCAGGCATCGCCCTGAGCTGCCCCTGGCAATGCCGCAACCAGATCCATGGCCTCTGATAAATCGCCAGCCTGCAGCCGAGCCTCGGCTGCAGCCAAACGATTGGCTGGGGCGCCAGGATCTACTGTTGAATCTGCAGAACGAATGACGACGGCCGTTTTTAGCTTGGCCAAAAACTGCGCCCACCAATCGCCGTTACGCGTTTCCGGTGCCGTAAGAAGTGACGGGGCGATCTCGGAAAGTTGCCGAAGAAGCTCTTCCCGGCTCGCAACGCCCTTCTCGGCGAACGGCATCATCTCCTCCATAAGTTTCTGAACACCATCATCGCCTTTTATATATTTTCGCGCAGTTTCGAGCTCTGTCGTAAACGGTGCTGATCCGCGTGCTGCTTGATGCAGCAAATTGAGTGCGAAAATTGCTGCAGTTTGTCCAGAGCCTACCCCTGCAAGGTTTTCAATTTCGTTTAGGCGTGAGTCAGCTCTGGCGGATCGTTCCTCAAACTCGGCGATAGCTTTCTCAACAGCAGCCAACCGCGGCGACTGCGCTTCGAGCAGAGTGAGTTGTTTTCCCATACGCTCTAACCGATCTTCTAGGCTGCGAACCTCCGTCTCCAACTCATTTAAGCTCTGATTTCCCGTTCTATTTTCTTGCTCGGCAATCGCTCGCTCGAGCGCGGTTATGCGGCGGGAAATTTCCGCTGTAACGTCAGAGGTATTATCCGGTGTTCCTCCGGTTGCTCCTGAATCGCTGCTCATCTCTTCGATGCGAGTCTCAAGCTCTGCTACCTGCTGCGCCAAGGCTTCGAGCTGCGCATGCCATTCCTCGGCGATCCGCTCGCGCACCGCAATTTCTTGGTCCAGGCGCTGAGACAGATCCTCGTTATCTCCGACAGTTTGGTGATTATGGGTAGCTTCGCCGGCGCGCGCGGCTATAAAGGCGATCGTGGGCGGCAACCACCATGATCGCGTGATATATCCGGTTCCTAGAGCAAGCGCGATCAGAACAACCATCGTGGCAAGTGTGACAAGGATAACGCCGCCACTACCTCTGCGGGGCGGATCGGAAATAAAATGATCTTCTCTCCGGGAAGCGGTCTCAGGCTCACTAACGTCCTGACTACCATCCGACATCGCGGCCGATGGTAAGGAAGCAAGATCAATACCATTGGCCTTAGCGGCCGCTTCAACTTCGGGCCATCGTGCCGGAGGAATTTGCGCCCGCGTTTTCCATCCTTGAACGGTGGTAAAGGAAATCCCAAGCTTCGTTGCCATCGGCCGGATACCGCCAAAAGCCGCAATCACCGCATCTACAGCTGGAATCGATAAGGACGCCGACCCCACCGAAGTCGGGGATAAGTCTGTTCCAAGAGAATCGTCATCCGCACTCATGGCTTCATCCTTCGCTCTCTATCCTTGGCAACATCTCTATCAGCGCCCCCGCCTCATTCTGTGTGGCTATCAAGGTTTTCTTCCAGGGCAAGACAGACGCCTTTTGCGCGACCGCCTTACTCAAGCACAAGGCTGCCACGGTTCGGCATAAAGACGCCAGTCCGGCAGTATGAATGAGATCAACAAAAATTGCTGCCGTGCGCGGAGAAAATAGGCTAACCGCTGCCAGATGTCCTTGTTTTAAGGCCATTATAACCTCATCCGGGAGGGTCGTCGCCGCCTGTGCCTTATAAAGAACGAGCCGCCGTATGGTAAACCCTGCCGCGCCCAGAGCTGCCGCCAAGTCTCCCGCTTGATGAGTCCCCGATATATGCAGCAAAGGTCCGTCTTGGGGCTGAAGCTTCGATTTAACCAAAGAGGTCAGGTTAGTAACGTCCCCTGCAGCAGTTACGATTTTCGTAAATCCTTCTTGCCGTGCTGTTGCTGCTGTCATGGGACCCACAGCCAGAAGCACGGTATCACGCCGGGAATCGAACTGCGCTAAAGCCCGCACGCCGTTGCTACTTGTAACAAGAACAGCCGTTGCCTGATCAAGCGCTGTCTGCAAATCCGGAATAGATTCTGTTAGAGGGTGAATAGTTAACAACGGGGCGATAAGGGGTTGCCATCCGTTCTTTTTTATATCTGCAGCCAGCAGAGCAGCATCGGTAGCTGGGCGGGTTATCAAAATAAGACGCGGAGTCCCCAATCTAGGCCTCCCAATCGATTGCCGTTCCCGCAAGGCGACGCAGTTCGCTGCCGGCGTCACGGCCTAATCTTACATCCTCTGCAATAGCACCCTGCTTCGCTGCTCGCCACAATCTCTTTCCGTCGAGAGTCGCAACCAACGCATCCAGCACTATATTGCCCGAAGCGTCGATGCGCGCCCAGGCACCGACCGGTGTGCGGCAAGATCCCCCTAAAGCTTCGATCACTGCCCGCTCGGCTCGGACGCAAACGGCTGTCGGTTCATGATCGAGAAGGGACAAAATCTCCCGTAAGGCCATATCTGTTTCACGAACCTCCACGCCAATCGCCCCTTGGCCCGAGGCGGGCAACATTGTTTCGGTTGTCAGAACCGCGCCCACATCTTCCAAACCAAGACGCTTTAATCCCGCCAAGGCTAGGATCGTGGCATCGGCTTCACCGGCGCGCAGTTTACGCAACCGCGTATCCACATTGCCGCGAAAGGGGATGACGTCGAGATCTGGGCGTAGATTTAAGATTTGCGCCTGACGCCGGGGCGCCGAGGTGCCGATGCGCGCCCCGGCGGTAAGATCTCGGAGGCTGTCGCCGCGCCGCATAACCAGAACATCGCGAGGATCTTCACGCGGAAGAAAGCAACCGATCGCAAATCCTGATGGCAGAGGTGCAGGCACATCCTTCATCGAGTGAACCGCCAGATCGACAACGCCTTTGGCCAGAGCCTCCTCTAGTTCTTTAACGAAGAGACCTTTCCCGCCGATCTCGGCAAGAGGGCGCTCTTTAACTTTATCGCCTGTCGTTGCAACGGGCACTAACGCAAGAGCGCCGGGCGCTGCTAGGGATGGACTAAGAGCCGCTAGGCGATGGAGGACTTCTTCCGCTTGGATTAAGGCCAGTTTCGACCCTCGTGTCCCGATACGCAGGGGGCGCGGTAAGGCGGCAAGAAGATCTGTTAGGTCTTTTGATATTGTCACAGGTTCAGAGTCAGTCGCGTTGCTAAAGGAAGCCGCACCATAAGCCGCAACGCCGCAAAAGAAAATGGACCGATATCTGGGGGAGATATCGGTCCAGTTCCAACCAGCCTTCGCTGGCATGAGGCTGAAAGGGAAGCCTCGGGACTTAGAGGGGGAAGTCTAAGTCGGCGTCTTTTATGGCGAGGGGTTACGGCGCTATTCCGACGCGATTGCGGCAATTATGTGATTTTTATGC
>JAWKYA010000033.1:0-20581 GCA_041396725.1 Alphaproteobacteria bacterium
CGGATCGATTGTCCCGGCGCCGAGGAAGAGGCGAGCGTGATCGCTCTTCTGATGCGGGAGGTTCTCGAGACGCCGGGCAAAACCGCAGCTTTAGTAACACCGGATCGCACCCTAGCGCGCCGTGTCTCAGCGGCACTTAAACGCTGGAAGCTCGAGATTGACGATAGTGCCGGCCGCCCTCTCGCTGCAACGCCAGCAGGTACTTTTCTTCGTTTAGGTGCCTTAGCTCTTGCCGAGGCTCTGTCGCCCGTTTCTCTCTTGGCTGTCCTCAAACACCCCCTGGCCTGTGGCGGTAAATCGGGAGGTGCTTTCAAGTATGCCGTTCGGCGCTTCGAACGCGATTTGTTGCGTGGGCCGCGGCCTGCACCTGGTATCGATGGATTAGAAGCCACTTTAACGGCCGCCAACTTTGATCCTCAAATCGAGAAAGCCCACCGCAAATTTATACAGGATCTAGCTAAGTGGGCCGCACCGTTTCTGAACATATCTGTGCAAGACAAAACCCCTCTCCGCGATCTTATCCGCGCACATCTCTATTTTCTTGAGGGATTGGCTGCCGACGATCAGAATCCCGGTGCCTCGCGGCTTTGGTCAGGGAATGACGGGGATGCTATCCAGAGTTTTATTGCCGAGCTTTTGGAGATCGCCCCCAATCTCCCGCCCTTACCGGTGGCACGCTATCCTGCCTTGTTAAATGCTTTTCTTACTGGACGCGTGATCCGGCCTCTATGGGGGAGTCATCCTCGCTTATTCGTATGGGGACCCCTAGAAGCTCGCCTACAACATGCAGATCGCATCATCCTCGGCGGCTTAAACGAAGGAACTTGGCCTGCCGAACCTATGGCCGATCCATGGCTGAGCCGTCCTATGCGTCTGCGCATGGGATTACCACCGGCGACACGGCGGATAGGCCAGGCCGCCCACGATTTTGCTACGGCTAGTCACAATCCCGAAATTTTTTTCACCCGCGCCACCAGAGTCGATGGAACACCTACAGTGCCGTCGCGCTGGTTGTTGCGGCTTGAAAGCGTTCTGACCGCAGCCCAGCTTAAAGAACAGATGCAAACACCTCTTTTACAGGATCCGCGTTGGCTCGCATGGCAAGTCAAGATCGATACTGCAAAACAAACACGCCACCTTACCCCACCGGCGCCATGTCCACCCATCGCGGCGCGTCCGCGACGTCTATCCGTTACCGAGATCGAAACCTGGCGACGGGATCCTTATGCGATTTATGCGCGGCGTATTCTTCGTTTGGAGAAACTCGACGAGCTTGATGCCAAGCTCATGGCCAATACTTACGGCACGCTTGTGCATGATATTCTCGATAGATTCCTCCATCTTTATCCCGATACATTACCTGCCGATGCCGACGCTCAATTGATGAAAATGGGCGAGAATATTTTTGGATCCGCAACAGCGAGACCCCATGTTTGGGGATTTTGGCGGCCACGATTTCAGCGTATTGCGCGATGGTTTATCGCCGAAGAGCGAAATCGTCGTATGGATGTGAAAAAAATTCATTCCGAAATTAAGGGCGAGCTGATCCTGGGATCCGGAGACCACACCTTCACCCTATCGGCCAAGGTTGACCGGATCGACGAGCTTGTCGCCGGCGGGCTCACTATCATTGATTATAAAACCGGATCTTATCCAAAACCGCCCGAGGTCGAGGCTGGGTTCTCGCCGCAGCTTCCTCTCGAAGCGATGATGGCAATGCACGGCGCCTTTGCTGCCCATGGCATCCCCGCCACAACTCAGATCGCGGCTCTCGAATATTGGCATTTGCCTGGCAATAACGCGATCCCGGGCAGTGTAAAATCCGCGAGCAAGAACAAATCCCCTGATCTCTTAGCGAGAGAGGCTCTGGATGGATTAACGGG
The DNA here is from genome assembly GCA_041396725.1 of Alphaproteobacteria bacterium. GTDB lineage: Bacteria > Pseudomonadota > Alphaproteobacteria > JAWKYA01 > JAWKYA01 > JAWKYA01. The sequence goes on from JAWKYA010000033.1 coordinate 1,884, forward strand.
TCTTATTGCCGTTTTCGATGATCCGACGACACCGTACTTAGCGCGACCCTATCCTAAGTATGCACCAGATTTTAGTAACTATACACACCTTTCGCGGATGGCGGAATGGAGTCTCGAGGAAGATAAAGGTGATGACTTATGATCGATCGCCCTACTCTTTCTGATGATCCTTTAGTCCTGGCGACAGCGAACCAACGGCGCGCTAGCGCACCTGAGTCTTCCGTTTGGGTAGCAGCCTCCGCAGGAACTGGTAAGACAAAGGTTCTAACTGATCGAGTTGTGCGGCTGCTTTTGGCAGGAACACCACCACAACGATTGCTGTGCCTCACCTATACCAAGGCTGCGACCGCCGAAATGGCGACACGGATCGCCGCACGACTTAGCGCGTGGGCAACCGAACCTGAGGATCGTCTTCTTGCTCAACAAATTTTCGCCCTAACTGGCACCGCACCGGATCAACGACAATTGGATGATGCGCGGCGTTTGTTCGCGCGCGTGTTGGAGGTTCCAGGCGGCTTACGAATCCAAACTCTCCATGCTTTTTGTCAGGGATTACTCCAGCGTTTTCCCTTGGAAGCTGGCATCCTACCCCATTTTACAGTGCTGGATGAACAAAGCGCGGCCATCCTTCTAGCCGAAGCACAAGATGCCGTTCTAACGACAGCGCAGCTCGGCATCGATTTGGAATTGACCCGTGCTCTAGATTTAGTCGCTGCCAATGCTACGGATACTTCCTTCGATAAAATCTTAAATAAAATTCTTGGCATGCGTGGACGCGTGCAACGCATGTTGGAGCACCATGGAAATGCCGCCAACGTTCACTTTGCTCTTGCCAAACGATTCAATATTGATCCCGACCTAACTCCCGAGGCGCTTATTGAATCTGCTTGTGCAGATTCCATTCTCGATCGGGTGAAAATACTGCAGCTTGCCGAGGCACTACGCCATGGTGGCGCGACCGATCAAAGATGCGCGACGGTCATTCATAAGTTTATTGAAACTCCTGCTTCGGAGAGAGTGGCTCATTATCGGGATTATCATGAGGTCTTCATCACTAAAAAAGAGGGAACACCAAGAAAGAATTTTCCGAGTAAAGATGCGAATAAATTCGATCCTGACTGCCAAGATATCGCCGCGCGCGAAACCGAGCGTCTGCTCGATATAGCCGACAAAGAAGGTTCGGCCGAGATCTTGCATCGATCTTCAGCGCTAATCCGCCTCAGCGCCGCAATTCTTGAAGCCTATGCCGAGCGTAAGAACCGTGGTGCTTGGCTCGATTATCAAGATCTCATTTTTAAAGCGCGCGATCTTGTTGCTGGCAATGGAAAAAATGCCTATTGCCTGGGTCATGTATAAGCTGACGAAGGAATTGATCATATCTGGTGGATGAGGCACAGGACAGCAATCCAGAACAATGGGATTTGGTTACAGCCTTAACAGAAGAATTCTTTGCAGGCAGTGGCGCCCATAATGAAGATCAGGTGCGAACCGTTTTTGCCGTTGGCGATGTGAAACAATCTATTTATAGCTTCCAAGGTGCCGACCCCACTGTCTTTCTGCAACCGGCCAGCATCTCCATCAGCGCGACCGCAGCCAATCAGCGATTTGATACTGTCGGACTCCATGTCTCTTTTCGTTCAGTCGCGGCTGTATTGCAGGCCGTCGACGCCGTTTTCGTTCATGACAATGCGCGAACGGGGGTTGCCTTGGATAAAGCAGCAATTCGCCATATTCCAAGCCGGATCGGCGATGGGGGCTTGGTCGAGCTATGGCCGACATCCAATCCACGCTCCGAAGATCTTCCTGAACCCTGGAAGCCGCCGGTTGAACAGTTACGCACTGATAATCCTCGAGACCGGTTAGCCTGGCGCATCGCACGACGCATCCGTCATATGCTCGATCGCAACGAGATTCTGGAGGCGAAGGGTAGACCGATCGAGCCGCGCGATATCATGATCTTATTGCGCCGGCGCAGTCATATGATGGACGCCTTGGTCCGCGCCTCAAAAGCGAGGGTGTCCCTGTTGCCGGGGTTGATCGTATGACTCTGACCAAGCAAATTGCGGTTATGGATCTCATAGCCTTGGGCCAAGTTCTGTTACTGCCCGAGGATGATTTATCCCCGCTTGTGTTTTAAAGGGCCATTAATCGATCTCGGCGAAGAGCGTCTATTTGAAAGTTAGCGCATTATCGCAAAGAAAACGAAAGCCTCTGGGGAGTTCAGCGCCGCGTTTCTGAGGCTGAGGATTTCCGCGCGCTTATAAGATCTCTTCTCATTGGTCAGCGCGCGCGCCGATACAGTTCCACCGTTCGAGCTTTTGCTCTGAAATTCTCAATACGGATCCCCTGAGCAACGATCAAACGGGGCGACAGCGATTCTATGCGTGGCTTGGCCGTGAGACTCAAGATCCCTTAGATGAATTCTTTGGTTCAAGCTCGCTTTTGAAAAAGACGGGCATCGTTTCTCTGGAAGGTTTTTTGCATTGGCTATTGCGCAGTACAACTGAAATCAAAATGAGTTAGAACAGCATAATGTCAATGCGGTACGGATTGTAACGGTCCATGGCGCTAAGGGGCTTGAGGCGCCGATCGTATTTTTGCCCGACACGATGCAAGTGCCTCAAACAAAGTTTCCCTTATTATGGCTGAACGACAACGGAAAGGATGAATTGCTGATCTGGGGGCGACGCAAAGAGGATCTTAATCCAACCAGTAGCCATGCGCGCGACCAAGTGCTTGCCGCGCAGGACGCGGAATATCGGCGCCTCCTTTATGTAGCGATGACCAGAGCAGCTGATCGCCTTTACATCGGCGGATGGCGTAGCACGAAATCTGCCGAGAATACCTGGTACGATTTTATTAGCACGGGGCTTGACGGTCTCGCTAAAATAGCTGAGGACGAAGTGCTGGCCGCCGATCCCGAGCTTGATGGCGGCCCGATTCTTCGCCTTTCGACAGCACAGATCGATCCTGTTACGCACCAAACAATCTCACACCAAATCGATTCTGACGAACACTTACCATCCTGGGTGAAAGCTATTGCTCCACCCGATCCTATCCCACCGCGACCTCTTATCCCTTCGGCTCCAATCGAAGATGATCCACCGCCCATTTCACCTTTAACTGAAAATGCAACCGATCTACGACGGCGCGGAATTATCATCCACCGACTTTTACAAGTCCTACCAGACACTCCCTTGACCAAACGTAAGGCCGTAGCTGCAAATTATCTCCAGCAGAAATCACATAACCTTAATGATATCGATCAAGAAGCTTTAGCAAACGCTGTTATCGCTCTTTTGAACACTGCAAAATTTGCCGATGTTTTTGCACCCGGAAGTCTTGCCGAGGTTCCTGTGATCGGGCGTCTCGATAGTTCTCGAGGACCACGACTAATCACCGGACAAATCGATCGGCTAGTTGTAATGCCCGATCGGATTCTCGCCGTCGATTACAAAACTGGCCGCTTGCCTCCAGCAACACCCCAGGCCATTGCCCCTGCTTACCTCCGACAAATGGCAACCTATCGTGCCGTACTCTCTCAGATTTATCCGGACCGGCCAGTCCTGGCAGCTTTGCTGTGGACGGAAGGGCCGAGTCTCATGGAAATTCCAAAAGCCCTGCTGGATCAATATGATCCGGTGGCTTGAATTCATCCCTTTCCGCTCCCATCTTGACCTTAGGCCCATCTTGACTTTAGGCAAGAGAGGTTAAGCCACCCTCTTAAAGCATGAAACTGCAAGATTTGTACTAAAGCATTTGGAAAGGAAGTTCATTCATGGCAACCAGAAAAGTAACGGACGCTTCTTTCGAAGTCGACGTATTGAAATCGGATAAACCGGTGCTGGTAGATTTTTGGGCGGAGTGGTGCGGACCCTGCAAAAGCATCGCGCCGGCGCTTGAGGATCTTGCCTCAGTGATGGGCGACCGTGTCACCATTGCCAAGATTAATATCGACGAAAGCCCGAATACACCATCGAAATATGGTGTGCGTGGAATTCCAACCCTGATGCTTTTTAAGGATGGTCAGGTTGCAGCAACGAAAATTGGTGCTATACCCAAGCAACAGCTCCAAGAATGGATCGAGTCCGTCGTTTAATCATCAAGTCGATCAGATTGAACCGTGCCCCGCTTTTAGCGGGGCTTTTCTTTGATCAAACGCCTGAGGTCAAATACCTGATTGCAATCTACGCTCTAATCGACCCAGGCGATGCGAAGGATATTGGTCGAGCCCGGTGTCCCAAAAGGCACGCCGGCGATCACCACCAGCCGTTGACCACTGACCGCGAACCCTTCTGCTGCTGCAGTTAGACAAGCCTTGGTGGTCATTTCGCTGAAACTAGAAACATCCTCGGTGATAACAGGATGAACACCCCAGGCCAGAGCACAGCGTCGCGCCGTTTCCGCCTTGGGCGAGAGACCCAAGATCGGAACCTGGGGGCGTTGCCGCGCCGCCCTTAAGGTTGTCGAACCTGAGAGACTAAAAGTAACGATGGCTGCAGCTTTAATGGTTGCCGCAACAGCTGCTGCCGAGGTAACAATTGCATCAGCTGCAGTTGCTTCAGGATCAGAGCGTTCCGCATGAATGATGCGATGATACGAGGGATCACACTCGGTCCGCTCGGCAATACGGCTCATCATAGCAACGGCTTCAATGGGGAATTGTCCTGCTGCGGATTCTGCCGACAACATCACTGCATCGGCACCTTCGTAAACTGCAGCGGCAACATCTGAGGCTTCGGCCCGGGTCGGGGTTGGACTCGCAACCATAGAATCTAACATTTGCGTTGCCACAATAACGGGTTTGCCTGCCAAACGACAGGCACCGACAATGGTACGCTGAAGACTAGGAACTTCTTCAGGGGGCATTTCAACGCCAAGATCTCCGCGGGCAACCATTATGCCGTCGGAGAGTTCGATCAAGCGATCGAGATCGGCAACCGCAGAAGGCTTCTCTAATTTTGTAATGAGGGCAGCGCGACCAGCGATTAGCCGCCGCGCCTCAGCCAGATCTTCGGCACGCTGAACGAAAGAAAGAGCGATCCAATCGACGCCTAACTCCAATGCAAAGTTTAAATCGCGACGATCCTTGTCAGTGATTGGTGATAAACCAAGAACCGTGCCGGGCACATTAACACCTTTGCGATCGGATAACTTACCGCCAACCGCAACCACAGTTTCGGCGAAATCCGCGCCACGCTTTTTAACCTCGAGCCGGACGCGACCATCATCTAAAAGCAAGCTATCGCCCGGTTTGATAGCAGCAAAGATTTCTGGGTGCGGTAAAGGCGCTCGACTTTGATTACCAGGTGTCTTATCAAGATCAAGATGAAAATTCTGTCCCGGTTTTAACGTAATCTGGCCTGTTGCAAAGGTACCTAAACGGAGTTTTGGTCCTTGTAGATCGGCCAGGGCACCGACCGCCCGGCCGGTTTTCTTTTCGATCATCCGGATCGCATCAAAGTTCCGGCGATGATCTTCGGGGTTCCCATGGCTAAAATTAAGTCGGAAGACATCTGCCCCCGCCATAAACAAAGCCTCAATCATTTCGGGAGAAGAACTCGCAGGACCTAAGGTGGCGACGATTTTTGTATTCCGTTGGCGGCGCATCTTCTGTCGTTTCAGTTAAATTTTCAGTTAGATAAAGATACAAGGATTTGACCAAAACCTAACCTCTTCGGCGAGATCAAACCAGTCTTTTGCGATGGAATGAACCTAACCCAGGGTCGGAACAGGGTTAGAGATCTTCCGTCAATGAAACAATAGCCGTATAATAAAAAGGAAACCTGACCGTTCTCGACCGGAATTTGCATGGCCCGCACCCTTTTAACCCCTATGGAACCCGCTGCTTTTCGTTGGTTCAACAAGGCCGGGAGGACGCCGCTGCTTTTTGTATGCGATCACGCGAGCCGCCGTATCCCTCAAGCTTTAGGTACCTTGGGCTTAGAGGATACTGAGCTTGCCCGCCACATCGGTTGGGATATCGGTGCTGCCGCGGTTACAGAGTCTCTGGCAACAACCTTTGATGCGCCGGCGATCTTAACAGGATATTCTCGGCTAGTGGTCGATTGTAATCGCTCGATTCAAGACGCAGACTCTATCCCAGAAGTGAGCGATGGGACTCGCGTGCCTGGAAACATCGATCTTTCAGCATTAGATCGCCAACAGCGCGTCTTCACTCTGTTCGAGCCTTATCATACTGCCATCGATCAAGCACTGACTACCTCCTTGGCTCGTGATGAGATCCCAACCTTTATCTCGGTGCACTCGTGCACGCCTGTTATGGCTGGCCGGAATCGGCCTTGGCATATCGGTGTTTTATCGAACCGTGACCTGCGTATAGCAGCGCCGCTTATTGAAAGCTTAGCAGCCGAAGATGGGCTTGTGATCGGTGACAACGAACCTTATTCAGGAAAAAGCGAGGCTGGCTATACCATCCGCGCCCATGCCGAAAAACGAGGACTGCCCCATGTTATGTTGGAAATTCGGCAGGACTTAATCGCCGATGCTCCAGGGGTGCACCATTGGGCTAGGGTTATCGAGAGAGCTCTACGGCAAGTTCTTTCCCGTTGTCTTATGACAATCGCCCACCCTCCCGACAAAGGGGTCTTGCGTTAAGAATCATTCGAATTCTTGATGGTCGAGACAGCATTCCCGGTAATCGCAGGTAATTTCTTCATCTATGGCAATATCCTTGATTGCAAGAGAAATAGGGCCTGAATTATCCGTATTGGGCGCGCGTGAATGATTGATAAACCGCGCATGATCGCCATTTAAAATCCAACCATCGCCAAATTCTGGCCATAGGTAGCAATAAATCCTGAGGAACTCCTGAGACGCCTCCGGCAACCGGTCAAAGTCTGCGAAAGGGATAATCCGATCGAGCGTAGGCTCAAACCGCCACATCTGGGTTCCTTTTGCAATAGGTTCGGCAGCATAAACACCGAGGCCGTGAATTCTACTTGGACCCACATAGGTTCTTACAAGAAGCATGGTTTACCTATTCAGAGACGATTACCGCTCTTTCTGCCATAAGCTTAGGACCTTCGCCAAGTCCTTCCCTTACCGCATCAGCTTGTCGACTAGGGCTTGTCCGTCAATCAGGCTCTTGCCGCTAATCCTAAAAGGAAGAACATTACTGTTATGGCCTCTTATGACCCTCTCTGTATCCTTGTCGCGCCTTAATTTCTTTCCTTCCACTCCATTTTCCTTACCTCTCTCCTCTCAGCAATGCCGTGAAACCATCTCTTACCATCCGCACCGAAGCCTCTCTCGCCGCTCTTACTACCACCGCCTGGGACCGATGCGCCGGCCCAGCGAATCCCTTTGTCAGCTACGCTTTTTTATCCGCCCTCGAGGATAGCGGCGCAGTCACAGCCAAAACCGGATGGCAGCCCCAACACTTGATCGTCAACGTCAAGAACCGAAACCACAAAGAGCAGGTGATGGGAGTCATGCCGCTCTACCTCAAAAATCACTCTTACGGCGAGTATGTGTTCGATTGGAATTGGGCTGAGGCTTATGAGCGGGCGGGGGGCCGCTATTATCCCAAACTTCAGGGCGGCATTCCTTTTACGCCTGTCCCTGGACCACGGCTTTTAGTCGCCGAAAATGCTGCGATGGATCTTCGCCAATCCCTGATCGAGGCGGCAGAAGTTCTATGTCACAGTATATCTGCATCTTCCGTTCATGTTCCTTTCCTGGACGCGCCAGATTGGCAAGCCTTTGACCAAGCCGGTTGGCTTCAACGTCTGGGGGTTCAGTTCCATTGGCAGAATCAGAATTATGGAAAGTTCGAAGATTTTCTTGATGCGCTCACTTCGCGGAAGCGCAAGCAAATCCGTAAAGAGCGCGAGGCTGCCCTAGCTAGTGGTGTAGATTTTGTCCATGTGACCGGATCGGATATCACCGAAGCGCACTGGGATGCCTTTTATCGCTTTTATTTAAACACCTCAGATCGTAAATGGGGTCAGGCTTATTTACCTCGCGAATTTTTTACACTGATCGGGGCGCGCATGGCTGATCGCATCTTGCTTATCCTTGGACGGCGACAAAAAGAATGGATCTGCGGAGCACTTAATTTCATTGGTGAAGCTTGCCTTTATGGCCGTAACTGGGGTGCCGACGATGATATCAAGTTTCTTCATTTTGAGGCCTGTTATTATCAAGCAATCGACTTCGCCATAAACCATGGCCTGAAGCGGGTTGAAGCTGGAGCGCAAGGTCCCCATAAGTTAGCACGAGGATACCTTCCCACCCCGACCTATAGCGCGCATTTTATCCACGATCCGGCCTTACGCGATCCTATCGCGCAGTTTCTCAAGCGGGAGAAAAAGATTATTACCCAACAAATAGCAGCGCTTACCGCTGAATCTCCTTTTCGCCAGAATGAAACTTAAAGCAACGCTTCAAGAAAGCGTTGCTTATCTTGTGACGCGCATCACTGGCAACCCCTGCGTCCTGTTATAAACAAAACCATGATAAAGGATCTTAAATTGGGATTGCGTCCAATGACCGTAAGAGTTGCACCTTCTATCGTTACCGAGCACGTTCAGCTCCAGACCGAGATGAGAGCGTTTGGTACGCTCATGCTGTGCGCGAGTCTCTTCGTTGTCACCGTCGTAGGTGGAGGCCTCTCAGCAATCCTCTCGGTGATTCTGTAGGGTGTTTATTCCACAACTTTGCGATGCTTCTTATCAATCAGCGCTTTGGCCGATAAGGCCGCTTTCCTTTCCCTGATTTCTTCGCTACTTCAGCCCGACGAATAGCTCCAGCTAAGCCCCCACCTTTCGTTTGCTGAGTTCCTAGCTCGGATGCTTCGAGACGGCGAAGCTCATCCCGTAATCGCGCAGCCTCTTCAAACTCAAGATCCGATGCTGCTGCCAACATGCGCTTTTCTAAATCCTTCATATAGGTGTGCAGGTTTTTACCGACCAAATGCTCAGAACTATCATCGCCCGTAGAGACAGTCACTCGATCGCGCTCGAATACCGAGTCGAGAATGTTTGAAATATTCTTACGTACAGATGCAGGCGTAATGCCATGAGCTTCATTATAAGCGGTCTGCTTGGCCCGGCGGCGCTCGGTCTCGCCAATGGCATATTTTAAACTTTCGGTCATTACATCGGCATATAGAACAGCGCGGCCATCAATGTTCCGCGCGGCGCGGCCGATGGTTTGCACCAGTGACGTCTTAGAGCGTAAGTAACCTTCCTTATCCGCATCCAAGATTGCGACCAGAGCGCATTCTGGAATATCCAAACCCTCGCGCAAGAGATTAATGCCAACTAAAACATCAAAAACTCCAAGCCGTAGATCTCGAATAATCTCGATCCGTTCCAGGGTCTCGACATCCGAGTGGATATAGCGAACTGATAGACCAGCTTCACCTAAGTATTCCGTAAGGTCTTCGGCCATTTTTTTAGTGAGAACCGTAACCAGTACACGTTGCCCCTTTTCCTTGGCGATACGGCATTCGGCGATCAGATCATCTACTTGGTTCAGCGTTGGCCGCACGATGCAAACTGGATCAATCAAACCTGTCGGCCGCACGACCTGTTCGGCCACCACACCTTGGGTACGGGCAAGCTCCCATGGACCCGGGGTTGCTGAGACAAAAACCGTTTCGGGTCGCATTACCTCCCACTCTTCAAATTTAAGAGGGCGATTATCCATGCACGAAGGTAAGCGAAAGCCGTATTCTGCCAACGTCGATTTACGGGCAAAATCACCTTTGTACATGGCGCCGAGTTGAGGAACGGTCACGTGACTTTCATCCACCACCAATAAAGCCTCTTTCGGCAAGTACTCGAATAAGGTTGGTGGTGGCTCGCCCGGACGGCGCCCCGAAAGATACCGAGAATAATTCTCAATCCCGGCACAAGATCCAGTTGTCTCCATCATCTCAAGATCGAAAATAGTCCGCTGTTCCAAGCGCTGATACTCAAGAAGCCGGCCTTGCGTTTCGAGCTCGGCTAATCTTATTTTAAGATCAGCGCGGATTTGTTTAGCCGCTTGCAGCAAGGTTGGGCGTGGGGTCACATAGTGGCTATTCGGATAAATCGTGATTTCCTCGAGTCCACCCGAACGCTCGCCTGTCAAGGGGTCAAACTCGTGGATCGTTTCAACCTCATCGCCGAACATGGAAATGCGCCAAGCTTGATCTTCATAGTGCGCTGGAAAGACTTCGACAACATCACCATGTGCCCGGAACTGCCCGCGTACCATAGCTAAGTTCGTGCGCCGATATTGTAAGTCGACCAATGTTTTCAGAATGAGATTACGATCGATTTTCTGACCAACCTTCAGCCGTAAAACCATCTGCGAATAGGTTTCGACTGACCCAATACCATAGATACAGGAGACAGAAGCAACGATGACAACATCGTCCCGCTCGAGTAACGCGCGAGTAGCTGAGTGACGCATCCGGTCGATCTGTTCGTTGATCGAAGATTCCTTCTCGATATAGGTATCGGTGCGCGGCACATAGGCTTCGGGCATGTAGTAATCATAGTACGAGACGAAATATTCTACTGCATTGTCAGGAAAAAAGCTTTTCATCTCGCCGTAAAGCTGAGCGGCTAGCGTTTTATTCGGCGCCAGAATCAGAGTTGGCCGCTGAAGGGTTTCGATGACATGGGCCATGGTGAAGGTTTTGCCAGAACCCGTGACCCCTAATAGCACTTGATCTTTCTCACCTGCCCTAAGACCCTGGGTCAGAGCAGCAATCGCTGTCGGCTGATCACCTGCAGGCTTATATTCAGACTTTAAAACAAGGCGCTTCCCACCCTCTGTCCGAGGCCGAACTGGATGGTTTTGGCGCATTGCTGGCGAAGATAAAGGTAAATCACTCATCCCTCTATTATGGGGATGCTCCATTAAGAAAGTAAGGGTTATTCGACAAAGCCCGTTATGGCGATCGATTTTGGACGGGGCGGTTTCGGCTTTGGACGAGGCCTGGCCATTTCAACCGCTAGGACAACATAGCGCATCGGACCGCCCGGGATAATGGCATCGAATGGATAACACGTAATAAGAAGAACATAAGATAAGTCTTTGACCGCAGGGGTTCGCAAATCGTCCTTATGCATAATTCGGCTATCGATAATACGAAACCGCCGACGGTTGCCATTTTTGCTTTCTATTTCAAAAATATCACCACGGTTCATATCTTTGAGAAAATTGAAATGGGTATCACGATGCCCTACCAACACACTGACCCCACGTTCTCCTGGTAAGGGGGTACGGTCCATATGGGTAGGACCAAAGGCCATGGTCCGTCCACTGGCATTGGCGAGAATAGCAAGATCGATATCCCGAGAAGGAACAATCATTCGTGCAACAGGATGGGTGTCGGCCCACGGCCAAGGACGAGGGGCATCAACCCCTTCTTGCGCGCGATGCCAAGCCGCCTTAATCAGAACTTGCGCTAGAACTGCCTTCGCATGGATATAGGCTGACTGACCAAGACCCCAGGCACCAAGCGCGACCAAGACAATCCCGCCGATCAGGGCAAGAGGTCGGAGCATGAGGACCGACTTGCGTGTCGGCCCTCTTTCTAGAGAGATACTCACGCGCCTGGCCCCCCGCGCCGCCGCCAGTTTAGAAATCCTGGACTCAGAGAGCGACGCCAAAATAGAAGCGCAGCTCCCAACAGCACTGCCAAAAGGCCTGTGATCGCTTGCAGAGCTGCCGGGGTTGCGCCTGCAGGTGCATCAATATCTTCGCCTTGCGCCAGCATGTTGATGATTGTTTGCGTACTGGGCGCTGTATCGATAGGAGGCATCGGTGGCTCAGTCGTTGATTGTGTGGCAGGCTGGTACCCTCTTGTTTCAGTCTTAGTCACCTCCCCATCACCAGGGCTTGCCCCAGCTCGTTTAAGCGGCGTTGTTTGCGTAGGGGTATTTGGGGACTTATCTGTGGATTGTGGTGGTACCCAACCATGAGGCAGGTTCTGCGGAACTTCACCAGGCACTAATCGATCATGAGCTGGACGCGCTGGTGTCTTATCCACGGCTACAAAGCTCGTATACGGGGACATCAAACGATGCGTCAGAGCAAGCTCAAGAACGGCCGATTTAACATCAGCTTCATCGACACCTTCGGTGCGGCGATCCAATTGGGATTCAATCGCCCGGCGCGCCCAAAGAGCCGCCACCCCTTCAGCACTATTCCGACCTTTTAAGGGTAAGCCCATGGCGAAAGGTTTGCCCGCGAGCTTACCCGTGATTGTTATCTGCGCATCCTGAGCAAGTTTGGTGTCTTTTGCCAAACGCGCAGTGATGACCAAAGGTTCGCCCGAATAAAGATCGGGGAGCCGCTCGGGGGCGACCTCAGCCGTAATGTCTTTCGGGAAGGCAACCGTAAGATCCGTCAATTCGGCGCGTTCTAGTTTCTGGAACAGCGCCTTCATCTGCGGTCCTACCTCTTCGGGTTTATGAATATAAACATAGGTCCCCCGACCGAAGGCAGCGGCTTTACGCATAAAGTACCCATTAGGAGCAGCGCCAATGCCGACGGTAAACATACGCATCTCGCCAATTCGATCACGAATCGTCCGAAACAATTCAGCTTCGTTCCCTACCGCACCATCGGTCAGAAACACCATCTGATGCAAAAAACCTGGGGTCGGCGCAGCATTCAAAGCCATGTCCAAGGCGCTTCGCATTTCGGTACCACCGGTTGCCTCGGTATTTTTAACAAAGTTGCGGGCCGTGGTGACCGCTTCTTCGCTAGCGGTCACGGTCTTAGGAAACAGCATTGTTGGCGTATCGTTAAAGCGGATGACATTAAATCGATCTATCGGGCGAAGTCGGCTTAACGCTAGCTCGAGACCTTGACGTGCTTGATTAATCGATGCTCCCGACATGGAACCCGATTGATCGAGGATGAAGGTTATCTCCCGCGCAGGACGATCGTTGTCACTGTGCGCTATAGGTTGGGGCGGCATGACCATCAAGAGAAGATGATCCTGTCCTCCCACAACCTCTTGAAAGAGAGCGGCCTTAGGTTCTTTACCCAATTCCGGTTTCCAATTTAAAATAAAGTCTCGATCAGCCGGAACGATCTGATCCTTCAAAGAAACGGACGTGATATCGTTTTGGGTAGTTGTAGAAATTTGATGACTGGTGCTAACAATTTCACTTAACGGCAAGCCTAAATCGACCGTAACTTTCATCGTCACAGGATTACCAGCCTTCTCATCTGGCTCACGGAAGATGGGTTGCGGCGCCGGTTCTTCACCAGGCTTGACAGAAGTTGACCAACCCCGATCACTGACCATATCAACCTGGACCGGTTGTGGTTCGTATCGCGGAGTAATCGCGAGAGGGAACCGTAAGGTGAACCCAGCATCGGCCGTATAAGGAACATCTTGCCGATAGGTCATCTCGACGGTTACCGTTTCGCCGGGCGCAATATTGGCAACCGCGGCAGTAAAGATATTCGGGCGCTTTTGCTCGAGCAACCCCGCGCGTTGCCCGGATCGTGCCGCTGCTTCATAGGTACGGCGCGCCTCTTCCCGCTCTTTAATTGTACCCTCGATTTCCCGTTCGCCGATCTTGAGCTTCAAACTATCCACAGCGGCCGTATCGGGAAGCGGAAAAACGTAAAGTCCTTCCATCCATTCTTTATACGGATTGGCGAAATGCTGTTTTACCTTGCCATGCGCAACCATGCCGTTGACATTGATCTCAACCTCTGTTGCTAGAAGCGGCGCCGCTTGAAAAGCACCATCCGAGTCTTTGAATAAAAACTCACCCCTTTTGGCTTCGCGCGGATCGTTTGTTTCGACAGGACCCGCGGCCGCTATCGGGCCTGCAAACAAAAACCCAATCATTAATAACAGCACAGCAAGAATAGCATTCGCCATCCTGCTTAATTTACCTAAGAACAAAAACAAATATGCCGATCCGGACTGGATCGGCGTGGAAATAGATGCGTTAATCGTAGCCATGGAATGATCCTTTTTGACGCCTCCTGCACCCTCTGATGCAAGATCTCAAAGCGACAAGATCATTTTGCGCATCACCTATGGCGGAAGTGGGTGTCTGCATGGGCAAAGCCAAGGTGCTTTTAAGGCGGGCCGGGCGGTATTACGGCAGGATCGCGGCGAGCCAGTTGCACAGCAAGTTGGCCCAGGCTAGGGTATGCTGTATTCATCGCTGACTTTAAGGAAGATCATGTCTGCTCCTCTCTTCTTAGCCAATCGCCTGAACCGTATTCAACCATCGCCAACCATTGCCGTGACCACCAAAGCGGCAGAGATGAAACGGGCTGGTCAAAACGTTATTGGTCTAGGAGCTGGCGAGCCAGATTTTCCCACACCACCCCATATCGTGGATGCAGCGATCGCCGCTATGCGCGCAGGTAAAACGAAATACGCGCCTTCGGAGGGTATCCCCGAGCTCCGCGAAGCGATCTGCCGTAAACTAAAACGCGATAATGGTCTGGAGTATGCGCCTAATCAAATCTCGGTCGGCTGCGGCGGCAAGCAAACGATTTATAATGCCTTAATGGCAACGTTGAATCCTGGCGACGAGGTGATCGTGCCCGCGCCCTATTGGGTAAGCTACACCGACATCACCGCCCTGGCCGAGGGTACGCCCGTAATCGTGGAATGCCCTGCCGAGTCAGGATTTAAGCTCAAGCCTGAACAATTAGACCGGGCCATCACCCCCAAAACCAAATGGCTGGTGCTGAATAGTCCTTCCAACCCCACAGGGACAGTTTACACCCCTGCGGAATTGAAGGCGCTAGCCGATGTCTTGCTGCAGCACCCTCATGTGCTGATCATGACTGACGATATGTATGAGTTTTTAATTTATGAAGATACCAAGTTCGCAACGATTGCTCAGATCGAACCTCGTCTTTATGAACGTACTCTAACCTTGAACGGCATGAGCAAGGCTTATTCTATGACGGGGTGGCGTGTCGGTTACGCCGCGGGTCGAGCCGATATCATCAAGGCGATGACGATGATTCAAAGCCAGTCCACCACCTCGACCTCCACCATTAGTCAGTGGGCGGCCATCGCAGCTCTAGACGGCGATCATTCTTTTATCGCTAAGAATAATGCTGTGTTCAAAGAGCGCCGGGATTTGGTTTTATCTATGTTAGGGCAAGCGCCTGGCATTACGTGCACGAAGCCTGATGGAGCTTTTTATGTCTATCCGTCGTGCGCTGGAATCTTGGGTAAGAAAACCCCGCAAGGCAAAATCCTCAAGAGCGATGAAGATGTGGTCAGCTATCTTCTTGAAAGCGAAGGCGTGGCTGTGGTTCAGGGAGCGGCTTTTGGGCTTTCGCCTTATTTCCGTATTTCTTATGCGACATCAACTGCCCTATTGGAAGATGCGTGTCAGCGTATTCAACGCGCCTGCACCGCCTTACGTTAAGCCAAAAATGGCGGTTCAATGCTGGATTCTGGATAAAAGATTCTGGGCAAAATCTCCCTAGCCCCCTATCCGGTTCATAGGATTTGCCTTAAATATGGAACATGAGGAAAATTCCGCGACCTGTCGTTCTGTGCATCCTCGATGGCTGGGGCTGGCGTTCAGAATCGAAAGATAACGCCATCGCACAAGCGCACACCCCGATTTGGGATCGTCTGGTTAAGACATGTCCGTTTACCTTACTCGATACATCCGGACTCGAGGTAGGCCTTCCATCGGGGCAGATGGGAAATTCTGAAGTCGGCCATATGAACATTGGCGCTGGGCGCATTGTCATGCAGGATTTACCGCGAATCGATGCTGCACTAGCTGATGGATCTTTAGCGCACACCTCTACCTTTACGCAATTTATCACTAAGATGAAAAAATCTGGTGGCGCTGCGCATATCATGGGATTGCTCTCGCCCGGAGGCGTACACGCCCATCAAGATCATATCGCCGCACTCGCCAAACTTATCGCCGATGCTGGTGTGCCTGTACGCATTCATGCCATCTTGGATGGACGAGATACGCCACCTGTGAGCGCGGCCCGGTTTTTGGAAAAATTCCATACCGCCACTGCCGACAATAAATCCATCACCCTTGCAACCCTTTCAGGTCGTTACTATGCCATGGACCGGGATCAGCGATGGGAACGGATCTCCCTTGCCTATGCAGCCATGGTGACGGGCGAAGGTGAGAAAGCCTTAAACGATCGCGCCGCCCTTACCGCAGCCACAGGCCGCAAGGAAACCGACGAATTCGTTAAACCAACTGTCTTGGGCAGTTATACCGGTATGCATGACGGAGATGGCGTGGTCATGGCGAATTTCCGCGCCGATCGCGCTCGAGAAATCCTTGATAGTTTGCTTGATCCCAACTTCACTGGATTTAAACCCGATCGGAAAATACATTTTGCGGCGACGATGGGAATGGTGGAATACTCATCCAAGCTTAATACCTTTATGCCGGCTCTTTTCCCGGCTAACCCTGTAATCAATTCTTTAGGTGAAATTGTCGCCAAAGCAGGTAGGCGCCAGCTCCGGATTGCCGAGACTGAGAAATACGCCCATGTCACCTTCTTTTTCAATGGTGGCGAGGAACGCTTGTTCGAGGGTGAAGAACGGATCCTCGTCCCATCCCCCAAGGTAGCGACCTATGATTTAAAACCTGAGATGAGCGCCATCGAAGTCACCGACAAGCTTGTTAAAGCTATCGCAGATGAAACTTTCGATCTGATCGTCATCAACTATGCCAATGGCGATATGGTCGGTCATACGGGGATATTGTCGGCCGCGATAAAAGCCGCCGAAACCATCGATACTTGCCTTGGGCGCTTGGAAAAAGCCCTCGCCAATGTGGGGGGCTGTATGTTCATCACCGCCGACCATGGCAACTGCGAGGAAATGTTCGATCCAACGACAGACCAGCCCCATACACAACATACCTTGAACAAGGTTCCTGGGGTTTTAGTCGGCGCCCCCACAACGATCAAGGCTCTAGCATCGGGGCGTCTGGCCGATATCGCGCCAACCCTTTTGTCTTTAATGGATTTACCGCAACCCGCAGCTATGACCGGGCATTCTCTTTTGCGTGAGACCGAGATTGCCGCTGCATCCCATACGCATGCCGCTGAATAGGCCGCTGAATAGAATGAGCCGATGGTATATCAAGCTAGGGCTAGGGCTCTTCGTTGGAGTTTATCTTGCACCTTATGTCTTGGCACAGGATGCGCCGAGCGATGCTAAATTGAAATCCTTACAACGCGAGATCGATGCGGAAAAAGCGCGGACGCGTGAATTGGAAAAGGCTGCAGAGACCGTTGCAGCCGAGGCCGAAGACCTGAGCCGGAAGGCAATCGCCGCCGCTGCCCACACTCAAGAACTTGAGCAAGAAGCAACCCAGATCGAGAAGGAAGTGGC
This sequence comes from Alphaproteobacteria bacterium, assembly GCA_041396725.1. Lineage (GTDB taxonomy): Bacteria > Pseudomonadota > Alphaproteobacteria > JAWKYA01 > JAWKYA01 > JAWKYA01. Next base: position 19,234 of record JAWKYA010000033.1, read on the forward strand.
GGACCTTAGTCAAAGGGAACAAGAGGGCGTACATAGATTAATGCTCCGCCGACGGCAAAGTAGCGAGGTCGCAGCAGCGATGCAGAGCCTAGCGCGGCGACCGCCCGAAGCCTTAATCGCTATGCCGGGTCGCCCTATCGACAGCCTGCGAAGCGCCCTCTTATTGCGCTCCGCTATCCCTGCAATCGAAGCCGAGGCGACGCGGCTTAAATCGGAAGTCGCTCAACTGAAACAACTTCGCACCGATGCCGAAGAGCGACGCATCTCCTTGGCTACAGCGAACACTGCTCTTCTGGAAGAGCGCGCAACCATTGAGGGCCTGCTTGCACGAAAACGCGATCTTTATCGTGACGCCCAGGCAAGCAGCCACACGAGCGCTGAAAAAGTCACGGCTCTTCTTGCCAAGGCCGCCGATATGCGGGACTTACTGGCCCGTTTAAAAGCTGAACGCGAGAAACAACGGCAAGCAGAGATTGCGGCCGCGGCCGCGGTTAAACTCCCTCCGGCGCCGAATATAACAGGCCCCAAGGCGGTTACCCCAAGCCCGACGGCCGCGCCTGTTCTTCCCCGTGACAGCAAGCCTGCCGGCATTCGTGACGTCCCTAAACAGCCAGGATCTCTTATTCTTCCGGCGCGAGGGGAAATGGTGCGTCGTTTTGGCGAAACCGATGGATATGGCGTTGCTAGTAAGGGGCTTATCATTGCGACCCGTCCCGGGGCACAAATTGTTGCCCCATTTGACGGACAAGTTGCTTTTTCTGGCCAATTCCGTGGATTCGGACTGATCTTGATTATCGAGCACAGCGGCGGATATCATTCATTGCTAGCCGGCCTTGGTCGTGCTGACGCTGGAATTGGACAATGGGTGCTCGCAGGCGAACCCGTCGCCGTTATGGGTGATGGGGACACTGGCAAAGCACCGGAGCTATACATAGAGTGGCGCCGCGACGGCGAACCCCTAAACCCTCTACCGTGGATGATGGTAGGCAACGATAAGGTAAATGGATGATGTTACGCGTGACAAAAGCTGCCCGCACTGCGGGACGAATGGTCGCCCTCTCGAGTGCTTTAATTTTAGCTTTAAGCGCTGGACCAGCCTCGACCCAGCAACAGCAAATGCCCAAGACCGATCCCAAGGCGGCAGCAGCGACAAAACCTACACCTGGCGAAACTTACCGGATGCTTAATCTTTTCGGTGACGTGTTCGAGCGTGTCCGACGCAATTACGTCGAAGAGGTTACTGATAAGCAACTGATCGAAGCCGCTATTCAGGGTATGCTATCGTCTCTCGATCCGCATTCGAGCTATCTCAACGAAGATAGCTTCAAAGACATGCAGGTCCAAACCA
>JAWKYA010000034.1:0-17359 GCA_041396725.1 Alphaproteobacteria bacterium
GACCATTACTTTCTTACCCTTTATTACCTCAGGCGCCGTCACGACCTTGACTGCCTTGGATTTTCTTGGATTCGGCTTACCTCCTGGTTCACCTTCCTTGGGTGAACTCTTAAAGCAAGGAAAAGAAAATCTTCAGGCACCCTGGCTTGGCATAACAGGGTTTATTTCTATTGCCATGATCCTGAGCCTATTAATTTTCATTGGCGAAGCGGTTCGCGACGCCTTTGATCCCCGCAAAGTTTTTGTATCCGAGAAAGCAAAACCATGAACGATAAACCCTTGCTTGAGGTAACGAACCTTGCCGTTCGCTTTGGTCGTGGAGCGGCGGCCGTCGATGCCGTTCGTGGTGTTTCCTTTACACTAAACCGCGGGGAGACCCTTGCCTTGGTGGGCGAAAGCGGTTCGGGCAAGTCGGTAACCGCGCTCTCTATCTTGCAACTCTTGCCTTATCCCTTTGCCTCGCATCCCTCTGGCAGTATTCGTTTCGAAGGCCATGAATTGGTCGGTGCTTCCGTTAAAACCTTGCGTCAAATCCGCGGCAATCGTATCGCCATGATATTTCAAGAACCCATGACTTCGCTTAACCCCTTACATACTGTGGAAAGACAAATAGCCGAGACGCTTTATATCCATAAGCATCTGTCGCGGCGGGCAGCGCGGGCGCGGGTCCTCGAACTATTGGATCTTGTCGGTATTAGTGACGGTGAACAACGGCTTGGGTCATATCCTCATCAGCTTTCGGGAGGGCAACGGCAGCGGGTTATGATTGCTATGGCCCTTGCTAATGAGCCAGATATTTTGATTGCTGACGAACCGACCACTGCGGTCGATGTGACCATTCAGGCTCAGCTTTTGAAATTGCTGGGCGAGCTGCAACAGCGGCTTGGCATGGCGATGCTATTTATCACCCACGATCTCAACATCGTTCGCAAAATTGCCCCTAGGGTCGGGGTCATGCAAAAGGGTGAAATTGTTGAAATAGGGCCAACTTCTCAAATCCTGAAAACACCTACACATGCCTACACACGCCGTTTAATCACCGCCGAACCAGGAGGCGCGCCTGAACCTTTATCTCCCGGGGCGCAGGAGATCGTTCAGGTTAAGAACCTCAATGTTCGTTTTCCTATTCACAAAGGAATTTTCAACCGCGTTACCGATCAAATCGTTGCCGTTAAGAATGCAAGCTTTACCCTAAAATCAGGAGAAACTTTAGGTATAGTCGGTGAAAGTGGTTCTGGAAAAACCTCCCTCGGACTTGCCCTCCTCAGGCTTATTCCGGCAACCGGCGAAACCTTCTTCGATGGCTACAATCTCATGACCTTATCGGCATCGGAAATGCGGCCGATGCGACGCCATCTCCAAATTGTGTTTCAGGATCCCTATGGCTCTCTCAGCCCGCGAATGTCGATCGGGCAAATTATTGCCGAAGGTCTTGTCGCCCATAAAATTGGTAATCGTGATGAACGCGAAGCCTCGGTGATCGAGGCCTTGCGCGAGGTTGAGCTCGATCCCGAGACTCGCCATCGCTATCCTCACGAATTTTCCGGCGGTCAGCGACAGCGTGTGGCTATCGCCCGAGCCCTGGTTCTAAAGCCGCGCATGGTTGTTTTGGATGAACCCACCAGCGCCCTTGACGTTTCGATCCAAAAACAAATCGTCGAATTACTGCGCGGTCTTCAGCAACGCCACAATATGGCTTATATATTTATCAGTCATGATTTACGGGTCGTGCGTGCTATGAGCCATCATATGCTGGTCATGCGTCGCGGCGAAATCGTCGAGCAAGGAGCTGCGGGCGATATCTTCATCAAACCCCAGCACCCCTATACCCAAGCTCTTCTTGCCGCCGCTATAGATTTGAAGGCAGTCGACGGAAATATCGTCCGCCAATAACTCTATTCGCCGGTTTGCCGCGTTACGAGAATCTTATCGATGCGCCGCGCATCCATATCCATAACTTCGAAACGCCAGCCACCAAAGGTGAATAGATCCCCTGTTTTAGGTAATTGACCGAATTGACCTAGGGCAAAACCAGCTACCGTGTGGTAATCTGATTGCTCGGGAAGCGCGATACGCAAAAGCTCAATCATGCGATCGATTGGCAAAGCACCATCAAGCAATAACGATCCATCGGCACGTTCCGTAGCTTCAGGCGGAGCCTCATCATGCTCGGCAAAGTCACCGGCAATTCCTTCCAGGATATCGGCTGTCGTCACAACACCCTCGAAGGTTCCATATTCATCCACAACCAAGGCCATATGCACAGGGGATTGCTTGAGAATTTCTAGAGCTTCCAAAGCATCTGCGCGATCGTGAATTGCCGAGGTCTTTCGCAAAACTGAACGAATATCCATATTTCTCCCATCGAGGGCTGCGCTTAAAATATCCTTGGCCTGAACAATACCCACAACCTCATCCAACTTGCCATAGGCGGCCGGAAAACGGGAATGATCACTTTTGCGCAAGTTTCGAAGAATGGTTTCTGTACTTGCCGAAAGGTCGATCCAATCCACATCATGCCGCGGGGTCATAAAGGCGCGAATTGGCCGGTCGGCCAAGCGCATGACACCAGAGATCATCTCTTCCTCGGCACGCTCCACTACCCCAGCCCGCGACGCTTCAGCAACCAAGCTTTTGATTTCTTCGTCAGTCACGGTCTTATCGGCAATGCGCCGCCCCCCGACTATTTTCAAGACTAATCGCGCCGAAAGATCCAAGACCACAACAATAGGAAGCGCTGCCTTAGCAATAATTAACATGAGCGGTGCCACCCTAACTGCAACCGTCTCGGGATCCGCCAAGGCAATTTGTTTAGGCACCAACTCGCCAACAATCAGAGAAATATAAGTCATGCCCGTTACCACGATGGTAAAAGCGACAGGATCCGCCCACACTCCAAATTGCGGCCAGATCTTTTGCAACCACACCATTAAGGGTTCAGCAAAGGTGGCACCACTATAAGCGCCCGCCAAAATGCCAACCAATGTTATCCCGATCTGGGTCGCCGACAAAAATCTCCCTGGATCGGCAGCAAGATAAAGAGCGATAGGAGCGCCTCGACTTCCCTCGGCAGCCATGGTCTCAAGACGTGCCTTACGCGACGAAACAATAGCCAGTTCGGACATCGCCAACAGACCGTTCGCAAGGATAAGCGCCAACACTAACAGAAGCTCTAAAATAAACATCATGCTCTCTTATATCGTGAAGATAAGGTAAATCCCAAGATCTGAAAGCCTCAACCGCGGTCCTCAGCTGGAAATAAGCTGTAATTCAGCCAAACGCGCATAAAGACCACCGGCTTCCATCAAGGCTTGATGCGTTCCCTCGGCTACAATCTGTCCACGATCCATAACCAAGATTCGTTGAGCGCGCTGCACTGTCGCGAGACGGTGGGCAATGATTAATGTTGTGCGGCCTGTCATCAACCGGTCAAGCGCTTGGCCGACCGATCGTTCGCTTTCGGCGTCCAGTGCGCTGGTTGCCTCATCTAGCAAGAGGATTGGCGCTTCGCGTAATAAAGCGCGCGCAATAGCAATCCGTTGTCGCTGTCCCCCAGAAAGACGCACGCCCTTTTCACCAAGAAATGTTTTATAGCCTTGCGGCAGCGCAGTGACAAAATCATGAACAGCCGCTGCCTCGGCAGCAGCATAGACTTCTTCATCGCTAGCATTGGGTCGCCCATAGCGAATATTTTCGATAACGGTTCCTGAGAACACCACAGGTTCCTGCGGAACCACAGCGATCCGCGACCGCAATGCACCAAGATCCGCTTGACGTACATCAACACCATCGACCTGGATGGTCCCGCTCTCGACATCATAAAACCGTAACAGCAATTGAAATAAAGTTGTTTTACCAGCACCAGAAGGCCCAACCACGGCAACCGTCTCACCCCGAGAAATTCGAAAGCTAAGTTCCTTTAAGGCCGAGACTTGCGGATGGGCAGGATAGAAAAATTGTACCTGGTCAAAGACAATGGTATCAGCAGCGTCAGGGACGAATGGCGTCGGAATAGGTGGCGATAAGATCTCTGGCGTGAGTTGTAAAAGTTCGGTCAATCTTTCCGCTGCCCCAGCGGCGCGCTGCAGTTCGCCGATCACCTCGGACAAAGCACCCACAGCACCTGCAACGATTATGGCGTAAAACACGAAAGCTGATAAGTCACCAACCGATATCCTCCCGGCCAACATATCATGGCCTCCTTGCCACAGGATTAACCCGACCGCAGAGAAGACAAGAAAGATTACCGCGGCCGAGAGAAAGGCACGGGCGCGAATCCTACTAACCGCAACCTTAAAAGCATCTTCAACATTGGTGACGAAGTCGGCCATTGTCCGCCTTTCGTGACCAAAGGCCTGTACTGTGCGAATAGCATCCAAACTTTCTTGTGCGAAGGCGCTGGCATTGGCGATACGCTCTTGGCTGAGCCGCGATAAAAGCCTGACGCGACGCCCGAAAATAAGAATAGGAAGGACAACCAGCGGCACGACCAGCAGGACAAGTCCCGTGAGCTTTGCACTGGTAATGAAGAGCAAAACCATCCCACCGCAAAGCAGCAGAAAATTCCGTAAAGCAACAGAGACTGACGAACCGATGGTACTTTGTAAGACAGTGGTATCGGCCACCAAACGCGATAAAAGATCGGCAACTGGCGTTGTTTCGTAAAAATAAGGCGCCAAAAGAATAGCCCGATCGAAGATCGCACGACGAAGATCCGCTACCACCCGCTCGCCTAACCAAGAAACCAAATGAAATCGGGCGAAGGTGGCAAGAGCAAGAATAGCCACAAAGCCCAGCATAGCGATCAAAGCTAAATCCAGAACTTGGGTATCTTTGGCAGAAAACCCCCGATCGATTAACAGTTTAAGACTGCTACCCATGGCGAGAACCGTACCAGCGGCAACGACCAGGGATACCCCCGCACCACAGATGACGGCCCCATAGGGACGCAAAAAGGGCCATAAGCGCCGCAACGAGTTAGCGGTTTTCTTGTTTAAGATATTGAACATACATCCGAATATAAAGGCTTATCTTCCTAGGAGGCAAGGCTTGCACCTTGTTCCCAGCTTCGCTATACCACGGCCCTTGTGTAAGGAATCAAGATTATGAAAAAAGACACCCATCCTGACTATCATGAAATCACCGTCCAAATGACCGACGGATCGACCTATAAAACCCGGTCGACTTGGGGCAAGGAAGGGGATGTGCTCCGTCTCGATGTGGACTCCAAATCCCATCCTGCGTGGACGGGCGGTAGCCAGAAGCTGGTCGACTCCGGTGGCCAAGTTGCCAAGTTCAACAAGCGATTCGAGAAATTCGGCCTTAAGAAATAGGCTCTTCGTTTTACTAAATTTCTCAACTGTCATCGATTTTTACAAATTTACGGAAGGTCGCTGTCGTTTCGAGAGCAAGCTGCGCCACAAGGTCTTTGGCAGGTAAGCGGCGAATTAAACCAACACCTTGCCCCGCCCATAAAGAAAGAAAATCTGGATTGCCTGCCTTGGCAGCGGCGGCGCGAAGATCGCGCGTCAGGGTATTCTGCTGCGGATAAGGTGCGAGAGGCGCGCTAACCATCTCGGCCATAAAGCGGTTGCGCAGGCCGCGCGCCGGCTTTCCCGAGAAGACAGCGGTTATCGCCGTGGCATCGTCGCGCCCCTGGCGCAAGGCTTTGCGGTATGCATCGCTGATCCCTGCTTCTGGGCATCCTAAAAATGCCGTCCCCAACATCGCGCCACTGGCACCAAGACTCAAAGCCGCAGCAATCCCCTGCCCATCCATAATGCCGCCTGCAGCAACAACAGAGAGCGGTGTCGCCGCACAGATTTGCGGAACTAAAGCCATAAGCCCAACGAGACCTACATCATAAGGAACTGCAAAAGTTCCCCGATGCGCTCCCGCTTCGGCACCTTGGGCAACGATGACGTCGACACCTGCCTGGGTCAGCGCAATCGCCTCGTGCACGGTCGTGGCCGTGCCAAAAATCTTAATCTTCCGTTGTCGCATCTCATGGAGAATATTTTGCGGTGGAATACCAAAGGTAAATCCAAAGGCAGCCGGTTGTGCTTCAAATACGACAGCGATCTGTTCGGTGAAGGATTCCGCGAATTTGATCGGCAAGGTCTGTGGTGCCAAACCAAGGGCGCGACGGTAAGGCTCAAGCGCTGCGGCTGCTTCCCCTAAGGGGGCTCCTGTTGTTTTTGTTTCTGGCACAAACAGATTGACTCCAAATGGCTGCTGCGTCTTGGTCCGAATAGCGGCTATCGCTTCGCGAATAGCATCCGCAGACATATAGCCCGCTCCCAGCCATCCAAGGGCGCCAGCGCTACTAACCGCGGCGACAAGATCCGGCGTTGTCGCCCCACCTGCCATCGGGGCCTGAAAAATGGGATATTTTAAATCTAAAGCTTGAGTGAGGGGATTACTCTCCCACATAAAGATCCTCTAAAGCAGAGCGGATGGTCGGCGGGATAGGAACAGTTTGGAAAGCTTTTCGATCCACATAGACATGAATAAATCGCCCTACAGCGGCAAGCGCTTCTTGGCCTTCGGCAAAAACTCCAATTTGGTATGTCACGCTACTGGTCCCTAGTCTCACTATACGAATGCCAACTTCAACAACCGTGGGAAAGCTGATGGGGCGGAAAAACTGGCACCCTGTTTCCACTACAACGCCAATAGGACCATCCCCTTGAGGATCTTGATCGGCCACTTCGATCAAATGGCGATTAACCGCCGTATCGAAATAGCTGTAATAGGTCACATTATTAATATGGCCATATTGATCGTTGTCTGCCCACCGTGTCGCTATGGAAAGGTGCCAGGGAAAATCTCCACGTTGCAGATCTTTCTCATTCTTCATCATGTATCCCCCGTTTAATGGCGGCGGTAGTGGCTACAGGGTCCTCGGTCATCATCATATGGCCAACCTCGGGCAAGACCTCAACGCTTCCCTTTTGTAAAATCTGACTTAAAGCGATCCCTGCCTTCGGTGGCGTCATCTTATCTGCGGCTCCACAAATAACATGGACAGGACACGTGATCATCGCTGCCGCCTCGGCACCATGCCTATACGCTGCACAAGCTGAAAGGTCGGTTGCCAGAACGCCTGGCCGTGCCGCATGAAGAATCCGCGCCGCACCACCCGCAAGCCATAGACCAGGGGTAGGAGCGCCTCCCATATGGCCGCGACTTCCGTGCCCCCACTCTACAATCAGCGCCACTGCCTTCGCTGGATTCGTTTTCGCTGCAGTTAGTAAATCGGGATGGACAGGCATGGTTGCTGCCGCGCCGAGCAATGCAATAGCCTGTATCAAGGTGGGATTCTGTGACGCTACTTCGAGGGCAATAAGAGCGCCCATGCTGTGGCCAACGAGAATCGCTTGAACTACATTCAATTTTCTTAACATCTCTGTTACCCAGCCAGCCATAGCTGCAATATTGTCCATAGCTGGACCCTCGCTATCGCCGTGACCGGGGAGATCCAGTGCCAAAACGCTGCATCCATGATGCGCGAGATGCCGTGCCTGTAGAGCCCATACAACATGGAACATACCTGCGCCGTGAAGGAAAACAACCACTGGCCGAGCCGTATCGAAGCCTTGACCGCCCGTTGCAGCAAAAGCGAGCTTCTCTGCAATGGTAAATCGCATTGTCTACTCGGCAGCGTGATGTTGTTGCCGCAGGGTGGCCTGCAAGGCCTGATCAAGATCGGCGATCATATCGCGACTATCCTCCAAACCAATCGACAGGCGAATGAGATCATCACCAATCCCTGCACTGCGTAAAGCCATCGCATCGAGCTGTTGATGCGTAGTACTGGCTGGATGAATCACGAGAGTTTTCGCATCACCGACATTTGCGAGATGTGAAATAAGACGTAGCCGTTCGATGAAGGTCGCGCCGGCAGCACGGCCGCCCTTGATACCGAAGGTCACCATAGAGCCCGCTCCTTTAGGCATCAGCTTCCTTGCCAAAGCGTGATCTGGATGCGACGGCAGGTCGGGATGATTCACCCAAGCTACCGCAGGATGACTTTGTAGGAAGGCTGTGACTTCGCGCGCATTGGCCGTATGCCGTTCCATTCTCAAGGGCAGAGTTTCGATTCCCTGGAGAATATGAAAGGCGACGGCCGGACTCATGCACGCACCAAAGTCGCGCAAGCCCTCGGCCCGCGCACGCATAAGGAAAGCAAGTGGGCCAAACTCTTCAGAAAAATCGATGCCATGATACCCGGCATAAGGTTCGCTTAAAGTCGGGAATAACCCTGATGCTGCCCAATCGAATTGTCCTTTGTCGATGAGCGCACCTGCGATAGCGACACCATGCCCGCCTAACCATTTGGTTGCTGAATGAATAACAAGATCCGCGCCGAAATCGAAGGGCCGACATAAGTACGGCGTGCAGAAAGTTGCATCGATCAGAAGCGGGATACCACGGCCGCTATGGGCCTTGTGAGCAATCTCTGCAACAGCTTCAATATCGAGGATTTCAAGCCCAGGATTACCGATGATTTCTGCAATAATCAGACGCGTTTCTGGTTTGATGGCTGCCGCGAAGCCCTGGACGTCGCGCGGTGGGACGAAGGTTGTCGTAATACCGAATCGCGGCAAGGTATGGGTCAAAAGATTTATTGTGCCCCCATAAAGCGCTGCCGATGCAACGATATGACTGCCGGCGCCCATTAAGGTAGCAATCGCAAGATGCATAGCGGCATGGCCCGACGCTGTTCCGATGGCGCCAACGCCACCTTCGAGAGCGGCTAGGCGCTCTTCTAAAACCGCAACGGTCGGATTGGCGATCCGACTATAGATATAGCCGGGTCGCTCAAGATTAAAAAGCGATGCCGCTTGGTCTGTGCCTTCGAAGACATAAGAGGTGGTTTGATAGATAGGCACAGCGCGCGCACCGGTCACAGGATCGGGCTGTTGACCCGCGTGCAGACTAAGGGTGGCAAAGTTTAGCGGCTTGGGCTCGACCATCTCGATCTTTCCTTGTTAGGGATACATAAGAACGGTAGGGCGCAGCCTTTCTCTCGTCAACGTTCGCCGTCGAGAGAAATATAAGCCTAGGCTTACATAACAAATCGCCCGCCGTATCCGGCGGGCGATCGACAATTAATCAATTGATCACGCAAGCTAAACCTTGCGTAAGATTAAACTGATTACTTCACCATCCAAAGATGGGTCTGTTGCTTACCTGGGTTGCGTTGGCTCCAACCGGAAGCATAGATGATGCTACCATCCATAAACGGACGAACTTGATACTTGTTCGGCGGATAACCGGTGTTAACGGTCGGCTCAACAGCAACCCACCAACCTTCGTCGGTCCACGTGCCTGGACGCAGGCCAACGGTAGAGCCACCGACCTTGATTGAGGTAACGCCGCCGGAACCAACCATGACCTCGACGTCTTTACCGTCTTGAGTCTTGCCCTTGTAGGTGCCTGGCTTGATAGAAACTGCATCAGCGGCGGCAGCCCCCGTCGCCCACAGAGCAGCCACGGCACACCCGGCCGCCAACAATTTCGCAAACTTCGTCATAAAGTAACCCTCCCAAAAACAGTTGGAGCCGAAAAGGAAAATTCCATAGAAACGCCATACCATTGGATTCTCTTGGCTGCAATCCCTGATCATGCAATTTAGGCCGATTGTTGCTTTTTTCACACAGCGCGACCCGGCTAAACACCCGAGTCATCGAGGGGTCTTATTGAGCGGTCCAGGCACCATCTATAGGTAGGGATGTTCCTGTCATGTTCCCCGCAGCCTCCGAGCAGAGAAACACTGTCAGGGCGCCAATATCTTCTGGCAGAGTGAACCTCTGAGATGGCTGTTTTTCCGCCAATAACTTGATAGCGGCTTCCTCAAGCGGGAGGCTTTGCTCCTTGGCCTTAGCCTCAATTTGTCGTTCCACCAAAGGCGTCCGAACCCACCCTGGGCATATGGCATTACAGGTAATCCGCGTCGTGGCCAGTTCTAAGGCTGTAACCTTGGTTAATCCGAGAACCCCATGTTTGGCCGCAACATAGGCTGCCTTATAGGGCGAAGCCACCAATCCGTGAACCGAGGCAATATTAATGATTCGCCCCCAGCCCTGGCGCCTCATACCTGGAATGACCTGATGGATAGCATGAAATACAGCCGAAAGATTAAGCGCGATAATCGCATCCCAGCGCTCGGGTAAAAAATCTTCGATTGGACTGGTATGTTGAATACCCGCGTTATTCACGAGGATGTCTATGCCGCCTAAATCTGTCTGAGCTTGCGCAATTAGGCTACTCACCCCAGCCGCGGTGGCAAGGTTCGCCGCACTATAAAAGGCCTTCACACGATTCTTGGCAGCGAGATCCCGTGTCAAAGCTTCAATTGCAGCGGCTTCGCCAAACCCATTCAGCAAGACATCGCACCCCTGCTTCGCCAAGGCAACAGCGATGCTATGGCCAATACCACTGGTCGATCCTGTGATGACCGCCCTCTTTCCCTGCAAGCTCATGGAGAATTCCCCTATCCCGTTTAATTCTTAAATAAAGCTTCCGCGGCACTCCGTTGTGCCGTCTTCGTTTTAATATCGACGCGCACTCGGGTGATCTCTGCCTCTAACTCCACGATATAAGCATCGAGCTCCACCACAGAGAGTGGAACAAGATTGGCCGGAGTTAAAAGTGTTTTCTTACTCCGCGCATTGGGCGTTGGTCGGTCATCATCACTGTCCATCGCGCTTGGTCCTTGTCGATGAGGTTACGCTGCTCCTACTATGGCTTACCAACACATTCCCGCAAGAGGCGCATCTTATGGCTGGCATAGGGGGAGGAAATCTCTTGGGCACTCTGAATGCAATTGAAATCTCAACCCCCGGAGATGCTGAGGTTTTGCGACTTGTTCAGCGGCCGATACCGCAACCGAACGCCGGTGAAGTTTTAATCGAAGTTGCGGCGGCGGGCGTCAACCGGCCCGATATCCTTCAGCGCAAGGGTGGATACCCGCCACCAGCCGGCATCACTGATATTCCTGGGCTAGAGGTCGCGGGAACGATCGCAGCCATCGGTGATGGCATTACCAAATGGAAGATCGGTGATCCTGTCTGTGCTCTGGTTGCCGGTGGTGGCTACGCGACCCATTGCATCGCACCCGCACCACAGTGCCTTCCTATCCCTCAGGGCCTATCGATGATCGAAGCTGCCGCAGTGCCAGAAACTTTCTTCACTGTCTGGACCAATGTGTTCGAGCGCGGGGGACTGAAGGCCAACGATATCTTGCTTGTCCATGGTGGGAGCTCGGGTATTGGCACAACGGCCATCCAGTTGGGTGTGGCCTTCGGCGCAAAAGTGTTTGCTACCGCAGGCTCCGCAGAAAAATGTCAAGCCTGCGAACACTTAGGGGCTACGCGTGGCATTAACTATCGTCACGAAGACTTCGTCGCGATAATCAAAGAAGCAACCGATAACTATGGCGCCGATGTGATCCTGGATATGGTCGGCGGGGATACGTTACCAGAAATATCGCCGCCGCCGCTGTGGGTGGGCGGGGTGCAGATCGCCTTTCTTCACGGCAGCACATTGTCGATATGGCTCCATTTTATGCTAAAGCGGTTGATCTATACCGGATCGACCCTACGACCGCGCTTCAGTAACGGAAAAAGCTGGCTATCGCCAATGCTTTGCATGAAAAAGGTGGTCTCTGCTGGCGAAAGGCCAGGTCAAACCCTATATAGATTGTGTTTCCTCGCTGAAGCCGCCGCAGCCCATAGGCGTATGGAAAGCGGTCAACGATATTGGCAAGATCGTGTTGGCGGTAGCGCCAGAGCTGCAGAAATCCCCGTTTATTGGCGGCTCAGAACAGCGGCCTTGGCGGAAGGGCAAACCCCGCTTATAAGAGGCACCAGCAAGGAGATACCTTGCGGAGGAGAGTAAGACGATGAATCAACCGCTTATGCCCAAGGCGACCGCCGTCTGGTTGGTCGAAAACACCACTCTCACCTTCCGACAGATCGCCGAGTTTTGCGGTCTACACGAGCTTGAGGTGCAGGCGATCGCCGATGGCGAGGTCAGCGGCGGAATGCGGGGATTGGATCCTGTGACAGCAGGCCAAATCACCCATGACGAGATTAAGCGCTGTGAGGCCGATCCCGACAGTTCACTTGCGGCTGGATTAAGAAAGATCTTCCGCAGCCAAAGGTGCGCGGTAAAGGTCCGCGCTACACTCCCATATCGAAACGTGCGATAAGCCCGGATGCGGTCGCGTGGCTGGTCAAAAACTTCCCTCAACTTTCCGATGCGCAACCAGTAAAACTAATCGGGACAACCAAAACGACCATCGCCGCGGTTCGCGATCGCACCCACTGGAATAGTAGTAACATTAAGCCGCGTAGCCCTTTAGAGCTGGCTTATGCACTTGGCGATCTCGATAGCGCGGTGAATCGCGCGGGCCGCCGCATCTCGCCGGAAGAATATGGCATGCAAGAATTGTGGGTGACGCTTTAAAGATATTTCGTAAAAGATTATAGAAAGATTATGGATCGGGCGTAGTGTCTTTTAGACACTGCGTTTGCGTTTACGGCGCTCTGCATAATGACGACGCAGATGATAAAAACCAAAGATCGCCAGGCCAACAGCCATGATAATTCCAAGGACGATGGCTTGAATGGCATGGATATCACCCAGCAAAGCCTCGAGACCGTGGCCAAAGATATAGCCACCAATCGTAAAGATAATCGCCCATAGGGCGGCGGCAATCCCATTTAAGACGAAGAAGCGAAACCACGAGATATCGCTAAGAGCGATGGCGATAGGACTAATGTTGCGCAGCCCATAGAAAAAGCGAAAACTTAATATGAAAAGGGTGTCATTACGCTTGAGCAGTGCAGCCACGCGGGCGATACGATCTTTCCATCGCGGTCTTTTCGCCAACCAACGCTGGCCATAGACGCGCCCAAGCTGAAACCATACCTGATCACCTGCGTAGGACCCGATAAAAGCGCTTAAGGCAACCAGCTCGGTCGTCAATAATCCTTGATGCGCAGCGATCCCAGCAAGAATAACGATGGTTTCGCCCTCGAAAAAGGTGCCGACCAGTATCGCCAGATACCCATAGTCACGAATAAAATGTTCAAGCACTCCGGTATCCTTTATCGACCGGCATCGCGGCAAGGCGTAACAATGACCATAGTCGATGTGGAAAAACCAGCAAATTATCGTATCGCCACAAACAGAGGCGGTTTATTCGGGAACGGGCACGGTGTAGTTAAGCGCCAAGCGTCCGCCATCAGCATAGATCGTTGTACCCGTAATGTAACTGGCATCATCCGAGGCCAGGAACGCGGCGACCCGCCCAATTTCTTCGGCCTCTCCGACCCGACCCAGAGGAGTGCGCGATAGTATTCGTGTCATCGCCGCCTTATCGGTTGCCACTTTCGCAAAGACTTCCGTAGCGATGCTTCCTGGGCCAATTCCATTGACCCGGATACCTTTCGGCGCCAGGGCGATCGCCATAGCTTTGATCATTTGATTGATGCCACCCTTTGATACGACGTAGGGAAGTATGTTTGGGATCGCCATCACCGCATTCACCGAAGACATAGCGATAATCGCACCACCCGTTTTCTGCGCCACCATCTGTCGCGCGGCCGCCTGCGCAACCCAAAAAGCCCCCTTAAGATTGACGCGCAACACCGCATCGAAATCCGCTTCGGTCAGCTCCAGAACATCCGCTGTCTTAACGATTCCGGCATTAGCAATAGCGATATCGAGTTTGCCGAAACTTGCTACTGTCGCGGCGATGGCGCGATCGACTGCTGCTTTGTCGCCCACATCGCAGTCAAGGTAGTGCGCTCGGTCTTCACCGACATTGAGTGTTTTCAACGCCTCTTTGCCGGCCCGGGCATCGACATCGGAAATGACAATCTTAGCCCCTTCCGCCAGAAACGCTTGAGCACACGCGAGTCCAATCCCACGGGCGCCACCTGTGATAAACGCTACTTTATCTTTAAGTCGCATAACCTTTTGTCCTTAGTGCTGTGGTAATTTCATCAAGAATCACCGGATCATCAATGGTTGCCGGTTGCTTATAGGCTTCCCGATCGGCAATCGCCCGCATCGTTCCGCGCAATATTTTTCCCGAGCGTGTTTTCGGCAGTCGCGCCACAACCAACACTGTCTTCAATGCCGCCACAGGACCGATGCGCGTGCGCACCAAATCGACGCACGCAGCCTCAACCTCCGCCGCAGAACCATGCACGCCTGTCTTTAAGACGACGAATCCTACCGGCAACTGACCTTTCAAGGCATCGGCGACTCCCACCACAGCGCATTCGGCAACTGCCGGATGGCTTGCAAGGACTTCTTCGATCGCACCCGTGGATAACCGATGGCCCGCGACATTGATAATGTCGTCGGTGCGGCTCATAACAAAGATATATCCCTCGTTATCGATATAGCCAGCGTCCCCTGTTTTATAATAACCGGGATAATCCTCAAAATAAGCTTTGCGAAATCGCGCCGGCGCTTGCCAGAGTGTAGTTGCAGCACCTGGCGGCATCGGTAAAGAGACTACCAAGGATCCAATCTTTCCCGGTTCCACCAGCTGTCCTCGATCATCCAGAACTTGAACATTCCAACCGGGCACAGCCTTGGTTGGCGATCCTGGCTTTACCGGTAAAGCTTCGATTCCTTGGCAATTAGCCGCAATCGCCCAACCGGTTTCGGTTTGCCACCAGTGATCGATAACCGGTATCTTGAGTTTGCTTTCTGCCCACACAAGCGTATCCGGATCGCACCGTTCACCGGCTAAAAATAAAGTCTTGAACTGGGATAGATCGTAATCTGCGATCAGCTTGCCATCAGGATCTTCCTTTTTGATGGCTCGAAAAGCTGTAGGGGCCGTGAACATCGCTTTCACTCTATGCTGAGCAATGACACGCCAGAACGCCCCCGCATCCGGCGTTCCCACGGGTTTACCTTCATAGAGAACCGTCGTGCACCCTGCCAAAAGCGGCGCGTAGACGATATAGCTATGGCCAACGACCCACCCCACATCCGAGGCTGCCCAAAAGACATCGCCTGGAGAAATGTCATAGATATATTTCATCGACCATGCCAAGGCCACCGCATGACCGCCGTTATCCCGGACGATTCCCTTGGGTTGACCTGTCGTCCCTGATGTATAGAGAATATAAAGAGGGTCGGTCGCCGCCACCGATACACATTCGGTAGGCTCCGCTGTGGCCATCGCGGCCGACCATGCGAGATCGCGCCCTGCAATCAAAGCAGCGCTCTCTTGTGGCCGCTGCAGAATAATACACCGCTGAACTCTGTGCTGCGCGAGCTCAATCGCGGTATCCAAAAGCGGCTTATATTTAACGATACGATTGGGCTCGAGACCGCAAGATGCTGAAATAATCACCTTGGGCTGCGCATCATCGATCCGCGCCGCAAGTTCGTGACTGGCGAACCCCCCAAAAACAACCGAATGGATGGCCCCAAGCCGAGCACACGCCAGCATAGCGACAACCGCCTCGGGCACCATAGGCATATAAATAATAACACGATCCCCATAACCCACGCTCTCCGCCTTGAGCACACCTGCAAATCGGGCAACTTGATCCCGTAATTCTTGATAGGTGAGAACGGCAACCTTCCCTGCCATTGGACTGTCGTAGATCAAGGCGGGACGGCCACCGTTTCCTGCCGCAACGTGACGATCGAGCGCATTCCAACATGTATTCAAATAACCGCCATCGAACCAGCGGGCCACTGGCATCGCGGCGCGGTCGAGAACGTGATCCCAAGGCTTTGCCCAATCGATGAGCTTTGCCGCATCGCCCCAAAATTGGACTGGATCCGACAAGGAACGCGCATGGGTTTCAGCATAAGACACCGGCATAGCACCCCCCTTAAGCGGCTTAAGGTTTAGAGGCTAAGTTTGCGACAAGCCGGGGGGAGTGCCAAGAGGTAAGAAACTGTGGTAAACTGTCCGCGATCGTTATTTCTTATAGGTGGACTTACGCTTCGTGCAGTTTTTCTTACGCCTTCCCTACTCTAAGCCGGCCCTACTCTAAGCCGGCATGAGTTCCCGCCCCTTTTCGTCGTTCGCCGCTAAACTCGATGCCCTGGCCGCCCAATGGGTGGATTTCGTGCGTCGCCATGCCACGCTGGTTTTGATCATCGGTAGTGTCGCGACCTTCGCATCCATCGCCCATGTCAGCCTGAAACTCCGCATTATCACCAATACCGATGAAATGCTATCGACCGACCTTCCTTTCCGGAAGGCCGAGCAAAAAATCTATGCGGCTTTCCCTGATCTTAAAGATATCTTGATCGTGATCGTCGACGGTGAGCAGGCAGATAATGTGGACGATGCCGCAACGCTACTCGCACATAAGCTGCAAGAGCGGCCAGACTTATTCCGGCATGTCTTCGCGCCCGCCGATAATCCTTTCCTTCGCCAACATGGCCTCCTTTATCTGACCCCCGATGCCCTGACGGCTATGGCCGGCCGCCTTGAGGAAAGCCGCGACATGGTAGGACTGATGGCGCAGGATCCAAGTCTTAGAGGATTTTTCGCCGTTCTTGGCGATGCGCTCCGCGGTTTAAAACTGGGATATGCGCGCGGCGAAGAGGCCGCGGGCCTGTTCGAGACTGCTGCCACAACCGTCGCGCAGGCAACCGCCGGCAAACCGGGAAACATCTCATGGCGTGACATTCTTGCCGGCGGTAAAACCAGCAAAGATGATCGCCGGCGCTTTATCTTGGTGCAACCGGTTATCGACTACACCTCCTTCGATCCCGGTGGGCCAGCGATGGATACGATTCGCGCAATCGCGGACGCGCTTAAGATAACGAGCGATCACGGATTGCGGCTGCGCTTAACAGGGGATGTCGCTCTCTATCGTGAAGAACTTCAAACCGTCAATCAAGGCATGGTCTCGTCAACCTTGGTGTCGATTTTCTTGGGTACAGTTATTCTGGCGATCGGTATGGGATCGTGGCGTTTATCCTTTGCTTGCCTCGCGGTTCTATGCGTTGGCCTTTTATGGACGGCGAGTTTTGGTCTTATTACCGTCGGTCGCTTCAATGTGATCTCCATAACCTTCGCCGCTATGTTCGTGGGACTGGGAATCGACTATGCCGCTCATCTTGGATTGCGGTATCGCGAAGCGCGCATCGAAGGAAGCGATCACGCCGCAGCTCTTCGCATCATGGCAGCTTCGCAGTTCTCACCCTTGCTTTGGTGCACCCTGACCAGCATCGTTAGCTTCCTCTCTTTTGCCCCCACGGCCTATAAAGGAATTGCCGAGCTCGGCCTGATTTCATCAGGCGGCATGATCCTCGCGGTCATTATCAATTACACCTTTTTGCCCGCCGTTTTAAC
>JAWKYA010000035.1:0-15731 GCA_041396725.1 Alphaproteobacteria bacterium
ACCTGCCGTGTCGCCCAATTGAAACTGACCAAAGCCACCCGTAAAGGTGATCCGATGATCGTCACGGAAAAGATCCCGATTTGTGGAGCTGTTACCGATACCGCTCTGATTCATTCCACTAAAATCCCGGTTACGGGTTTCCATTTCGACCCGATAGGAAACGGTGACGCCGTTATCGAGTTGCGTCGAGGCTGAGAACCAGATTTCGGCATCCTCCCAATACATCTGAAATCCGCGCGGCTTTTGCTGATTAGGAGCTGCCGGATTAGAATCATGGTTCAGTGGTTTTTGTGTGAGGGCGACCATGTAATATTCGGCGAAGCCGCCCAAGGAGAGCTTCAGGGGATCGGCAGCATAAAGAGGGGATGCGAGAGCAGTCGTCGCCGTAAGGGCGGCGAGGGCTCTGGTAGGCCAGATCCAGGGATCAGGATTTCCTGCCCCCAGTGCTTTAGCTACAAGAGCTTTAGCTACTGTGTTAGCTACAGGGGGGGGTAACTGTTAAGCTCTTGTTATCTAAAGATAAAGAGCCAGAAATGTGAAGTAACGACATCAATCATCTCCTACAGGCGGATTCGACCGGTAACCCCTTTGCCGATAGTCGCTAGAATACCCATCGTTCATCTCCCTGTCGCCTAGTTTTCTGTGAAATAGTGAGAATACCAGATATCTGTGACAAGAAAACAACACTAGCTAAGAGATCCGTTCTTTAAACATTTCAGAGAACATCGTCACGATCTAGATACACTCTATTAATTGTATTAATCGTCATATTAGTTGCTGCCAAGCGACATTTTATTTTCTCTGTTATGGATGCGCAGCCCTATTTCCCAATCCAACGTCAATGGAGGTCAGAATGCTCACCTATGTAGAAGCAAAGAAACGATTGGGACAATACCGCGCCGAGATCGCCACTATTCGTGAACGAATGCGGGAATTACAAGAAACTTTAGAACCTCAGCTCGTGAAGGATTATCAGTTCTCGGCGGCGGGCGGATCGATTTCTTTATCGAAACTGTTTGGTAACAAAGTAGATCTTTTCATTATCCATAACATGGGACCCAGCTGTCATTACTGCACGTTATGGGCGGATGGATTCAATGGAATTTATCCTCATATGGTCGATCGCGCTGGATTCGCGATGATCTCACCGGAAGAGCCGGAAGCACAAAAACAGCGAGCGGCGAGTCGTGGTTGGCGCTTCCCGATGATCAGTTATCAAGAAACTAGTTTCGGCGAAGATATGGGATATGGGTCTGATGGTAAATGGATGCCCGGTGTTTCAGTTTTTCAGAGAAAAGACGACAAGATTTTCCGTGTCGCCGATACGGGGTTTGGTCCCGGAGATGACTTCTGTGCTGTTTGGCACTTATTTGATCTATTGCCCGAGGGTGCAAACGGTTGGGGACCTAAGGTTAGTTATAAATAGCCGGTAGGTTTCCAAGAAAACGTGGCCCGAGGTTTATACAGACCTCATAGATCATAGTTTCTTTACAGCTTGAAGGATAGCTTGCGAAATAGGGTTTAGTTGCGGAGACGCATTTTCTCTGGCTGCCCCTGAAATGATATCGATCTTGCTGTATTCGTGACTGGTATTAGCGGCAAAATAGGCACGGACTTGTACCGTCGAGAGATTTGTTTGTATCGCCATCCCGATATCCACAACATGGCTATCGGGATCTTCAATGATCAGAAAGGGCTGCGGCAGATTTATAACCTCTGATTCAGGGATTCCTGTCTCTTCGGTCAGCTCTTTTAAAATTGCGCGACTCAGACTAACGGTATTCGAGGAATCTCGCGCCAAATCATCAACCCCTCCAGACGGCGCCAACTCCCATGTATCAGCATCCTGGATCATATGTTTCGAGCGACAGCCAACGATTATTCCCTCGGTGCATGAAGTTACGCCCGTAACCGCCAAAGGCCGTAATCTCAACTGCGCAAACAAAGAAGGCTCTCTTCGTTGCGCGAGAAATTGGCGGTAGCGTACGAATGAACCTGTCATAAGATTGTTCTCGATTGCGGTCACACTAAACAAAAGTCCATCGAACAACTTTTTGTCAGAATCCAACAGGGCAGTCTCCCATATTCGGTCAATCTGAGAGACTGCTTTTCCATCAAGGGTTCGGGTATCTGGCTTTACCTCTATCCGCAACCCTGCACTCACAGGTCTTAGCTTAAGCAAGCGTCATATCCTTTATGATATCTCTCAAGTTCTCAACGAACCGCGCGCCGGCCGGCCAATCGGCGCGATCTGCCATATCGGCAAGAACATAGGTGGTTAAGCCCGCAGCCACAGCGGATGTAGCGCCCGCGCGTGAATCTTCAACGGCCCAAGATTGATCGGCACGGCACCGGGTAAGCTCAAGACCCTTTATATAAGGAGCGGGATCCGGTTTACCTACGATTGCATCACCGCCAACCACAGCAGCAACCATATTTCCGAATCCATGACGATCGAGCCATGCTTGCGCCTGAGCCTGAGGTGAAGATGTTACCACAGCGATGCGCCATCCCTGTTGATGCGCAAACAGAACAAGATCTTTTGCTCCAGGCGCTGGGGGTGCCACAAGGTGTGCCTTTTCAATAAGATCGAGATAGTGCCGCTTGAGGAGCGATACTTCTTCGACTAAGGCGTGAGTCTTCTTTAGAGTGGCGATGATAGTTTCTAACGGTGGGCCATTTAGCTGCTGGAATTCAGCTTCACTTCCTTGAATAGCGTAGGATGCGAGAAAATCCCAATAGGCCGCTTTGAGTACAGGAAGACTATCGGCTAAGGTACCATCGAGATCGAGAAAAAGCCCGCGCGTCACTCCCAGTCGCCTATTTGAATCCCATCACCTAACGAAATGGCTCTAGCTGCTTTGCGGCCTTCGATTTGGGAGAGAAAGCGCGGATGGATACCTGAGTTTTGTCGTCCTGGCCGCAGGATGGCGATATTAACACCTTCTTGAAAGGTTTGACCTTTGGCGATGGATTGAATGGCTTGCACTCGGCGCTGAGCATAGGCATGAAGTTCTTCTTCGGCGGGAAGCACACGCTTCACCCCATCACCTAAGGTTTGTTCGACCTGACGGATTGCCGTTACCATTTTCTGTAATTCCTTTGGCATCAGCGCAAAGGCATGATCGGGCCCTGGTAACCGATTGTCGACCGTATAATGCTTTTCGATAACTCGAGCCCCCAAGGCAACGGCCGCCACTGGTGCGGGCAAGGGATCGCGGCTATGATCCGAGAAACCTACCGCAACACCGAATCGTTGCTTGAGCCATGGGATAGTCTGCAGATTCAAAGCATCAAGAGGGGCTGGATATTTAGCCGTGCATTGCATGAGACATAAATCGCCACCACCGGCGGCACGGTAGGTTTCCACCGCCCATGCAATGTCATCTTCGGTGCTGGCACCTGTCGATAAAATCAGGGGTTTTCCCGAATGGGCAGCCAACTGCAGTAAGTGTAGGTGACTAATTTCATAGGAAGCGATTTTATGTACGGTCACATACGGATCAACCGCCGCAAAATCTTGGGATGAGAAGGGGGTCGACATAAAGGCGATCCCACAAGACTTGGCATAAGATGCCAATTCACCGACAAGTTCGTAAGGCATAGCAAGATCGGCAAAGATATCTTGAATATCTTCTTTGATTCCCGCATCGGACAAATAATTACTAGATCCTGCGTTAGCGACATAAACTGTTTCAGGGCGATAGGTTTGAAATTTGACGGCATCTGCCCCTGCAGCAACCGCAACATCGATTAAGGTTCGCCCCATAGCTGCATCGCGGCTATTTGTTCCCATCCGCCAGTTAGACCCCGCTTCGGCAACGATAAATACCCGGTCGGTTGCCCAATAACGGGGCGTCACATCGAACACGTAGCATGTAACCGGACAGGACTCACCGGTATCCGCGACCGTATGAATGGCATCCCCCCACTTATAAAATCCCGCTTTCAGAAAGGCTTTATGCGAAGCTGCATTTTCATGCCGTACCTCGGCCAGAACCGTATCAACCATTGTCAAGGTGCGAAGAAAATCTATGCCTGTTTGTAAGGCGAGAGAACTATATCCTTGGCCACGCACCTCTGGATCGAGGTTGATAGAAACATCGACGGTGCGCCCCCCTTTTATCTCAGGATGAGACGTGGGACGAAAACGCAAAAATCCCACGCGCTTTCCATTAATTTGGATAAACATCGGGGGTAATTGTGGGAAACGGAAATAATCGTTCCGAAATTCAGGCCAAAAGCTCTCCCATTGCTTTGGGGTGCGATGAAACGACATCGCCAGGCTATCTGGATCGTTGCGCCAAACCATGATCTGTCGCGCATGATCTTCGATAGGGTGGCAGATCTCAACCGTTGCTGTGCATGCGTTAACAGTGGCTTCGCCTTTATGTATCACCGTACTCTTGAGCATGCCTAACTCTATTTACCTTATCCCGTTGCTATAGCCGCTTGACCATTTTGGTAAATATCCATCTTGGTAGGGAGCCCATCATTGGTGAAGCGTACCATATTTTCTAGAGCTTTCCGCGGTTATAGTCGTATCCTACCTACAAATTATAGCTTTTTTCAGATGATATTTAGCCTTCTTAGATATCACCAAGTTCTCTAAGATCAAGCATATGGAGTCCCGAAGGCAAAGGTCCGCTATGAATCAGCATAAACCTCTCTATTCGGCACCAGATAAGCATTTGTCTCTACTCGGCATCCCGTTCGACCTCGCTGCGGGTGAGCCTGGCGCTGTCATGGGTCCCGCGGCCTTGCGTGCGGTGGGGTTGGCTCAATCCTTAACCGATCTTGGATATACCGTCGATGATCATGGGGATATAGCGGCGCCAGAACCTATCGCTGTCAACATCCCCGAAGGTATCCGCGGTCATTATCTTAATCATGTCGCCGCGTGGACGAGAGCGATTCACGATCGTACTTACGATTTGCTTCAACTTCAGCATCCCATAATTTTCTCGGCGGCGATCATTCCATCGCTATGGGTACTATCAGCGCCATTGCACCGCCATTGCCGTGCGATAAAGAAGAATTTAGTTGTGCTGTGGCTCGATGCGCATGCTGATTTCAATACGCTACACACGACTCTGAGTGGAAATATGCATGGTATGCCGGTTGCTTTTCTGACAGGCGAGGTAGATATGACGCCTCTTTTAGGTGAAGGTCGTCCGGCCATTCCCGTCAAACCCTCTAATTTCTATTTGTTTGGCTTGCGATCTATCGATGCTGATGAGCGACGCCTCTTGGAAGAGCGGCGGATTAACCCTGACCGATATGCGTATGATCGATGAACATGGGGTGTTTGTCTTGATTAAAGATTTCCTAAATCGGATCAATACATCCGATACTTATCTGCATGTCAGTTTAGACATCGACTTCCTTGATCCTGAGATTGCACCCGCTGTCGGCAGTACCGTGCCCGGCGGAGCGACCTATCGCGAAGCACATTTAATTATGGAGTTGCTCTATGAAAGTGGCCTTGTAAGGTCGCTTGATATCGCCGAACTTAACCCCATCTTGGACATTAAGGGGCAAAGCGCTCGGTTGTTAACTGAATTGACTGCAAGCCTCTTTGGTCGCAGCATTATTGATCATCATCCCAAACGGCGCCTCGGCACTAAAACGGCGCCACCTATGCCGTTAAGGATTCGATTGCCATGACCCCACCCAAAACTAGAGATAATTCTATCGAGACTGCATCTTCTCATCCTGCGGCAGAACTGATCGCTATTGAGCATTCCTTGGGCGCTCACAATTACAAGCCGTTGGATGTGTGGTGCTGACCCGTGGCGAAGGGGTTTGGGTGTGGGATGTCGACGGTAACAAATACCTCGACTGTTTATCCGCATATTCCGCCGTTAACCAAGGACACTGCCACCCGCGCATCCTAAAAGCCATGATCGATCAGGCGCAGCGCCTCACCTTAACCTCGCGCGCCTTCCGCAACGATCAACTGGCATTGTTTTATGAAGAGATCGCGGCCTTAACGAAATCGCACAAGGTTCTTCCTATGAATAGCGGTGCTGAGGCTGTGGAAACTGCGATTAAGGCTGTTCGTAAATGGGGGTATGAGGTTAGGGGTGTGCCTGCCGGGAAAGCTGAAATTATCGTCTGCGCTGATAATTTCCATGGCCGAACCATCGCTATTGTCGGCTTCAGTACAGATCCCGATGCTTCCAATAATTTTGGCCCCTTCCCAGCCGGATTTAAGATCGTGCCGTTCGGCGATGCGGCAGCATTTGAGAAGGCCATTACACCCCATACGGTCGCCTTCTTAGTAGAACCAATTCAGGGGGAAGCCGGGGTCATTATCCCACCGCCGGGATACTTCAAACAGGTGCGCGCCCTCTGCACTCAGCACAATATCTCTCTTGTCTTAGATGAAATCCAAACAGGATTAGGTCGTACAGGTAAACTTCTAGCTGAAGAACACGAAGGGATCGAAGCCGATGTGACCTTGATCGGCAAGGCTCTGGCGGGCGGGTTCTACCCTGTGTCGGCCGTTCTCTCGAACACTGAAGTTTTGGGTGTGCTACAGCCCGGACAACATGGAAGTACCTTCGGTGGCAATCCATTGGCCTGCGCCATTGCGCGAGAAGCGATGAAAGTTCTGATCGATGAAGGCATGATCGAGAATTCGGAAAAACTCGGTGCTTATTTCAAACAGCAACTGGAAGCGATCAATAGCTCCATTATCAAACAGGTGCGCGGCCGCGGCCTCATGTTGGCGGTCGAGATAGAGCCCGAAGCTGGTGGCGCCCGAAAATACTGTGAAAGCTTGCAAAAGCGCGGCCTTTTAGCAAAGGACACCCATAGCCATACGATCCGCCTCGCTCCCCCGCTGGTAATTACTAAAGACCAAGTCGATTGGGCCCTAGAGCAAATCCGACCGGTGCTGGTGGGGTGAGATTATAAATGATAGAGCAGGCCTGTTAATAGTTACGCTCCTATTCTTCATATATTTTCTTAGTTTACTAACCTTTGGATCAACTCCCGCCAGGGAATGGTTTCAGGGTTTGGGATATCGATGAACAAACGGGATATGCGTTGATAATCGTCGAAAGTATCCATGGTAACGCGCAGCCTGGATTCTGCTTCCGTAAAAACTTTTTCCGGCGCAAAAGGAATGGGTACTTCCCGCAAAGCTGGCGTCACATGTTCGCGGTTATAGGCGTCATCCACCTTAGTGGCGATTTCGCGCAAGGCGCCGAGTAAAAATATTTCGCACATCACCCCGTGAGGTGGCTTGTGCCAGATCTGTTCACTATTCAGATAGGGAAGCTGCGCCTTGGCAAAATGATCTAGACTTTCGTTCAGAAGATCGCCATCGGGCAGCATGTTGTCCGCCGTAAGGCGTATGATAATATGGTCGTCATCCAAGTCTTTTGCGGCGGCTAAAAATCGCTCCCGCACATTATCGCGATCTCCACGAAAAACTGTGATGCCAACCTCAGTCGCCGTGCGGGCTAAAACATCGTCTGTCGCCTGATCGCTGGTCGCAAGAATAACTTCGTGTCCTTGATTTGCTGCCCGTCGCGCTGCCAGAACTGCACTCGCCATCCCTGCAATGGGCAATAATGCTTTACCCGGCAAGCGCGATGAATTCGTGCGCGACTGTAAAATAACTCGGACCTTGTTCATAGCTGCTTTTATACCTTGGTTCGATAAAGAGTGAAACGATAACCCTTGCCATCATCCCATGTCTTTTGGGAAAGCAGAATTTTGTATACGCTCACGCAGTCTCGGAAATAATTTCCGTTTTGCTTTGCTTTAGTACCTAGGGTATATAACGACCAGCTACCAATGATCGCTACCAACAAAGCTATAAACATCATAAACGAAGGTAGGAAAGAAGAATAACACCACATAGAACGGGCGTTATTCCACCGCCTATCGTTGACAGATTCTGAACTGCATAATAACTGCCGCGCAGACGTTCCGGCGCAATGTGGTCAATCGCAGCAAATTCAACCGTCACCAATATGATCTCGCCTATGGAAAAAATAATCATAGCCGCAATCCACGGCTCCGCATGATGCGCAAGCATGAATCCTGTAATACCTGCCGCAAGAAACAGAAATCCCAAAGAGATTCTTGATTTAAGAGGTACAGAAACTAAGTGTTTAGTGATCGTGTACTGAAAAAGAATCACCATAAAAGAATTGGTGGCGCTAACATAATTAATAATTCTATAGATATCCTCGGCCGCGATTTTAACCAAGTATTGCGACAAATAACTGGGAAATTGTCGCATAGCAAGGGAGCACAGCACCCCTGCTATGGTAAAGTAAATCAAGCGCCGATCCCTGAGGGCAAGACCGACATGATTCCAAGACGAAACTCTTTTACCTTTCGTTGTCTCAGGTTCTGGTCGGGGTAAATTTAACCGGATCAGAAGCAAGCTATTCACTATAGCTATAAGGCCCGCGCCCATGAACGTAGCACGGGGATTTAACCCCGCTAAGGCAGCGCCAATAAAAGGTCCGATAGCAAAACCTATGTTAATTAAGGTATAGCGCAGCGAAAATAGTTTCTCACGCTCCGAGGATGCACATACCGCATCACCAATTGCCGTCTTAATCGCCACAGCGATTATCGAATAGGCAGCGTTTACCCCTACAAGCAAAAGAAAAATCAGAGGAAGCGATCCACTCATCGCGATGAGTAAATGGCCAACAGCAAAGCTTAGAGCAGAAATAAAGATGATGCGGATTGCTCCGAATCGATCGATTAACTGTCCCGCAAAAATACTACTAATAATGCCGATGATAAGCGCACTACTTAATAATAAGCCTATAGCTTGGACATTGAGAGAGAAAACGCGCGATAAAAATATAACCGTATAGGGTAAGGCAATCGCCCGCGTTAAAATAAACAGAAAATTAAATCCGAATACTCGGCGCAGCGAAACAGGGATGGCTTTAAGATCGCTAAGAATAGGGAACCTTACCAAAAGTCAGAGCGTTTTCCATCGTATTTCTTAAATATAACGAGACAAGAAATATGGCGAAGCTCGTAAAAAGTAAACACCATCGACGATCTTTACTCCAATGTTATGGCTTTGCCTGGGTGACGGGTGGATTTTTTGCCCTCTCTTTGTTAGGGCATTGGATATTCGGTTGGTTTGCCTATGTGAATGAGCAACATACCCATGCGCAACCGCTGGCAATAAGCGATTATGTGATAGAAATGGGGCGCGATACTCTTGAAAACTGGCAATCGGAATTTCTGCAACTTCTCTGGCAAGTCGGGGGGCTAGCACTGTTGCTTTATGTGGGTTCACCACAGTCCAAAGAAGGGGATGATCGAATGGAAGCCAAGATCGATACTATCCTGCTCGCTGTCGACAAAAAATGCGGCGAAAAAATTATTACCGATATCGATCGAATTTACGAGGGACGCCATACCGATACAGGTCTTAAATTACGAATCGCGACACAGAGGGAGCTTGGAAAGGGAAGAAAGTAATAGCGGTTAGACCGAAGTAAACTTCTTGCGCATGATATAACGCCGCGTTCCGGCGCGCCCTATGAGGTTATATCCGATTTTTGCAAACGAGGGCTTAAAGCCTCCAAACCGATAGCTTGGCGATGTTTTGTCCACAGGATAGGCTTCTAGGATTGTGGCACCATGACGTCGCGCATAATTCTCCGCAGCTTTGACAAGCTGAGCGAAGATGCCTTGGCCTCGTAGGGAGTGATGAATATAGAAGCAAACGACCGACCATACTCTCTGCTGGTCATCACTTTCTTGTCGATCTGCCAAACCGGCACGATAGGTCGCGCGCGGGGCGATTGAACACCAGGCTACGGGCACATCCTGATAATAGCCTAGAATGCCAACCGGCTCACCAGCGTGAATCCGCTTCCTCATCGCAGCTTTGCGTGCTGATTTATCGGGGCGTTCTTTCGTCTTATCCATGTCCCGCCACACCATACACCAACAGTTTTTTGGACCACCACGGCTCTCAAAAAGTTTTGCAAAATCTGACCAGACAGCAGCGGTAACTTCGCGAAACACAAGCGTTGTCACCGGTGTATCTTTTGTTGCGGTATGTTTAGGCAATGATTTCGTATCCTTTACAGGAGCTCGATCGGCTGAACGCGGATGACGATTTCTTCCTGACGAAACTCATTTTCTAACCGCGTCCGCAAATCCGCCCACCAGGCACGATCGATCTCAGCCGTCATAACTTCGAGAACGATAATATCGTCATGATGGGTTGTGCCACTGCCCTTCCATCGCCCTTGAGCCGGCGAACGGGTAAAGGCGGTCACCCCACCGAACATTTCCGTGAACTCCCGCGCCAGGCGATCATACTGGGTGGAATGAAACTGACTTCCGGTCTTGTCGCGCAACGGCAAAAGAATTTGAACGAGATGCATAAAACTTCAATTCTTTTACAGAAAAATTATTGAGGACATTCTTTTAGTGACAGGTCTTAAACTACGAATAACACCATTAATATACCATTATCTCTCGGTAATTTTCCATCTGTAGACACCACTGATTCGATATAGAAGACACATTTGTACATCTTCATATCCGCGTACGATAAAGCTTATCGTCCTGCCATGCGCAAGTCGTAGCTACGCAATATTCTGATAGTGAGATACCCAGGCTTCAGCAACGAGAGGGGCAACCGTACTTGGAAGATAAGGTTTATCCCAGTTTTCACCGACAAACTTCTTAAGATCGTCAAGATTTTCCCAGGTCGATATAAAAACGTATTCGCCTTTTTGCGATGAAAGCGAACCCCCTGCATAGACCGAGGATACTCCCGCTTGAGATTTTGTTAGGGGAATAGAAACGGACCGTAGCTTTTCCTCAAACTCTTTTTCTTTTCCAGGAACAACCCTGGCCCTAAAAACACGGATGATCATGGCTTGCCCTTATCGGTCTCTTCATAGAAGATCTTCAGATCCAGCAATCCAATCTCTCTGGAGATGCCACCCCCAGTAAACAGGGGTAAGACCATGGCGTCATCTAAATCCTTCTACACCCCTAGGTGAAGCGATGGTTACTCAGAAGAAACTGCACCCGGTTAATCTCGAAAAAGATAGTCATATCCTCAAGACGGTCTCTAGGTGTCTTTAGGGCAAAACCACCATAAATTGAGCTGAGAAAGAATATAGCCACCCAATAGATAGGGGATGTTTTCCGAAGAAAACAGAGCCCCACGTATCTATAAGTAGAACTCATAGTCTTATCATAGCAACGTATCCGACACGGCTATCCTATGAGCTGGAGTGAGTATTGCAATCATAGGTTATTTTTGTCAAGGTCCCCATAATTTTCTGGGGGGACATCATGGGTTATATTCTGGGTCTAGATATTGGCATTGCTTCAACCGGCATTGCCGGCGTTACACTTGAAAATCAAAGCATTGATTTTGCTTATGTTCATATCTTTGATTCCGCTGAAAATCCTAAAGATGGTTCTTCACTTGCCGTGCCTCGCCGTTCAGCGCGTGGGCTGCGGCGAACCATCCGCCGCCGTGCACAACGAAAGCAATATATACGCAAACTCCTTCTGAAATATGGATTTCCTAAGGATGCCATTGCCGCGATCTCCATACCAGAGTCAGAAAACAACCACCGTATCTGGAAATTACGTGCTGAAGTCCTTGAGAGGAGATTAACGGACACCGAACTAGCACGGATTTTTTTCCACATCGCAAAGAAACGCGGCTACCAATCCAATAGCAAAAAAGCTCTCGAAAACAACACGGAAGGGAAAGAGGCTCTTGAAGGTTCAAAACAACTTCAAGAAGCCATGATTGTTAGCGGCGCGCGAACAATTGGCGCCTATCTATCGACGCTGCCAAAACAAAGAAATGGGCATGGCAGCTATGAGCGGTTTGTCATCCGCCAGCTTTTGCGAGAAGAAATTCGTATTATCTTCGATGAGCAACACAAGCTTGGGAATGAGAAACTTACACCTGAACTACGAGAGGAATACGAACACATCGCCTTTACTCAAAGACCGCTCCAATCTAGTGAAAAACTAGTGGGTTTCTGCAGCCTTGAGGAAAGTATCGGCAATAAGGTTAAGCGAGCACCCAAATTCAGCTATTCAGCCGAACTGTTTGTGCTTTGGTCGAAACTAAATAACCTACGCATTAAGAAACATTCTGGCCTCGAGCGCGAATTGACACAAGATGAGAAAAATAGCATCGCGGAGATGGCGCATAAAGGCACGGAGATAAAATACAAAAAGATCAGAAAATTTCTCGACCTAGAAGATAATGACCGATTCAATATTAGTTATCGAAAAACGGATGGCAAAGAAACAGACTGGAAAAAGATTCGCGACAACATAGAAAAGAAGGGTGTTTTTATAACCTTAAAGGGATATCACGCGCTTAAAGAAGCCCTGGGTAAGAGTGATATTGATTGGCAACGGTGGATCGGCAAGGAAATAGAAAAGCTCGATGATATTGCGCGCATACTTTCATTCACAGAGGACGCCGACGATATAGAAAAATTATTATCCGGCATCGGGATTGGGGCAGCGGATAGAGCGGCTTTGTCTAAAATTACAGACTTCAAGAAATCCATCGACATATCTGCACGTGCTGCCAGAAAACTTCTTCCTTTTATGCAACAAGGTATGTCTTACGATAAGGCATGCGTTGCGGCTGGCTATGGTTTCAATAAAAAGGAAGAAGGAACCTTGAGCTTCGTTCCTAAATTTGAATCGACGCGCAACCCTGTTGTTGATCGCGCTTTGTCACAAGTCAGAAAAACCGTCAATGCGGTCATCCGCCGTTACGGGATGCCGGAAACGATCATTGTTGAGCTCGCCCGAGACATAGGTAAACCGAAATATGGGCGTTGGTCGGATTCAGGTAAGTATATCGAGGGTCGCGTCGACATAGAAAAAAGGATCAAAGAAAACGAAAAAAACAAGGCCGCCGCTGCAAAACATGCCGAGGAAATTATTGGACGCGAACCCGATGGGGAAGAGTTGGCCAAGTTTCGTCTCTGGAAAGAGCAGCAAGCTATATGTTGCTATTGCGGTGTTGAAATAACCCCTCGCTCATTAAAAGATCCGGTAGCAACCCAGATAGATCACATCCTTCCCTACAGCCGTTCATGGGATAATTCCTATATGAACAAAACCTTGTGCCACACTGACTGCAATCAGGAGAAGGGCAACAAAACGCCTTTTGAATGGATTGGTGCAACGTCTCGGTGGGAAGCCGTTACCGCTCTGGCTGCTCGATTGCCGCGACGCAAGGCTGAAAATATGATGATTGAAAAATTTGATGAGGCACAATCGGATAAATGGAAAGATCGCCACCTCAATGATACTCGGTATATTACCCGCCTTGTCAAAAGCCATCTTGAAAATAGTTTGGCTCTCGGAAAGGGAAACCGCGTTCAGACTCGTAATGGCGCATTAACAGCACATTTGCGCTATGCCTGGGGCTTCGGAGATAAGGATCGCACCAACGACCGCCACCATGCGCTGGATGCGATCGTGCTGGCCTGCTCTACACAGAGTATGGTTCAACGGCTGACTAATTGGAATAAGTATAAGGCACGCAAAGAAAATCCGACTTCCAAACCACGTCCGCCGCTCCCATGGGAAGACTTTAGAACAGCCGCTAAAAAGAAGCTTCAAGAAGTTTTTGTTAGTCGGATGCCTTATCGAAAAATTACGGGACACGCGCATGAAGAAACTATCCGTAGTATCCGCAAAAACAAGAAGGGTGAACGCATCGTCGTGCAGAGAGTCCGGCTGACAGCCTTAAAGCCGGCGATGCTCGAACAGCTTGTGGACAAAGATGGTCGCAACAATAACCTATATAACATACTTAAAACTCGATTGGATGCACACACCGGCGATCCTCAGAAAGCCTTTGCAACACCGGTCAAGATTGTCGGAAAAGGCGGAGAGGAAAAAGCAGCTGCCATTAATTCCGTTCGTATCATCGTCAACGAAAAAAGTGGCATCGAGATTAATGGTGGCCTTGCCAGTAACGGACGAATGATCCGCGTCGATGTCTTTAGAAAAAACAAGAAAAACTATTTATGCCCCATCTATGTTCACCATCGGGCCCAGAAAGATCTGCCTACTGGACTTATTAAAGCTCATGAAGAGGAAGAAAACTGGCCTCAGATCGATGATCGTTACGAATTTCTGTTCAGCTTATACCCGAACGATTTAATTCGTGTCGGCAAGAAGGGTGAAGAGAGTCTTGGTTATTATAACGGCACCGATCGCTCAACGGGTGGTATAGGTCTCATTGCGCATGACAACGACCCCCAGTTTGGTAATAAAGGGTTATTGCGCATCGGTGTTCAGAATCTGGATGTCTTTGAAAAATACGTCGTGAATTATTTTGGTGAGAGGCACAGGGTAAAGAAGGAAAAACGTCTTGGCTTGGCGAAATCTACTCGTACAAAACCCAGCACGATTGTCGTTAAAAAACGCGCAGCTGCAACTGGAGAGTGATGAAGGGATCTTTTCTGTTGCAGTCGAGGATTTAGCCTGCATCATACTTGAGAGCCACCATATCACCGTTAGCACTGCCTTATTAGCGCGCTGTCAGGAGCACGGTGTTTGTATTGCTATATGCGACGCTACACATATGCCGAATGGTGTTTTACATTCTTTTCACGAACACTCCCGACAAAGCAAGATCGCACATCTACAGATTGGCTGGTCCGAACCCTTCAAAAAACGCTGTTGGCAGGCCATTGTTCGAGCCAAAGTCACTGGACAAGCCGATGTTCTTGAGAAATACATGGGTAAGAACGCTGCCAAGGCTCTTCGATCTATGCGCCAACACGTCACCTCCGGTGACGAGAAGAACATCGAAGCCCAAGCAGCACGAGAATACTGGCAGAATCTATTCGGCCTCGAGTTTCGTCGCCATGCACCGGATGCTATCAACGGTGCGCTTAACTACGGCTATGCCATTATGCGTGCAGCTATTGCTCGCTCGATTGTCAGTTTCGGTTTGTTACCTGCCTTTGGCTTGCACCACGATAACGAACTTAATGCATTTAATTTGGCGGATGACATCATTGAGACTTTCCGGCCATTCGTGGATAATCAAGTAAAGTCCATACAATTGACTGGTGAATTATCAGAGAAACAATTGACGAAGGAAAATCGCCAGACTCTGGCGGCCATTCTAAACACAACTTGTATGTTATCAGGAGAAATTCACTCACTGATTAATGCCTCTGACAAAGTTGCAGAAAGATTGGTCGTCGCAATTGAAAGGAAAGACCCGCAAGAACTGGTCTTTCCTGAAATCCAGACAACCTTGCTATGACAGTGGCTAAAGATAGATTTATGTGGCTTTTCGTATTCTTCGATCTACCCGTTACGACGAAAGAAGATCGCCATGTCGCGACCCGTTTTCGGAATCTCCTGCTGAAGGACGGATATATGATGATTCAATTCTCGGTCTATGCCCGTGTTTGCAATGGCCAGGAAAGGGTCGATAAACACCTATCAAGATTGTATAAATCCATTCCGGCCAAAGGCAGCGTTCGAGCCATCCAGATCACTGACAAGCAGTATGAGCGCATGAAGATTCTGGTTGGAAACCAGAAGATTTTTGAAAAGACAAAGACCGAACAGCTTCTTTTATTTTGAAGTGTCCGGTCTTTTTCTTAGTCAAAACAAACTCTTATAGAAGAGCGATCATAGCATAGCCGTGTCGGATGGGAAGCTATGACCGTGTAGGCGTTCCTACCCATGAA
>JAWKYA010000036.1:0-11232 GCA_041396725.1 Alphaproteobacteria bacterium
GCATGACATTATTGAGCGTTTAGAGGAAATGAAAGCGCAAGCTCGTTTAGGGGGTGGCCAAGCGCGAATCGATGCTCAACATGCTAAGGGTAAGCTAACAGCACGCGAAAGATTGGATGTCCTACTCGATGAAGGTTCTTTCGAAGAGTGGGATATGTTTGTCGAGCATCGCTGTACGGATTTTGGGATGGGCCAGCAGAAAACTCCCGGCGATGGAGTAGTTACGGGGTGGGGAACAATCAACGGGCGGCTCGTCTTCGTCTTCAGTCAGGATTTTACGGTTTTTGGAGGGTCGCTTTCCGAAGCGCACGCGGAGAAGATATGTAAGATCATGGATCAAGCCATGAAGGTGGGCGCTCCTATTATTGGGCTTAACGACTCAGGTGGTGCAAGAATCCAAGAAGGAGTTGCCTCTCTTGCTGGTTATGCTGAAGTCTTTCAACGTAATACCCTTGCCTCGGGAGTTATCCCGCAAATTAGCCTTGTGATGGGTCCTTGTGCAGGCGGCGCTGTTTATAGCCCTGCCATGACGGATTTTATTTTCATGGTGAAAGACTCAAGTTACATGTTTGTCACAGGCCCCGAGGTCGTTAAAACGGTCACTCATGAAACGGTTACGCAAGAAGAACTTGGTGGTGCCGTCACTCACACGACAAAGTCGGGTATGGCTGATCGCGCCTTTGAAAATGATGTCGAGGCGCTTTTGCAAATCAGAAAATTCTTTAATTTCTTGCCATCATCGAATCGTGAAAAACCTACCATAAGAACGACGAGCGATCCAGTTGATCGGCTTGAATTATCCCTTGATAGCCTTATTCCAGTTAATCCTAACCGGCCCTATGATATGAAAGAATTGATCTTAAAAGTGGTCGATGAAGGTGAATTCTTTGAATTGCAGCCGGATTACGCTGCTAATATTGTGATTGGATTTGGCCGTATTGAAGGAAGCGCAATAGGGATTGTTGCTAATCAGCCGATGGTATTGGCAGGGTGCTTGGATATTAATTCTTCTATTAAGGCCGCGCGATTTGTCCGTTTTTGCGACTGTTTCAATATCCCGTTGCTGACCTTCGTTGATGTACCTGGGTTCCTTCCTGGAACGGCACAGGAATTTGGTGGAATTATCAAGCACGGAGCGAAATTACTCTTCGCCTATGCTGAGGCAACGATACCAAAAGTAACGATCATTACGCGTAAGGCTTATGGGGGTGCCTATGATGTTATGGCTTCTAAGCATTTGCGCGGCGATGTCAATTATGCTTGGCCATCGGCTGAGATCGCAGTAATGGGCCCAAAGGGTGCTGTTGAAATTATTTTTCGTAAAGATAATGGCGATCCTAAACGCGTTGCGGAGCGTACGGAAGAGTATCGACAAACCTTCGCTAATCCGTTTATCGCAAGCAAACGTGGATTTATCGATGACATTATCAAACCACACTCGACTCGTCGTCGCGTAGCTAAGGCTTTCAAAATGCTAAGGGGTAAACAGCTGGAAAACCCTTGGAAGAAACACGATAATATCCCGCTCTAATCTAAAGAATATTATCGATGACTCATTACTCTATCCTCAGTTTGGCGCGTAATGCATTAATCGGTCATCGTGGCTGGTCACAAGTATGGCGTAGCCCTGAACCGCAATCGCAATATGACGCTATCATTATTGGTGGTGGTGGTCATGGGCTAGCGACGGCGTATTACCTCGCTAAAGAGCATCGTCTGGGAAAAATTGCAGTATTGGAAAAAGCGTGGCTGGGTGGAGGTAACACTGGGCGCAATACGACAATCATCCGCTCGAATTATCTAAGACCAGAAAGCGCGGCTTTATATGATCATGCGTTAAAGCTCTGGGAAAGACTGTCACAAGACCTTAATTTTAACGTCATGTTTAGTCAGCGTGGTGTCGTTACTTTGGCGCATAGCCCTCACGAGGTAAGAGTGTTACGTCGACGGCATTTTGCCAATAGAGCCGATGGAATTGACTCTAAGTGGTTAGAAACAGATGCATTGCAGGACATACTCCCGCATCTCAATTGTAGTTCTAAGGCTCGATACCCTATTTTGGGTGCAGCCTTGCAAAAACGCGGTGGTACGGCGCGACACGATGCAGTCGCTTGGGGATATGCACGTGCAGCCGATTCGTACGGGGTCGACATTATACAAAACTGTGAAGTTACAGGGTTCTTGATTAAAAATAACCAGGTAGAAGGTGTTGAGACGACGCGCGGCCTTATCCGTTCTTCGTGCATAGGTCTTGCCGCAGCGGGGCATTCAAGTGTCCTCGCTGCTCAAGCGGGATTTCGACTTCCTCTGCAAAGCCATCCCCTACAGGCATTGGTATCTGAGCCTCTTAAACCCATCTTGCATCTGGTTGTTATGTCGGGAGCCGTGCATGGTTATCTGAGCCAGTCCGATAAAGGCGAATTGGTCATTGGCGCTGGAATCGACCCCAACCCAAGTTATACGCAGCGTGGCACCGTTAACATTATTGCCGATGCTGTGCGTGCCGTTATTGAATTATTCCCGTGTTTTTCTCGCGTCCGCATGCTGCGTCAATGGGCGGGGACTGTTGATATCGCCCCGGATGCTAGTCCGATCATTAGTAAGACACCTGTTGCTGGGCTTTATATTAACTGTGGATGGGGTACAGGAGGATTTAAGGCGACGCCAGGTTCAGGTCATGTTTTTGCTCACCTCTTAGCCACAGGGGAAGCTCCAACTTTAGCGCAATCCTTTTCTCTTGAGCGTTTCGTAACCGGCCAACTTATTGATGAGCATGGTGCCGCTGCTGTTGCCCATTAGGATCACTTCCTAGGAGATGTCGATGATTTTAATTTCTTGCCCCTGGTGTGGTGCGCGAAATATTACGGAGTTTCGCTCAGGCGGTGAAGCAGGTGTTCGCCGGCCTACTCAAGAAGTATCCCGACAAGAGTGGGGAGATTATCTCTATTTTAGAGATAATCCTAAGGGTATGCGAACTGAGCGGTGGTTCCATCGTCATGGATGTCGGCAATGGATGAATGTTGCGCGGCATACTGTTACAGATGAAATATTTGCTGTATGGCCTCCCCATCAGGCTATGCCAGAATTTAAAGTCGATGATCTTTCTCCGGCGCCTGAAGTCGAAAATCGACCAGAACTTAGAATGGTAACCGAGAAAGATCTTCCATGAAAAAATCCGGATGGCGCTTTTCTCATGGAGGGCAAATTGATCGTACGCAGCCCATAAGTTTTTCTTTTAATGGAAAAACTTATTCAGGTTTCGCAGGCGATACTCTAGCATCTGCATTGTTGGCGAATGGTATCCATTTGGTTGGTCGGAGTTTTAAATATCATCGACCACGCGGGATATTAACTTCCGGATCTGAAGAGCCAAATGCCTTGGTCACAGTAGGTGAGGGTGCTTATAAAACGCCAAATAGTAAAGCAACAGAGGTTGAACTATTCTCAGGACTAATAGCGCAAGGTCAACACGGTTGGCCTTCGATAAATTTTGATATTTTTGCCTTCTTAAATCTTTTGTCGCCCGTACTACCTGCAGGTTTTTTTTATAAAACCTTCATGGGACCTACGCGGCATGCTTGGAATTTCTACGAGCGATTTATTCGTGCAGCATCGGGTCTAGGCCAATCCCCTGTAAAATCCGATAGCGAGCACTATCAGCATAGGTATGCGCATTATGATGTTTTGGTGATTGGTGGTGGGCCAGCAGGGGTTTCAGCGGCTCTCGCCGCTGCGCGCACGGGTGCCAGAACCCTCATTGTCGATAGTGATCATCTATGGGGTGGTAGTTTATTGGCCGAGGGAACCGCGGGTCGGCGGCAGGTAGGTGGGGAGCACCCTCTGAGCTGGATCGAAGAAGCTATGCAAACCTATAGCATGCAACCTGAAGCTCAATCATTACTTCGAACGACGGCAATAGCGATTTATGATCATAATCTGGTAGCTCTCGTTGAAAGGGTTGCGGACCATCTTCCCTATGCAGAGC
Source organism: Alphaproteobacteria bacterium (assembly GCA_041396725.1). GTDB lineage: Bacteria > Pseudomonadota > Alphaproteobacteria > JAWKYA01 > JAWKYA01 > JAWKYA01. The sequence continues at coordinate 3,986 of JAWKYA010000036.1, forward strand.
GCTCTGACATGCCGCGCCAGAGATTGTGGTTTGTTCGCGCAAAGCAAATCGTGTTGGCAACAGGAGTTGTTGAACGACCTCTGGTTTTTAGCGGCAATGATAAGCCAGGAATTATGTTGGCTCATGCAGTTCGTGCTTATGTCAATCGATGGTCCGTTTTGCCTGGACGTCGCGCCGTTCTTGTAACAAATAATGATTCTGGTTATGCGGCAGCCCTCGATTTCCTCGCTGTGGGTGGTGAAGTTACCGCTATAGCAGACCTTCGTTCCGAGGTCACTGGACCTCTTCCAGAATTGGTACGTCGCGCCGGTATTAATATTTGGGCCGGTTATGGGGTTGTCGGAACGCAGGGTTATCGCCGTATAAAAGGGGCACGAATTGCACGGTTAACTCCGGATGGAACGACACGCGATCCTTCGACTCCCCTCTCTTTAATACCATGCGATCTACTCATGGTAGCGGGAGGATGGATGCCAAACATTTCACTCTTTGCGCAAGCTAAAGGACGGCTTCGTTATGATCCTGCTTCGGGGAGTATTGCTCCGGGAGTTGTGCCAAAGGGCATACAGGTAGTTGGTGCAGCAAATGGTGTGACGCGACATTATGCATGCTTGTTACAAGGAAACCAGGCTGGGCAGATGGCCGCGGAAGAGGCGGGATTTAACAGTGGCAGTGGTACGGAGATAAATCTGCCAAATGTGATCGAGCCCGCAGAAGAGCCTATGCGATCGTTGTGGCGCATACCTGCGCGTAATCGACAGAAGACGTTCATTGACTTGCAAACGGATGTTACGGTAGGCGACATTGAGCTTGCTTTAAAAGAAGGCTATACATCTGTCGAGCATATAAAACGCTATACAGCGCAAGGCTTGGGGACAGATCAAGGAAGAATAGGGAATTTAAACGCATTCAAGCTAATTGCTGAGAGTCAGGATTTACCTCTATCGGCCATAGGAACAACCACATTCCGGCCACCGTATATTCCTATAGCATTTGGTGCTTTAGCAGGTCACGAAGTTGGAGAGTTGTTTGACTCTACACGGCGATCCCCACTTCAGACCTGGCAAGAAAAATTAGGTGCGGTTTTTGAGCCGGTTGGTCAATGGCATCGCCCTTTATACTACCCATCGCCTGGAGAATCTTCTCACGCTGCTATACAGCGGGAATGCGCAGCAGTGCGGGAGCACGTGGGTATTTTTGATGCATCCACATTGGGTAAAATTGAAGTTTCGGGACCTGATGCTGCAGAATTTTTAAATCGCGTTTATTCAGGGAAAATAGCGAGTCTAGGAGTTGGCCGTTGCCGATACGGACTTATGCTTAAAGATGATGGCATGATATTTGATGATGGGGTCGTAACACGGCTATCCAATAATCATTTTTATTTAACGACGACGACAGGAAATGCTGCTGCTGTTTATGAATGGTTGGAAGAATGGGCGCAAACGGAATGGCCAGATTTGCGTGTTTATATCGCACCAGTAACGGATCAGTGGGCAGTAATTGCTGTGGCAGGTCCTTTAAGCCGTCAGCTATTATCTTTAGTCAGTGAAGGCTGTTCTTTTCAGAATGCAGATTTTCCTCATATGTCCATGCGAGAGGTAACGGTCGCCGGACTCCCTGCGCGCCTATCTCGGATCAGCTTTAGTGGGGAGCGTGCCTATGAGATCGCCGTACCGGCTCGCTGGGGTATGGCATTGTGGTCGGATCTGATGATTGCTGGAGAGGATTATAACCTTACCCCGTATGGGACGGAAGCTATGCACGTTCTTCGAGCTGAAAAAGGGTATATTATTGTTGGGCAAGAAACAGATGGATTTGTATCTCCCTTCGATGTTGGATTGGGTGGGCTTGTCGATTTACAAAAGAGTGATTTTATAGGTAAGCAAGGCCTTTCATCTTTCGAGGCCAAACGTCCAGATCGATTGCAGCTTGTTGGCTTATTACCCGAGGATACGGAGATCGTCATTCCTGAAGGGTCATCGTTGGTTTCTGGTCCCGAACAGGCGCGGTCCTCTGCTGAAGGCTATGTTACATCAAGCTATTATAGCTCTGCCCTTAAGCGAAGCTTCGCCTTAGCTCTTCTATCCCAGGGTCGGGAAAAGCAGGGAAATAGGGTAGTGGCAGTTGCCGATAATCAAGAGGTTTTTGCAAAGGTCGTTAATCCCGTCTTTGTGGATCCCGAAGGGAGTCGCCTTCGTGATTAGCACGTATCGGCGCCACAATCCTTTATCGCGATATGTAAAGGATATGACAGACTCTAATCTGGGATTTCGTTTATCGTGGCGTCCCTATGATGGGAAGATCATGCTCCAGGGGGATCCGAAGGACTTGAGCTTTGTTACAGCAGCCACAGAGGTTTTGGCATTAGAGTTACCGCCCGTTTTAGGATCAGTATCCCGTCCAGGACTCACTATCTTAGGATTAGGTCCGTCCGAGTGGCTGATTGTTACGCCGGAAGGAGAAGAAGTGAGCCTTATGCATTGTCTGCATGGAAGAATGGCGCAGGAGATCTGCAGTCTTATCGATGTCTCTGATGCATATACGGTCGTAACTTTCACTGGCCCCAGGGTAAAAGAGGTCTTATCAGCAGGATGCGCCATAGATCTGCATGCGCGCTTTTTTCCTGCCGGCAAGGTTGCGAGAACGTTATTTGCGCGCATCCCGGCAGTTTTGCATAAGGCATCGGATCATATCTATGACGTTTATGTCAGTAGGTCGTATGCCGATTATTTGTTGGCGTGGGTGATAAATTTAAAATTAAGCTAATTTAGCGAGGTGTTGCTGGTGGTATTGTTTCAGGTTTATTAGTTCCTAACCATGTTTTAAACCGTGCTTCAAGCTCCGACCCTTGTTCGCTCCAAAAAGAACTATCGAACATCAAAGCTGTAGCTTTAGTGCCATTTAGCGAGAGTCCGGCTAGGTTTGTGTTAACCCCAGGTACGGTCTTGCGTGTAGGCCCGTATCCAAGATTTTCAGCGATAGCGCGTTGGCGAATTGCTGTTGTGAAATATCCAACCAATTCATAAGCTTGTTTTTTATGCTTTGTCCCCTTTGGGATCGCCCAATAGGCGAGGCTATAAATATTGCAGTTATCTATGGTTTTTAAGGGGATTCCTTGGGTAGTTTTTATAGGTTTGGCTCGGTTGAAGGAGCCAATCGCCATGGCGACCTCACCACTAGCAAGAGACTGAGCCACCGCCTCTGGGGTCGTTGCCCACTGAATTTGATTTTTGATGTCGGCGAGCTTTTTAAAAGCACGCTCTATCCCCTCTGTTGTTTTTAAGACGCTATACACTTCGCGAGGGGGGACGCCATCCGCGAGTAAGGCAATTTCCATTGTATATCGGGCCGTCCCAGGCAAGATTCGTTTACCAGGGAAACGCTTTATATCCCAAAGAGCGGCCCAACTATCCGGCTCGCGGCCAGTAAAACGTTTAGAATCGTATATAAGGCTTATAGGATAGATAAAAGCGCCAAGGCCACATCGATGGGTGGCTGCAGCTATGAATTGTTCCTTAGCGCGAAAAGCTTGGAGATCGAATCGATCAATCGCACCATTTTGGCACGCTTGATCAAGCTCTGCATCCCCGATTAAAGCAAGATCCCATTCGGAGGATTGCCCGTCCAGGGAACGACGCAATGCCAGATCTTCGAGTCGTCCAGACCAAGTTACTGAAGCGACAGTTATTTTAGCATCTTTGCCATAAGGTACTAAGAAAGCTTGGGTGAATGTGCTCGAATCGAAAGTTTCAGGGACAGCGACTGTGAGTGGGGCAGCAAAGCTCGATCCTGCTAGGATAAGCCAAATCGTAAGGCCGATATAAATAGAACAAAACCGGGGAGATAAGAAAAAGTCTGACATCATTCTTTCCAGTTAATTTTCTACCCCCCAAGATGATAAAAAATACGGCTCAAATGAGGCGAGATGCGGGTTATCGTGCTGTGCATAAGTTGCGGAGCAGCTCTCAGGCAGTCTGTCAACTGTAAAAGCAGGTTGCATCAGTAGAAAGGCCTAGGTAGCCTCCCTCGGGGTTTAACTTCCGGGGCAGTATGTAAGCCTATAGATTTGGGCTTCTGCTCCACCGATAACTGCGAATACGGAAAGCTGTCCTGCGGATAGCTTCTTAGAGACTTGAGGGTTAACGATATCGTTGCCTCTAGGGGGATGTCCGTGTCAAAAGGAAGCGAGCGGTTAAAGCGAATTTCTGCGATCATTCAACACTTGTATCCGGAACGTGAGATTTTTTTACGTTCACGGGGGCGTGTTCGCTATCTAACTTTGCCGCAGTCCGTTCAAATCACGTTAACGGGAATCATGGCCGCCTTATTTGGTTGGCTTGGCGTTGCTACAGCACTTTATGTCTCTAATCATGGGGTAATCGAAGCTAAAGAAGCGGAGATCGATACTCAGCAGCTTGTGCTAGAACGTATTGTGCGTGACGTCGCAGATCGTCAGGCACAGGTCGCAACGTTGACGACAAAGCTTAAAGAAAATCAAGCAACTTTATTAGAATCTCTCCGCCAGCAACGTGGCGCGACCGCCAATACTGGTTTATCGCAAGCGTTAAACGCAGTGCTTGTCAGAATCAATCATGATCTCATTGGGATGGAAGAAGCAGGGACAGGGCTTGAAAGTATCGTTACCCAAGTGCGTGATCGATTGGATATCGAATTCAGTACCAGAGGCCGGATTGCCAATGCGCGTCGTGAATTATGGAATCGTCTGCGGGAAGCGCAGGCCCAACTCAAGGATGAATCGGGGCGAACCAAATCTCTTGAAAATGATTTATCTGCTCTAAATGAGCGAATGGACGTATTATCCGAAGATAAAGGTCGCGCTACTGCTGAGAAAGAATGGTATCGTCAGCGAATTCAAGGCTTGGAAAATGAACTCTCGGAGCTACGCGACACTCAAGGATCGGTTTTGTCACGCCTTGCGGAAAAGGCCAATCAACAAATAGAGGAAGCCGAAGAAATTGTAGCGCTGACGGGGTTAGATGCCGATGATTTATTAGCGCGACAAGGAGTTTTGCCAATTGGTCAAGGTGGCCCTTTTGTTGCAGCAACCACGGCTTCGGCAACCATGGGTGATCAGTTTAATTCTACGGTAGCGCTTCTGGATTTACACCTCGATCGCTGGGAGGGGTTACAGCAGATTTTGAAATCTCTCCCCTTATCGGCACCGATTGATAATTCTTATATCACAAGTGGCTTTGGCCAGCGGTTGGATCCATTTACTAAAAAGTTAGCTCGACATGATGGAGTGGATTTCGCAGGCCGCTATAAGACACCTATATTCGCACCGGCACCGGGGGAGGTCGTTTTTGCAGGCCGTCGGGGCGGATATGGAAAGATGGTTGAAATCGATCATGGCTATGGTGTCCATACACGCTATGGCCATCTTGGCACCATTTTAGTGAAGGTCGGCGATAAGATCCGCTATCGTGATGAGGTAGGGCTCATGGGTAATACAGGTAGAAGTACCGGCGCTCATCTCCATTGGGAGGTTATGATAAATGGGCATGCAATTGATCCGTTGCATTTCTTAAATGCGGGGCGATACCTAGCAAAATCCAGACCAGAAGCGACGGCAGCTGCTCATGTACCTCTTCCACGTCCTCGGCCTGATACCTTGCCGATGAGCGATGGTTAATTATAGGTTTTCCGCGATTTTTATGGTGAAGTTTGCCTTCCCACGCTAAGAATGAAACAATAGAGATATCAGAATAAGAGCCCAGGGGGTGTCATAATTTTGTACACTCATCAGAGGTCTCACAGGGAAGATCACAGATGCTATTTTCACGTCCGAAAGCTTTCGTTTCGCAAGAGTCTATGAATACTCCTTTAATATCTGGTAGCAGCAAAAGTGCGATCCCCCCATCTATCTTAAGTCGAGATCTGCGTATCACAGGGAATTTGAGTAGCACCGGCGATATGCAGATCGATGGCATTGTTGATGGTGACATAAAAAGTCGTACCCTGACCCTTGGAGAGTCTGGTGTCATCATTGGCACAGTCGAAGCCGAACAAGCGCGTATATCAGGAAGTATTACAGGGAAGCTTATCGCCCGTTCAGTAGAATTATCACGGACCGCTAAAGTATTTGGCGATATTATTCACCAAACACTGTCAATTGAAGCTGGTGCTAAGGTTGAGGGTGCATTGTCACGTATGGATGAAGAAGCCAAGGCGATAGCACCTCCAACGGAAGAAGATAAGAACATAACTGATCGTGTTTATGACCCAGTTATGGTGAATGCTGCAGAGCAACGATCGACGCTAGCAGAACCTATACCGTTTACGCCGAACGGCAAAGTATCAACCTTTTCTTCAGAGAATAGCGCCTCATCAAAAGGCGAAACGGTTATCTTTGATGATGTTCCTAATCCGCTCAAAAATAAAATCAGAGGGGTTATTAGCTAGATTGTTGTAAGATTTTAACAAAGACGTCGCTGTCGACATTTCCGCCAGAGCATATAACTAAAACAACTTTATCTCTTAAATCCAGCTTCTGGCTGAGGGCGGCAGCAAGTGCAACGGCACCACCAGGCTCAACGACAAGTTTTAGATATAAAAAAGCAATCTGGACTGCTTGAGCCACCTCCTGATCGGAGACGCCAAGTCCACCATGAAGATTTTTCAGATTAACTGCAAAGGTTTGCTCTCCAGGTAACGGCGAAAGAAGGGCATCGCAAAAGCTATGAGCACCAGAAGGCGCAGAAACGCGGTGACCAGCGGCTAACGATCTTGCAGTATCATTAAATCCTTCAGGCTCTACGCTATAAATTTCTGCGCTAGGGCAAAGAGCTTTAACCGCGATGCTGATGCCCGCGCTCAATCCTCCACCGCCACAGGGGATTAAGACAACATCAGGCGAGATGTTGAGCTGTGCCATCTGTGAGAGAGCTTCAAGCCCCACAGTTCCTTGACCAGCCATGATAAGAGCGTGTTCATAAGGTGGAACAATTGTAGCGTTTCGTGATCTGGCAATTTCGCCGGCAATTAGCTCACGACTTTCGCGCTGCCGGTCGTATAAAATCACGTCTGCTCCGAAGAATTTGGTGTTCGCAATTTTAGTTTGTGGCGCATCCCGCGGCATAACGATTGTTGCGGGAATGCCAAGTATCTGTGCAGCGGCGGCAACGCCCTGAGCATGATTACCTGAGGAGTAGGCGACTACCCCTGTTTTCTGGGATTTTTCAGATAGACGCGAAATCATATTATAAGCGCCACGAAACTTAAAG
>JAWKYA010000037.1:0-9056 GCA_041396725.1 Alphaproteobacteria bacterium
ATGGGAAACTTTAAGTGACGAATGCCGCGATCATTAGGATCGGGTAAATGACCGGCCTGTACATTAACCTGTATCGCCAGAAGCATAAGGTTTGGTAAAGAGAGTGTCTTATCTCGTTCGGTTCGGAGCTTAACGAACGCCGCCTGGCTGATGCCTTCTTTAATATGAATGTTATGTAGCTTCTCTTCGCCGACTGTCGTTTCCCAGGCTACCGATCTCCCATTCGGGCAGTAATCGTGGCAAACGAAAATCTTTGTTTCGGATGGTAAGGCGAAGATTCTTTGAATGGAATGGTAAAGCTGACTAGCGTCTCCTCCTGGGAAGTCGCATCGTGCAGTCCCACCATCTGGCATAAACAAAGTATCGCCAACAAAGAGATTTTGTTCCATCAGATACGAAATACAAGAGGGTGTATGGCCAGGAGTCGCAATGACTCTGGCCTGTAAATCATCGTCGCCGATAATATCACCATCGTCGAAAAGTCTATCGAATGGAAAGGCTTGAGCAAAGCTCTCCTGATCTAAATCATAGAAGGATGCAAAACTGCGGCGAACATCCATGACTCCCTTACTAATACCAATCCAACCACCAAGAATATCTCGCAGAAGAGAAGCCCCTGATAGATGATCCGCATGGACATGGGTTTCAAGTATAGCTTCGAGTGTAAGATTATGGTGCTGCATAAAAGCAATAATCTCATCGACTAATACGCGCCCTGTACGACCTGAGACAGCATCAAAGTCTCGGACAGGATCGATAACAAAACAGCGCCGCGATCGTAGAGAGGCAACAACATAACAAATGGAATGAGTGGTTGTATGAAAAAACCCTTGAACCAGGAGAGGTTCGGGATTTTTTACCAAGGTGCCCCCCTTAATCTGATGCGCGTTGTTTTACAAAAGAGCCCGGCGCATCTTCGACGACTTTAAGCTTACCATCACCTGGCTTTCGCGCCACGACTTGATTACCGTCAAAATCTTGTAACCATTTTCGCCATGCCGGCCACCAAGAACCTTCGTTTTGGGTGGCGCGTTTTAGCCACTCGTCCGGTGTTTTCTCGATTTTAGAGTGACTCCAATAGCCGTATTTTGTTTGGCTCGGCGGATTAATGACACCGGCGATATGCCCCGATCCAGCCAGACAGAAAGTTATCGGCCCTGAATATAGCTGGGTTGCAGCATAGGTCGATTTCCAAGGAGCGATATGATCTTCCTTGGTTGAGAGAATAAATGTCGGTGTTTTGATTTTAGTAAGATCGATCGGAGTCCCTTTAAGAGTGACCCCATTTGGTTTAGCGAGCAGGTTCTGTTGATACATTTTGCGCAAATAAAAGCTATGCATTGCAGCGGGCATGCGCGTTGAATCGGCATTCCAATAGAGTAAGTCGAAAGGGAAGGGTTCTTTACCCAACAGATAATTATTGACCACAAAGGACCAAATTAAGTCATTGGCACGGAGCATATTAAAAGTTGTTGCCATGGCCTTCCCTTCAAGAAAACCACGCTTATTCATGCGATTCTCTAAACTGGTGAGTTGCTCTTCATCGATGAAGACACCAAGCTCGCCAGGTTCTTTAAAATCAACCATCGTTGTGAAGTAAGTGGCACTGGCGATGCGATCTTCTTTTTTCTGGGCTGCGATATAGGCAAGAGTGGTGGCTAATAAAGTTCCGCCGAGACAGTACCCAATAACATTCACTTTTTCTTCCCCTGTTGCTTTGTAAACAGCCTCCAAAGCAGTAAGAAGACCTTCCCCCATATAATCTTCAAACGTCTTAGTGGCGAGACGTTCGTCGGGATTAGCCCAGGATATCACAAAAACAGTTAAACCCTGATCCACAGCCCATTTAATGAAAGAGTTTTTCTCTCGCAGATCGAGAATGTAAAACTTATTGATCCATGGCGGGATAATAAGAAGTGGGCGCTGCGCCACCTTTGTGGTTGTTGGTGTATACTGGATAAGCTGCATCAGATCGTTCTGATAAACGACTTTCCCTGGGGTCACTGCAAGATTACGACCTATCTCAAAGGCATCCGGATCGGTCATCCGGATCGCGAGGCTACCCTTACCTTCTTCTAAATCTTTCACAAGATTTTCGAGGCCGCGAACGAGGTTTTCGCCCCCTGTTTCTAGAGTGGTTCTGAGAACTTCTGGATTGGTGAGAAGGAAATTCGACGGTGCCATAGCATCGACGAATTGTCGTGTATAAAAATCGACTTTCTTTGCGGTCTTTTCGTCGAGCCCCTCAACATCGCGGACGGTACTTTGTAACCATCGCGCACTTAATAGATAAGACTGCTTCACGAAATCGAATAAAACATTATCCTGCCATGCCGCATCTTTGAAGCGGCGATCCTCCGGGGAGGGTGAGGCAATAGGCGTCGTTTCCAGGCCCATAAAACGTTGAGCCGTATTTTGCCACAATTGCATATATGCTGACCAAAGATCGACTTGGGCCTGTACCAATTTACCTGGGTCGGCCATAAGTCGTTTTGTCATTTCAAGAAAGGCAGCGCCAACATTAAGTGGATCGGACATTCCAAAGGAATTATGATTTTCTTCCTGTTGGCGAGACAGAAACTGTGCAACGATCCGGTGGCTGCGCTCTGCGATTTGGGCCATGGTTTGCGCCAATTCTACAGGATCTAATAATGGTTTTGCAGCATCTTGTTGATCGTTCATGCTATTTTCCTTTATAAATGTCCTGTAAGCATATATGAATATTAAGTTTACTGTTATGCTATCAGCGGCACTATAGGGGCGACTCGGGGTTTCTGTGCAAGATATATCGGTTGATCGACGCATGATTACACCATCGTCGCCGCAGTTTCATCGAAAACTTGCGGTTAGTTCTCGTGAAATCTTTTTGTATGGAACACAAGGCTTTAAACGGCAGTCTGCCGTGTTGCCACCGATGCTTTTATATAAGCCCCCCCATCAAGCTGCGATACCCTTTGCAAAGATGACCACTGCTGCTGCCGCAATACTGCTCACTGGCGGTTATCTTGTCCTCGCGAGTTGCGCTGGCTCGAGCGATGAGGGCTTCAAAGATGGCCCTCCACCTAAGGAGCTTGAGGCAGAGGCGCAAGCCCAAAAGCAAGGGCAAAAACAAAGCGGGCTTCCAGCTCCTCCGCCGCCATCCGGGCAAACCCAGGGCCAATCTCAAACAACAGCAAGCAAAACACCGCCGCCTCCAGGTACGACGACATCTTCATCCTTACCTCAGGTCCCATCGGCGACACCAAGCGCCACGCCCTCTGCCTCATCAAAAACATCATCGGCTACTGCGGGTGTTCCGTCGACAGTATCACCTGGAGCGACCATTCCCAAGCCAACCCCAGAGCAACAGAAGCAAGCCTTGGCTCGCGGCCTTGTCGGCGATAAGGCCCATGCTCAATACACCGATGAGGAAATACGGCAAATTGGGGAGGGTGAAGCCGAGCCGCCAAGGCCGACGCGGCAAGCTGCACAAGCACCTCAGACATCTGCTGCTAAGCCAGTGGATCCGCCGGTACCACCAGCAACACCAACAGCTCCGGTGACCTCAGCGCCACCATCGCAATTGCCACCAGCACCGCCACCAGCGCCGGCTGTAGCGACGCCATCTACGCCGACACCAGAAGTACCTCGAGGTGCTGCAACGCCAACAGAGATTGCTGTACCTGATCCTGTTCCACCGCCACCGCCGACGACACCAACGGACACGGTTACCCTCAAACGTCCCCCAATAGTTGTTGAAAAAAATATGGACGAACCACCACCTGCTGCGATCTCAAGCGGAACCGGAACTCCTATGCAATCTGCATCGGCTCGGCTTGGCGCTGATAATCAGCAGGTTGTATTACGGCCACCGGCGCCGCCGCCCTCGGTAGGGCCACGACCAGGCACATCATCGCCATCTGATCCATTGCCGGCGCCCGATGTTATGCAGCCTCAGACCCAAGTTGCAGAGGCAACATCCGGTGGGCCGATGCAATTACGCCCCCCAGCATCAATAGCGCCGTATCAGCCTGCGACACCTCAGCCTCCAGTGCTGATGCAATCTTCGACCATGCCACCGGCTATGCCACCAGCTACAGGGCAGACAGCTTATGGTTTTGGTAGTCCGCAACACCTAAGTTCGATTTTATTTGCTCATGGCTCGGCAAGTCTTTCGGATGCGGATACACAGCTGCTAGCTCAGATCGCTGCGGGGGTTCGTGCCACAGGATCGCGACTACGCATTGTGGGACATGCATCGAGCCGGACCTCGGATATGGATATCACGCATCATAATGAGGCGAATTATCGGATCTCTGTGGCGCGTGCCCAAGCGGTTGCCGCAGCGCTCATTACGCATGGTGTTCCTGCTCAAAATATCCTGATCGAAGGTCACGCCAATAGTGAATCGCTCTTCTTTGAAACCATGCCTTCAGGAGAAGCCGGTAATCGGCGTACGGATATTTTTATCGAGTCGTAGGTACGATAATCGGTTAGATATGGCGATAAACCATCTGAGGATTGCCAAGCTTATTAAACGACTTGTCGTATAATCTTGCCAGACGCAAGCGATAAAGGTAAAGGCCGCACAGGCTTTTTGTAATTGCGTCGGAGATAGGTTCGACAAGAATGGCGGTATCATCTTTCTCGCACCCACCTCTGCGGATAGGAATCGCAGGCCTAGGGACGGTTGGCGCCGGCCTTGTGAGGCTGCTGCATGCCCATGCCGATTTGCTCGAAATTCGCTGCGGACGACCCCTTGTCGTTACGGCAGTATCTGCGCGCAATCGAAACAAACTGCGCGATGTTGATCTCGCAAACATTCGTTGGTGCGATAACCCGGTAGATCTTGCTAAGGACCCAGAGATCGATGTGATCTGCGAGCTTATCGGTGGGTCGGATGGTATAGCGAAGCAACTTGTCGAAGCAGCCTTAGGAGCAGGTAAATCCGTTGTCACAGCGAATAAAGCACTTCTGGCGATACATGGAGCGCTTCTTGCTGCCATGGCAGAGAGTAAGGGCGTAACGCTTGCCTTCGAAGCTGCGGTCGCAGGAGGTATTCCTACAATCAAAGTACTTAAAGAATCTTTGGCGAGTAACAAGATTACCGGCATTTACGGAATATTGAATGGAACCTGCAATTATATTCTCACCACCATGCGTGAGACTGGGCGGGATTTCGCGGCTGTTCTTCGTGAGGCGCAGCGTCTTGGCTATGCCGAAACTGATCCAAGCTTTGATATCGACGGCATTGATGCTGCGCACAAACTTTCGATTCTAACTAGCCTTGCCTTTGGTGTAACAGTTAATTTTCCTGACGTTACCATTGAAGGTATTCGCAGTGTGAGCGCGCTTGATATTCAGTATGCCGAGGAGCTTGGGTATCGCATAAAGCTTCTCGGCGTTGCACAGCCAACGGACTATGGGATTGAGCAGCGTGTTGCTCCAAGTTTGGTGCCGATGGCATCGCCCTTAGCGCATGTTGAAGGTGTCACCAATGCGGTGATTGCCGAAGGTGATTTTGCTGGAAAGATTGTTTTGACTGGCCCGGGGGCAGGTGCTGGTCCTACAGCATCAGCAGTCGCTGCAGATTTGGTAGATATCGCCTGTGGGCGAGAAACTCACACCTTTGGCATTCCATGCAGTCAGTTAAAATCCATAGCAGCGACCCCAGCAGATCGTAAGACAGGTGCCTACTACATACGGCTTTTAGTGATGGATCGTCCTGGTGTTTTTGCCGATATTGCGGCTTGTCTGCGGGATGAGGAAGTCTCAATCGAATCGGCTATTCAGCGAGGGCGAGCAGTTAACGACGCTGTACCGCTTATTTTAACGGTTCACGAAACAGGTGAAATGTCTATGCAGCGCGCTTTAGCGGCGATAGCGGCATTATCCAGCGTTGCCACGCCGCCTGTTCGCTTTAGAATTGAAGCCTTATAAGGCTTAGCTACAACCAGTCATAACAGGAGCAAATGGATGGTTACCTCGGGCATCGGCTTTACCCATGAGCGTAATTTAGCGCTGGAGGCAGTCCGTGTCACCGAAGCAGCGGCTTTAGCCGCTTCGCGAATGATGGGGCGCGGTGATGAAAAAGCCGCTGATCAGGCGGCGGTCGATGCGATGCGTCAGGCACTTAACGGTCTTGCCATTGATGGGACGGTTGTGATTGGCGAAGGCGAGCGTGATGAGGCTCCCATGCTTTACATTGGTGAGCGTGTTGGCAAAGGCGCTAAGGACGGTGTCGGTCCCAAAATCGATATTGCGCTCGACCCACTTGAGGGGACGACCATCACAGCTAAAGGTGGCGCCAATGCCTTGGCAGTTGTTGCTATGACGCAAAAGGGTGGGTTTTTGAATGCCCCTGATACCTACATGGAGAAGATCGCTTGTGGTCCGGGATTGCCCGATAACATCATCGATCTCGATGCCGCACCAGCGTTTAATCTGAAGAATGTCGCCAAGGCGAAGAAAATCGATATCGCAGATCTCGTGGTTTGCATTATGGATCGTCCGCGGCACGAAGCGCTGATCGCTAGGGTACGGGAAGCTGGTGCACGGGTTGTTCTGATATCTGATGGTGATGTTTCGGCAGTGATTGCCACAGCCCGGGTAGGAACGGGGATCGATCTATTTATGGGGATTGGTGGGGCACCAGAAGGTGTATTGGCAGCGGCGGCTTTGTGCTGCATAGGTGGGCAGATGCAAGGGCGCTTAATCTTTCGAAATGACGATGAAAAAAGTCGTGCCCGCCGTATGGGGATCACCGATTTCACGCGCCGCTATGGGCTGGAAGAATTAGCCAGTGGTAGCGACGTCATGTTTGCGGCTACGGGCGTGACCGATGGGTCGATGTTGCGTGGTGTCCGCCGCTCGGGTAATCGCGCAGAAACGCATTCTATCGTGATGCGCTCGAGGACAGGAACAGTGCGGACCATTAGTGCCGAGCATAATTTTGAGCGTAAGGCGGTCCCTGTAGGAGGTAAATAGACATGAATGAGGCTGCCTTTCTCGGGGTCGAGCGCTCGGCTGCCGGAAAACGATGGATACTGCGGCCCATCGACGAAAGGTTGGCTTTAGCACTATCCCAACGTCTCGATCTACCCGAGGTGATTGGACGCATTATGGCTGGACGCGGTATTAGCCTTGAGGGGGCAGCGACGTATCTTGAGCCAACACTAAAACAGTTATTACCCGATCCTTCGACCCTTACAGATATGGATGCAGCGGCGATGCGCATGGCCGATGCGATTATCAATGGGGAAAAGGTTGCGGTATTCGGGGACTATGATGTCGATGGGGCAACCTCTTCGGCTCTATTGATGCATTTTTTTGCAGCCGTCGGTGCGCCACTCCGGATCTATATCCCGGATCGGTTTAACGAAGGTTATGGGCCGAATGTCTCAGCTTTATTACAGCTAAAGCAAGAAGGCTGTGCTGTGGTGATCACAGTCGATTGCGGTATTACAGCCTATGCACCGCTGGAGGCGGCCCGGGATGCTGGCTTGGATGTTATCGTGGTGGATCACCATATGGCCGAACCGCAATTACCACAGGCCTTTGCTATCGTTAATCCTAATCGCCTGGATGATGAAAGCGGGGTTGGTCATTTAGCCGCTGTGGGTGTTGCTTTTCTCTTGATTGTGGCGGTGAACCGGGTTCTACGGCAGCGCGGGTTTTATAATACAAGCCGACCCGAGCCGGACTTGCGCCATTGGCTCGATTTGGTCGCCTTAGGCACGATTTGCGATATGGTACCACTGATCGGTGTTAATCGTGCTCTGGTCAATCAAGGGCTGAAGGTCATGGCCCAACGCGGAAATATTGGCCTTGCGGCCTTGGCTGATGTAGCAGGTCTAGAGGCGCGCCCCGATGCTTACCACGCGGGTTTCTTGCTTGGGCCGCGTGTCAATGCCGGTGGCCGTGTCGGTGCAGCAAATCTGGGTGCCTTGCTTTTGTCCTGCACGAATGAACTGGAAGCGCGCCGTTTGGCAGAGAAACTCGATGGCTATAATCACGAGCGTCGTCGCTTGGAATCTGCTGCGGTCGCTGAGGCTATGGCTGAGGCTGAGGCAGCTACAGGAGATTTTCTGCTATTAGCACGCGACAATTGGCATGCCGGAATTATCGGTATTGTCGCCAGCCGCGTGGTAGATCGTTTTAACCGACCGACCTGTGTCGTTGCGTTAAAGGATGGCATTGGGAAGGGGTCAGGTCGATCGGTGCGGGGTGTTGATTTAGGAGCAGCTCTGATCGCTGCACGGCAAAAGGGATTACTGATCAATGGCGGCGGCCACCCTATGGCAGGCGGGTTTACCGTCGAAGAAGCGAAGATCCCTGCGTTGCGCGCGTTCTTAGCAGAACGGATTGCAGCCAAGATCCATGCGGATAAGATTGTGCCAATGTTAGAGTTCGACGCGGCGATTCAACCCGGAGGCGCTACGGTAGATATGGTAAAAAATCTTGAACGGTTGGCGCCCTTTGGGATTGGCAATCCTGCGCCGCGTTTTGTTCTGCACTCGGTACGATTAGTGCGAATTGATCCGGTAGGAGATGGCCATCTCCGGTGTATCGTAGCAGGTGAAGGTAAGCGGAGTGGCGACCTAAAAGCCATTGCTTTCAGATCTGCAGATGGCCCCATTGGTAAAGCCATAGTCGGGGCTCGGGGTGGGGTGCCCATGCATCTGGCGGGTAAGCTGCAGATTGACACTTGGCAAGGTCGAGAGTCAGTACAGATGGTGATCGAAGATGTCGCTGCGGCTTGGGGCCAGGCTGCAGCTGTAGCGTCTTAGGGCTTCACGAGGATATACCTCGTCTCGATGAGCTTCTCGTTTCAAATAAAGCGCTATAGCGCCAGGAGCTGATAAGCAATCTCTAATCTAGATGAAAGGCTCAAATCACCAATCTTTGGGCTAACTGTCACGAGAAGCTTGCCTTTTTACCTTAAGATCGGTATGCCCTTAGCCCGGCTTGACCCCTTCGTCTAGAGGCCTAGGACACCACCCTTTCACGGTGGGAACACGGGTTCGAATCCCGTAGGGGTCGCCATTATGTGGTTTCTCATCATATTATCGGTCATT
>JAWKYA010000038.1:0-8462 GCA_041396725.1 Alphaproteobacteria bacterium
GCTGGATGGCGGAGCGGATAACGATACGGTCTTTGGCGGAGCGAACGACGATAGTCTGCTCGGTGGGACAGGTACGGACACGCTCTATGGTGGAGCCGATAACGACGTTGCCGATGGTGGCGACGACGACGACACGGTTTATGGTGAGGCTGGGAACGATATGCTTGCGGGTGGTGCGGGCGCGGACAGTCTTGATGGTGGTATGGGGAGAGACAGTCTTGCGGGTGGCGAAGGTAATGACTCGATCTATGTAGGTGCTGATGATGTAAGCGATCAGAACTGGGCCAGTGGGGATGCGGGTGACGATACCGTTGTTGGCGATGCAGGTCAGGACACGCTGGATGGCGGAGCGGATAACGATACGGTCTTTGGCGGAGCGAACGACGATAGTCTGCTCGGTGGGACAGGTACGGACACGCTCTATGGTGGAGCCGATAACGATGTTGCCGATGGTGGCGACGACGATGACACGGTGTATGGCGAGGCTGGGAACGATACGCTTGCGGGTGGTGCGGGCGCGGACAGTCTTGATGGTGGTGCGGGGAACGATAGCATCGTTGGCGGTACGGGCAATGATTCGATCTATGTAGGTGCTGACGCTGCGGGGGATCAGAACTGGGCCAGTGGGGATGCGGGTGACGACAGTATTTACGGCGAAGCTGGTCGAGATACGCTGGATGGTGGAGCGGATAACGATATCGTGTTTGGCGGTGCCAATAACGATTATTTGGATGGTGGTTCTGAGAACGACACTCTATATGGCGGTGGCGAAGACGATAGCTTGATCGGTGGGACGGGTACGGACACGCTCTACGGCGGTGCCGATAACGACGTTGCCGATGGTGGCGACGATGATGACTCAGTGTATGGTGAAGCTGGAGCCGATACATTATCTGGCGGTTCTGGCTTCGATTACATCGAGGGCGGTACGGAGAACGATACGATTTTTGGCGGTGACGATGATGACTACATAAATGGTGGTAGTGAGAGTGACAGTCTTGGAGGCGGTGCCGGCAACGATACGATTTACGTGGGCATTGATACTACAGGCGATCAGAATTGGGCCAGCGGCGATGAAGGTAACGATGCAATTTGGGGCGACGTAGGTTTTGATACGCTGGATGGGGGTAGTGAGAACGACACCCTGTATGGCGGCGCGAACGACGACAGTCTGCTTGGCGGTACGGGTATCGACATTATCTATGGCGGTTCTGAGAACGATGTTGCCGATGGTGGCGACGATAATGACACGGTGTATGGCGAGGCTGGGAACGATACGCTTGCGGGCGGTGCAGGAGACGATAGTCTCGACGGTGGTATAGGAAGAGACAGTCTTGCGGGTGGCGAAGGTAATGACTCGATCTATGTAGGTGCTGACGCTGCGAGCGATCAGAACTGGGCCAGTGGCGATGCAGGGAACGATACCGTTGTCGGTGACGTGGGTCAGGATACGCTGGATGGTGGTAGCGAAGACGATACGATTTACGGTGGGACGAACGACGACAGTCTGCTTGGGGGCACGGGTATCGACATTATCTACGGCGGAGCCGATAACGATGTTGCCGATGGTGGCGACGACGACGATACGGTGTATGGCGAGGCTGGGAACGATACGCTTGCGGGCGGTGCAGGTGCGGACAGTCTCGACGGTGGTGCGGGAACGATAGCATCGTTGGCGGTACGGGCAATGATTCAATCTATGTGGGTGCTGATGATGTAGGTGATCAGAACTGGGCCAGTGGGGATGCGGGTGACGACACCATTGTCGGTGACGTGGGTCGGGATACGCTGGATGGCGGCGCAGACAATGACCTTATCTTCGGTGGGGGCGATAACGATAGCCTAATCGGTCAAGCTGGTGATGATGTGATTCACGGCGGGGTCGGGGAAGACGTTGCCAGTGGTGGTGATGACAATGACATCATCTTTGGTGAGGGCGATAACGATACCCTTATGGGCGATGCTGGCGATGACTCCCTTTATGGCGGCATTGATCGCGATCAATTATGGGGTGGTGCCGATAACGACTATATCGATGGTGGTGATGAAGACGATTATATCTTTGGCGGGATCGGCGCCGATTCTTTAATTGGCGGTCTGGGGAATGATCGGATTTTTGGCGATGATGCAGATGCTGCTACCACCAACGATACGATCGACGGTGGCGATGGAGACGATACTATTTTGGGCCGATACGGGGATGATAGTATCGTCGGCGGTATTGGTAACGATCTGATTTATGGTGATGATGATACGGATCTTTCCTATGGTGGCGACGATACCATCGATGGCGGAGCGGGCGTCGATGTGATTTTTGGTGGCATGGGCGACGATAGTATCTCAGCCGGTGCCGACGATATATTCGACTTCAATATGCTTTACGGTGACAGCGGCAACGACACGCTTGTTGGCAATGTAGCTACTGATGAGCTTTATGGCGGTACGGGTATCGATTTCCTCATGGGTATGGAGGGAGCGGATTCGATCTATGGCGATTCTGAGGACGATGTCATCGATGGTGGTGCTGACGACGACTATATCGAAGCTGGGACAGGCAATGACGTTGTTCATGGTAATACCGAGAACGATTATATTTATGGTGGCGCAGGCAGAGATAGTCTTTATGGCGATGATGGTGTCGATGTCATCTTTGCTGGCGACGACAATGACGAGATCTATGGCGGCGAAGCCAACGACTACGGTAGCGGCGGCATGGGTGACGATACTATCTTTGGCGGCAATGGTAACGATGCTTTCTCCGGTGAAGAAGGGTCCTACGTTGGTGATTCAGCGGCCGATACGCTCTACGGCGGCGAAGGTAACGATACGCTTGTAAGCGGCTATGGCCCCAACACGTTTTATGGCGGTAATGGAAATGATTATCTCTACGACGGTATAGGTGGTGTAGGTCTTGATACCTTCTACGGTGAAGATGGAAGCGACATCATATATGCCTATGAAGGTAACGATATAATTTATGGTGGCGATGAGGTTGGTATCGGCGATCGTATCTACGACTATAATGGTACAAACTCCATCTATGGCGGCGCTGGCGACGATTATGTTTTGGGCGGCACCGGCATTGATTACATCGAAGGTAATGCCGATAACGATACATTAGATGGCGGCGGAGGTACCGACACCCTCTATGGCGGTGATGGCGATGATCAAATAATCAATACTGGCGAAGCGCTGGCGGGTAGCCATAGCGATACAGTCTATGGCGGGCTCGGGAATGACAGTATCAATGGAGGTTATGATACCGATCTTCTGTATGGTGACGAAGGGGACGACACTATAAATGGTAGCTACGGTGCGGATTCTATCTATGGAGGAAGTGGTCGCGATCGTCTTGTGGGCGATGAGTTAACAAGTGCATCCGCTGACGACTTTATCGATGGCGGTGCCGAGGATGATTACATTCTCGGCAAATACGGGAACGATAGTATTCTTGGCGGTACGGGAAACGACATTATTTACGCCGATGATGATGTCCCAACCTTGTATTACGGCGGCAACGATACAGTTGACGCTGGCGCTGGCAGCGACACCATATATGGCGGTATGGGCGACGATAGTCTTTGGGTTGGTTCGGACATTGATGCCGACACGAATCTTGCCTATGGCGGTGCTGGCATCGATTATATCTTAGGCGATTCGGGCTTTGATGTGATCTACGGCGGAACCGAAAACGACACCATATATGGCGGTAATGGGGGCGCCAGCACTTCGTTTAACACGCTCTATGGTGACGATGGTAACGATTTGATCGTTGGCGATATCTTAGGTCTTGGTGGCCGAGATTCTATGTATGGCGGTAATGGTACGGACACCCTCTATGGCGGCCTGGGTAACGATAACCTCGATGGCGGGAGTGGCGATGATATTCTGGCAGGTGAAGAAGATAACGATACTTTGTATGGGGATATTGGTCGTGACTCTCTTTATGGCGGGGCCGGGATCGACTATCTCTACGGCGGGGCTGACAACGATACATTAAGCGGTGGTGACGATACCGACACTCTATACGGTGGCGATGGTAACGACCTTGTTCAAGGGGAGCTGGGCGCAGACCGTCTCGAGGGTGGTATCGGCGCCGATACGCTCGATGGCGGTGAGGATAATGATACTCTTTATGGCCAACAGGATAACGACATCCTGTACGGTGGCAATGGTAACGACACGGCCTATGGTGATCTCGGGGTAGATACATTCCTCGGTGGGTATGGCCAAGACATCCTATATGGCGGTGCAGGTAATGATTCTGCCTATGGCGGCGAGAATAATGACACCCTCTATGGCGATGCCAACGATGATACGTTGAGCGGCGGCGGTGGTGATGATTATATCGATGGCGGTTCAGGTCGCGATATTCTCCGTGGTGACTCTGCGGCGCTTGAGACCACCGGAAATGACGCCTTATATGGGGGCAGCGAAAACGATAGTCTGTTCGGTGACGCTGGTGACGATACGCTCTATGGCGGTACCGAGGATGATTATATCGACGGCGGTGCAGGCATTGACCGCATCTATGGCGGCGCCGGAATCGATTCTATCTATGGCGGAACGGAAGACGATATCATCTGGGGTGAAGCCGGAGCCGATCGCATCTATGGCGGCGAGGGTAATGACTTCATCGATGGCGGCGATGGCGATCTCGCAAATGACTACATAGACGGTGGTAATGGAAACAACACGATATATGGCTGGGATGGGAACGACACCCTCATTGGTGGCGCCGGCATTGACACCATATTTGGCGGCGTCGGCTCAGATGTTGTCAATGTGGGGACCGGTTCTCAAAACTATGCCTATGGGGGCGACGGCAGTGACACCATTGTAGCAGCAAGTGGTTTCAATACCCTTTATGGTGATTTACCGGGTGAGGTGGGCCTCGATTATATCTATGGCGGCAACGGTACGGATATTGCTTATGGTGGCGCTTCAAATGATACCATTTTTGGGGCGTTAGGCGCTGATACTCTGTATGGTGATGATGGTAGCGATAGGCTCTATGGTGATAACCAAGATGATCTGATTTATGGCGGTAATGGTGACGATCTTATATACGGCGATAATGCTGGCCAAACCAATAACGATACGCTCTATGGCGATATAGGCATCGATAGTCTTTTCGGCGGTAATGGTAACGATAGCCTTTATGGCGGTGACGACAATGACCAACTCTATGGTGAGGCTGGGAACGATAGTCTTTTCGGTGGCGAAGGTAATGATTACTTGAGAACCGCTGCCGGCGACGATATTGCGTATGGCGGCAACGGTAATGATACGATAAGTGAGCTCAGTACCGATGGTGGGAATGATACTTTCTATGGCGATGGTGGTACCGATACCCTAACAGGTGGGCAAGGGAACGACTTCCTTAACGGTGGAACAGGGAATGACACACTGTATGGCGGTGATGATTTCTTTGTAACGGATCCAAATGAGGACGATACCTTGATTGGGGGCGCTGGAAATGATGTCGCTTATGGTATGGACGGTAACGACACCTTCTACTTCGGTCAGAATGGCGGCATCTGGGGTCCCGATTTCGATGGGGGTACCGATACCTTCTATGGCGGAGCTGCAGACACGGATGTGATCTTTCTTGATGTCAATCCGGGCAGTCCTTTGACATGGTTGTCGTTCTCTGGCGGTGGGATTCTCACGGCAGATTCAAGTGGTATTACGCTTACAGCAGATAGCAGTGGAACGATTGTGCTTGCGGATGGCTCGACCCTTGTCTTCCAAGAGGTCGAGAGAATCACATGGCACTAAGTATTTTTACTTTTCTGGAATGTATAATCTCTGTCGCTACACAGCGTTAAGCTTCTGTGTAAAGATCAATTAAATCTTAGGTTGTGAAATAATTATCTGTTCCTAATTCGTTCTTATGTTATTATTCCCTTTCGATGCAAAAAGATTCTGAAATAGAAATTTGACCACGAGATTTCGCATGTTTACCCTTTATTAACGATATTCTATAATAAGGCCCAAAGATCCTAAGCTAAGGCATATAGTGCCTAACCCATGAGGCGGAATAATGTCCGACACACGCGAGCCCTCTGTTGCTGAAACAGCGAACCAACTTAATGGAGCGCCGGAGCAACGTGCAACACCGGTAAAGGAACCGCAATCGTCGTCGACCGAGGCGACAGCGGAGAAAGCAAATACAGGGAATGCTAATACGGGGAGTGCTTCTGGGGCAAATGCTGGAAGCGCCTCGGGGGCGACGGCATCTTTCTGGCCGACGGTCGCTGTGCCTGAGCGCGACGATGACGACGACAATACTCTGCAAGATGATCTACGCCAGAGTGAAGAAGACTCTTCCCTTGCAAATATTCATATGGGAACGCCGTTAGCTTATTTAGCCGGCGGACTGTTGGCGGCCCTACAACCTGGTGGCCCCTTAGGGGGCGCTGGTGTTCCTTTTGCCTCTGCAGGAAATGGCCCTGGTATTGGTGGCGGTGATGGTGCACCAGTGCTTCTGGGTGCGCGCGGATTCGATGATCTCGGCTTAAATGGAAATTTTGACGATGGTGACGGCCGCGGCCGCGGCGGTGGTAGCTATGGTGCACGTGCAAGTTTGCGCGCTAGCGATGCCGGTTATCAGGTACCATCGGATGCCGGTAAAGGCGGTGGCTTCGGTGCCATCGGCGATGTGACAAGAAATAATGGCGACGGATCGGGCATTCCCTATACACCGCCGAACGAGAATCCTCCTCCAGCGGAAGAGCCGCCACCGGCTTTGCCACCCCTATTTACACCCAACAACGATGTTGTCGACTTCAACAGTGTCGTTGCGGGTACGTATTTGGCTGGCACGCCAGAACAATGCGTTAGCTGGCGACGATATTGTCATTATGCCTGATAGCTTGGCAGCCGCTTTGATGGCGGGTTGGGCGCCAGGTGCTTTTGGTGCAGGCGCAGGCAACGATACCGTTATCGGTATGTCCATGGACGATAACTTGCTTGGCGAAGCAGGTGACGATCTTCTCATTGGTGGCCTTGGTGCGGATCATCTCAGCGGTGGCGCCGATAACGATCAACTGATCGGTGAAGAAGGTGATGATTTTCTGAGTGGCGATGCCGGTGACGATGCGCTTCAAGGGGGCCTCGGCAACGATAGTTTATTCGGTGGCTCCGGTAATGATAATCTAGAAGGTGAAGAAAACGACGACTTTATTGATGGTGGCACGGGCAACGACCTTCTGAATGGTCAAGATGGTGATGACAGTATTCTCGGTGGCGCGGGCATTGATACGCTGTTCGGTGGTTTAGGCCAAGACGTCGAAGATGGTGGTGATGACAACGACACGGTCTTTGGCGATGCCGGCGACGATATTCTTGCCGGCGGTGCTGGTGCGGATGAAGTTTACGGTGGGACCGAGAACGATAGTCTCGCGGGTAATGCGGGCGCCGATACATTGTTCGGCGGCGCAGGGCAAGATACCGCCGATGGTGGCGCCGATAACGACACGGTCTTTGGCGATGCCGGTGATGATGTTCTTGCTGGTGGTGCCGGTGCGGACGAAGTTTACGGTGGGACCGAGAACGATAGTCTCATGGGTAATGCAGGCGCCGATACGCTATTCGGCGGTGCGGGCCAAGATACGGCCGATGGTGGCGACGATAACGACACGGTCTTTGGCGATGCCGGTGATGACGTTCTCGCTGGTGGTGCCGGTGCAGACGAAGTTTACGGCGGGACCGAGAACGATAGTCTCACTGGCGATGCGGGCGCCGATACGCTATTCGGCGGTGCAGGCCAGGATATTGCCGATGGTGGTACAGAAAACGATACGGTCTTTGGCGATGCCGGTGACGATTCGCTCAGTGGGGGTGCTGGTATCGATACCATTTATGGTGGCGACGATAATGATCAGGCCACTGGTGATGCGGGGAATGACTTTATCTATGGCGATGCGGGTGACGATATTGTGCGTGGCGGCGCCGATAACGATGAAGTCTATGGCGGCATTGGCCAAGATTTTGTTCTTGGCGACGAGGGTAACGACACCCTGTATGGCGGCGACGACCTTGACCAGATATATGGAGGCGAGGGTAACGATACGGCATTTGGTGGCGACGGTGTCGATTTCATCAATGGCGACGATGGCGACGATACGGCCTATGGCGGCAACGACACAGATATTATTGCAGGGAATGAAGGGAACGATGTTCTGAATGGGGATGCGGCGGCCGACGTTCTTTACGGTGATGCCGGCAATGACTCCATCTACGGCGGTGATGGTAATGACGAGATCTCGGGCGATCACAACGATGCAGTTGCCCCAGGCTCGAACATGAATGACTTCCTCGATGGTGGTGATGGTGACGATAACATCACGGGTGAATACGGCGACGACAGTATTCTCGGTGGGGCCGGCAACGACACACTTTTCGGTGAAACCGGTGGGAGTCCTATTGCGTGGGCCGATGCGGGGTCGGATACCATG
>JAWKYA010000039.1:0-7701 GCA_041396725.1 Alphaproteobacteria bacterium
CCTCTCCGTTCCTGCAAAGGGACTGAATAGTGATATTCATGGGGGAGCTGACTATCGTGCTCATTTAATCACAGTCATGGCGAAACGCGCTGTAGATTCTTGCCGCTAATCTTTTTTCCGAGATATGGATATCACAGTTATAAACACCATATTTTGTGAGAGGATTTTTGGAATCATTGGTAGGCGATGACCCTTCCCTTACCGAAATCGGTTGATACAACTTTAGCCTTACTTTCCGAAGGGCAGTATATTGCCGAGCGATCTTTGGCGACAGCCGTGCACTTAGCTCTAACCTTGCGGCGCCCATTATTCCTTGAAGGTGAAGCCGGAGTTGGTAAAACTGAAATCGCGAAGGTCCTTTCTCAAGGCTTAGGGCGCTTATTGATCCGCCTGCAGTGTTATGAAGGCTTAGATATCGCCTCCGCTGCGTATGAGTGGGATTATCCTCGGCAGATGGTCGAAATTCGTTTGGCAGAGGCGACAGGCGCCAAAGACCGAACCCAAATCGAGAATAATATATTTTCCGAAAGATTTCTTATTCGCCGACCTCTTTTGCAAGCTCTATCACCTTCTCCTCAAGGACCGCCGATTTTATTGATCGATGAGCTTGACCGATCGGATGAACCTTTCGAAGCTTATTTGCTTGAAGTTCTATCGGATTGGCAAATTACCATCCCGGAACTCGGTGTTGTGAAAGCGAGCGATCCTCCCATTGTTATTATTACCTCGAATCGTACCCGCGAGATTCATGATGCGCTCAAGCGTCGTTGTTTTTATCATTGGGTCGATTACCCAAATGCATCGCGCGAACTTCAGATTCTACACGCAAAATGTCCCGATGCTCACGAGCGATTAAGAAATCAAGTCGTTAGTTTTGTTCAATCGTTACGCCAAATGGAGCTTTATAAGCTCCCAGGTATCGCAGAAACAATCGATTGGACTCATGCGTTGCAATATCTTGAAGCGACAGAACTTGATCCACATACGGTTAATGAAACTCTTGGTGTACTTTTAAAGTATCAGGATGATATTGCACGCGTACGCGGTGCGGAAGTTAGCCGTCTAATCGGTGAAGCTAGAACGACAGCTGGCATAGCGAGTTAGGCTCATGTCCGCATCTCATTTTCTTGCAACGAATATCATCCATTTTGTACGCGTTCTTCGGCACGCCGGTCTTCCTATTGGTTCCGGGCGCGCATTGGAAGCGGTTCGTGCTGTGGAATGTGTCGGCATTAGTCGTCGGGATGACGTTTATTGGGCACTTTATGCAACCTTAATTGATCGCCCTGAATATACAGATATTTTCGACCAAGCTTTTCGTGCCTTCTGGCGCAACCCGCAGATTACCGAGCAATTTCTATCTTTTCCCTTACCCGATCCCATCGCTAAACCTCCTGCAAAACCCATAAATCGTCGGGTTGAGGAAGCTATGCATGGTGGAGCAAATACTCTCTCTTCTCCTAATATTAAAGATGTGGCGGTAGATCTTGATGCCGCCATGACCTTTTCATCGCATGAGCAGCTTCGGATCAAAGATTTTGAAGCAATGTCGCAAGAAGAGCTATATGCAGCCAAAGCAGCTATAGCAAAACTTCGTTTGACCTTTCCAGAAATACCAACACGTCGATTTCGATCTAAGGCTTTTGGTTCTAAAGTCGATCTAAGATCGAGTTTTCGACTTACTCTACGAAAAGGTGGGGATCTCCTAGCACTGCACTATAAACATCGAAGAACGCGTAAATCTCCTCTTGTTGTTTTATGCGATATCTCAGGCTCGATGGAGCGTTATTCTCGTCTTATGTTGCACTTTCTCCATACTTTGATAAACGATCGTGACCATGTTTTTGTTTTTCTTTTTGGAACACGCCTGAGCCATATAACCCGAATGCTTCACTATCGAGATGTCGATCAATCTCTCAATGAGATTTCCCGTGTTGTACCTGATTGGTCTGGCGGAACACGCATCGGGGCTTGTCTTTCAGATTTTAATCGTCTGTGGGCTCGGCGAACACTCAGTCACGGGGGAGCAACTGTTTTATTCATCAGCGATGGACTAGATCGCGATGCAGGCCATGGTCTTGCCCAGGAAATGGAAAGACTTCAGAAATCATGCCGCAAGCTGATTTGGCTTAATCCTTTATTGCGATATGAGGGTTTCGCGCCGATTTCCTCGGGAAATCGTGTGATCATTCCTTATGTTGATGAGTTGCGGCCCATTCACAATCTTGCCAGCATGGCTCAATTGGCAACTACCCTTATGCAGCCTATATCCCTTAGAAATAAGAAGCCGATAATGGCCTGGCCGCGGCCAGAAAGGAACTTCCATGCTCGAACCTCTTATCAAAGACGACCCTTTAGCCCAAGCTTTAACTTGGCATCAGAGCGGTAAAGGCGTTGCTATTGCGACTGTAATATCGACGTGGGGATCTTCTCCGCGCCCTACAGGAAGTCAACTCGTTGTTGATGATACTGGCGCTATGGTCGGCTCTGTGTCAGGTGGGTGTATTGAAGGTGCTGTCGTTCACGAAGCCCTTACCGTCATTGCAACAGGCGAACCACGATTACTAGAATTTGGTGTATCGGATGAACGTGCTTGGGAGGTTGGTTTAGCTTGCGGCGGGAAAGTTCGCCTTTATATAGAACGGCTTGATTGATATTCCATGAAGAAGCAATGGCTCGATAAGATCCAAGCTTGTCGCCTACAGGGGGAAGCGGTTGCCCTTGTAACTGACCTTTCAACTGGCCAAGCATCACTTATCTATTCTCAGGCGACGGAGGGTGAGTCAGGGCTAGCATCTAGTATACTAGAAGCGGTGCGCAAACGCTTGCGCAACGACCAAAGTGGTCTTGAAGAAAGCGAAAACGGCACAGAGTTTTTTGTACAGATTTTTTCTTCTCCGCTTCGACTTATTCTTATTGGCGCTGTTCATATTGCGCAAGCCTTAGCTCCGCTTGCACGTATGACCGGTTATAAAGTTTATATCGTTGATCCTCGCCGTGCCTTTAATACAGATGCTCGTTTTCCCGGAATAGAAACATCCCACGATTGGCCTGATGAAGGGGTTGCACTTTTAAAACCAGATCGCCGAACCGCAATTGTCACCTTGACTCATGACCCAAAACTGGATGACCCTGCATTGCAGCAAGCATTAAAGTCTGAGGCTTTTTATATCGGTGCATTAGGGAGCCGTAAAACCCATGCTGTGCGTCTCGAGCGTTTGATTTCTCAAGGTGCATCTCACGAAACAATCCAACGGATCCACGGACCAGTTGGATTGAAAATTGGCGCTATAACACCTGCAGAAATTGCTATCGCAATTCTTGCTGAGATCACTGCTACGTTGCGAGGGATCGTTCCATGATCTTTGGTGAATGCCCTGTCGATCAGGCCGAAGGCACCACGCTTGCGCACCACTTAAAGGTTGATAATACAGCATTCAAAAAAGGGCATATTTTATCCATACAGGATATCCATCAAATGAAGGCTGCAGGATATACCTCTGTGGTCGTTGCGCGCCCTGAATCTGGTGATGTTGATGAAAATACAGCAGCGCATACTGTGGCTCAACACATGCAGGGCTCTGGACTCAAGTTAGGAAAACCTTTTACAGGGCGATGCAATCTTTATGCTGAAAAATCAGGATTACTTATTTACGATACAAATCTATTAGACGAAATGAATCTGATTGATGAAGCTATTACAATTGCTGCCCTTCCTAACTATTCGATTGTTCAGCCCGGGCAATTGGTTGTGACAGTTAAAATTATCCCCTTTTTTGTGCATCAAAATAATCTGGATACCTGCGTTGCTAAAAGTCGTTCTGAGAGCTCTTTTTTTTACATCCGTCCCTTCAAAGCGAAAACTGCGGCACTTATACAAACTAAACTTTCTGGATTAAAAGAAACAGTCCTTACTAAAACCTCCCAGGTAATGAAGAAGCGAATTGAAGATCTGGGGAGTCTACTCGCTTTTGAATGCAGCTGCGCACATACGATCCCGGATGTCTCGAAAAATATAAAACAAGCACTCGATCGTGGATGTGATCTTGTAATGATTGCAGGAGCTTCGGCTATTGTCGATCGACGTGATATTATTCCCGCAGCTATTGTTGAAACAGGTGGTTCTATCGAGCATTTTGGTATGCCAGTTGATCCGGGGAACCTTCTCTTATTAGCGTTTTCCAAACAGGGTGTACCTATTCTTGGTCTACCAGGCTGTGCTCGTTCCCCACAAATCAATGGACTCGATTGGGTTTTACAGCGTCTTCATGCAGGGATTTCTCTTACAGGAAAAGATATTCAGCGCATGGGTGCGGGTGGCCTTTTAACAGAAGCCGAAAGTGGTAGCCGCCAGATTCCACGTAATTCTATTCAAGATACTTTACAAATCGGCGCGATTGTTCTTGCTGATGGTAAGTCATCGCGGATGCACGGACAGAATAAGCTTTTAGAGCATCTCCACGGAATGCCTATTATTGTTCATACTTTACGCCACGTTCTTCAGGCAAAAGTAACTCCTGTCGTCGTCGTCCTCGGTCAAGATGCAGCAGATATCGCGGCTGTAATAGAAAATGCGCGATTACCCCATGTGATAATCGTCTCATGCCCTTATTATTTCAAAGGCTTAAGCCAATCTCTTAAAACAGCCCTAGCTGCGCTCCCCTCTCAACTAGATGGGGTTGTTATTTGTTTGGGAGACATGCCTTTTGTTCAATCATCTGATATCAATCATCTGATCGAAGCCTTTAATCCCAAGGAGGGACATCATATTATCCTCCCCGTACATCAGGGACAGCGCGGTAACCCTGTTCTTTTAGGAAAGAAATTTTTTACAGAAATCAAAGCATTAAGTGGTGATAGCGGTGCGCGTCATATTATCGCTAATCATAAAGAATCCCTAATAGAGGTCGAAATCTCACACGACGGTGTAAACACCGATATCGATACAAGCGCAGATCTCTTAAAGGCGCGTACGCACTCTATTTCTTAACTGTACCGGTCTTTTGCTCATCGGCAAGCACAGTCATTTTTATAATTTTATCTGGATTATGAACGCTTCCATTTAATGCACGTGATCCTTTACGGATCCGCATCACGTGATCCATACCTTCAACCACTTTACCGATCACTGTGTATTGTCCATCTAACTGAGGTGCGGCCTCTCCAATTACAATGAAAAATTGACTATCTGCAGAATTCACATCATCTGGCTTACGTGCCATTGAAACGACGCCGCGAACATGAGGCTCATTAGAGAATTCTGCATCGAGCGAAACACCTGTTCCCCCGCTTCCATCTCCCTTGGGATCGCCACCCTGTGCAATAAAAGCTGGAATGACACGATGGAAAACCAAGCCGTTATAAAAATTCTTGCGTGTTAATTCTTTGATCCGTGCAACATTTTTTGGTGCTAGGTCTGGCCGCAAAGCAATGAGTACTCGGCCATCTTTTAACTCCATTACTAGAGTATTTTCTGGATCAATAACAGGCTTCGCCGCAGTTTTCCCAGTAGTATCATTTGCTGGCGTAGGCTTAGGCGCCGTTGTTGGCGGCTGAGCACTGTTCGGGCTTGGTGCTGGAGGTTCTACAGGTAATTGCGCAGCAGGTGACGTTGGCGCTGCTGGAGAGGAGTTTGGCTCAGGCCTCGATGTGCTTGGTTGTGGAGAAGGCATAGGGGATGTTTGAGGAAGAGATGGTAAAGGTGCTCCACTACTACTATTCGATGAGGGGCTGCCTGATGGTTGCTGTGCAACAGCATCGAATCCTAAACTTGAAGTCGCGATACCGATTGTGATTAAACCCGCAAAGAATACTTTGCGCATACGGTACTCCTTTGCCATTTCTTATTGGAATCCTGATCGATGATTATGGCAGCGTCACGGCAAACTTAGGATAAGATCCTGATATTTCACATAATTTGCACATCGAACGCTATACTGATGCGTGGCTCTGATGATTGAAATGGGATGGTGCAGTGGAAGAGATAAGAGGGAAATATAAAAACGGTACCTGCTTCAGGTTTTATCCGTCGAATCAGTTCCGTTTTAACAGGTGGTAAATCGCTCCCTGGCCGACCAAACTCTATCCACCCTGCAGTGGCATCATCATCTGTTTGCTCAGCCTCGCGCGGCGAATTTCCAATTTCATTGGGAATTCGTACATAATAAACGCCACTTACGATCCCATTTGGATGGATATGAGATTCTTGATACCCATTCGTATCTAAGATTGTCGCGTTAATATTAAGGGTATAGGGCCGTCCTTGCGCAGCACCAATCCCTCCGGAGTCTATATCCTTTCCGTGAACGCTAATATAATCATTGATCAAGGGGCGTAGAGCTGTTTCAAGCCTCCGAATAGCGGGAGGCGGTTCAACCTGCAATGCCAAAGCTTGTTGACCGTTGCGTGTAGCAACTCCTTGAAAATCTGAACGCAATCCGGGGCGTGATCGGATCTGTACCTCCAATTCAGCGTTAAAATCATTGATATTCGTATAAGTTAACGGTGGTTTGAGCTTAGTCGCCGTCACATCTCGGTCAAAATCGTAAAGTTGAGCAACCTTTGCATCATCTCCTTGCATGCATAAGGCATGCAGTTTCATTGCCTGTGCTCTACTCGAAAAGGAATTAAGCTCTAAATGCTGATTTAATGCGTGTATCGCTTCTTTGGGTTGATGCAAATGGATAAGAGAAATACCTAGATTCAGCCATGCATCCGCCAGTGTAGGTGCTTTTTCCAGAGCTTTTACGAATGCTGCAGCAGCTTCGGAATGGCGATTAAGCCCTTGATAAGCATTTCCAAGATTAAATCTGATATCGGCAACACCCCCTAAGGTAATTGCGCGTTGCAGAACGACAATCGCATCTGCATGGCGATTAGTCATGCTATAAACAAGGCCAAGATTGCTCAATATATCAGGCCGACGCGGTTGATTTTTGGCCGCACGCTGAATGAGGTCAATAGCGGCGTCATGCGCCCCCATTCGATTAGCGATAAGCCCTAGAAGATGTAACGCGTCGGTATGATTTGGATTCCTATTGAGAATCCTTCGATATAATTTTTCAGCCTCAGGAAGGCGCCCTGCACGATGATGATCAAGAGCGTCCTGGAGAATTTGGCCTTCGGATACACCAACAGAAGCCATTCAACTACCCTGCCTTATCGACGACGCCCCACCGCGTCATCAGGAACGATATCAAAAGCAACGCTAATTCGGCGGTCTTGCCCAATTGTTGGGATTGTACGATGAAAAACATAAGATGGAAAAAGTATCAGTTTTCCTGCTTCAGGAAAGATCTTTAGCAGAGGATAATCCCCTTGGTAAGGTAAATCATATCCAGGTTTTCCAAATTCAATCCACCCTGCTTGAGTGTTATCATCAAACCGAATCGATGATGGAATTTGAAGATAAAATACGCCACTCAACCACCCTGATGAATGAAGATGGGGGATTTGATATCCTGTTTTTTCAATAACAACAGCCCAGAGATTAATATGATATTGATGCGGTATGAGCTTGCGAAAGTCTGGATAAACATCTTTTGACAACTCAGAGATGTACCAATCGACTTCGCGACGAATCATACCTTCAGTTGCCTTAAGCGCTGGGGTGAGATTTTCACCTAATAAGGATCCTGTATGCCCACCTCCGCGTGTAGCTGTGGTCGCCCTTTCCCACTCTAATGATGGATGTGCCAAGAT
>JAWKYA010000040.1:0-7173 GCA_041396725.1 Alphaproteobacteria bacterium
GTATATGGTTATGCGCGCCTGGTTACCTATACCAAAGAGTTTCGTTTGATCCCCGATATTCTCGAGAGCTTCGAGAATGACGGCGATCGCATCTATACCTTTCATCTGCGCAAAGGTCACCGCTGGTCCGATGGTCAACCTTTTACCACCGAAGATTTTCGTTACTACTGGGAAGATATCGCCAATGAGCGCGAGCTTTCGCCCGTCGGACCCCCGATCGATATGCTGATCGACGGCGAACCGCCGACGATCGAAATTCTCGACGATGTCACCATCCGGTATAGCTGGAGTAAACCCAATCCCGAATTCTTAGCTAAGCTTGCGGGACCAACGCCTTTATTTCTGTATCGGCCTTCTCATTATCTGAAAAAATTCCACAAGAAATACGCCGACCCGGCCGCGTTGGAAAAAGCTGTCGAAGAGAGTGGCCAGCGCAACTGGGCGGCCCTCCATAACAAACTGGATGAACCTTCTCGGTTTGATAATCCCGACATGCCAACCCTAGAACCCTGGGTCAATGTCACCAAGGGGCTGTCCGATCGGTATGTTTTTCAGCGAAATCCCTATTTCCATCGCGCAGATACGCACGGCAAGCAACTCCCGTACATTGACCGGGTGGTAGCACAGATTGCCGATGGCAAACTTATCCCTGCGAAGGCCGCAGCGGGCGAGACCGATCTTCAAGGTCGCAATCTGCGGTTCGACAACTACACCGTTTTGAAAAAACAAGCCGAGCGCGGTGGCTATGATGTCCATCTTTGGCGCACCGGTCGCGGCGCGCAAATGATCTTGATGCCGAATCTCAATACCATCGATCCGGTATGGGCGCCGATCGTGCGCGATGTCCGCTTCCGGCGCGCCTTATCTCTTGGGATCGACCGTCATGAGATCAACCAAGTGATTTTCTATGGTTTAGGAATCGAAGGGCAGAACACAGTTTTACCGACCAGCCCTCTGTATCGGCAAGAGTACCGCACCGCTTGGGCCAAGTACGATCCGGCCGCCGCTAACAAACTTTTGGATGACATGGGATTGACCGACCGGGATTCCGATGGATATCGACTACTCCCCAACGGTGAGCGGCTTCAAATTACAATCGAAACCACAGGCGAAAGTACGGAAGAAACCGATGTACTCGAGCTGATCTCGGATACGTGGCAAGGGATCGGAATTAAACTCTTCATCAAACCATCGCAGCGCGAAGCCTTGCGTAACCGTGTCTATGCGGGTGAAACCATCATGAGTGCCTGGTTCGGCGTTGAAAATGGCTTGATCCGTTCCGAGATGAGCCCGATCGAATTTGCGCCCGCCGATCAAGATCAGTTTCAGTGGCCGAAGTGGGGGCAATATTACCAGACCAAGGGGCGCGCCGGCGAAGCACCGGATATGCCAGCCGCCAAAGAACTGATGCAGTTGTTAACGGCGTGGCGCAAAAGTACCTCGGGCGCCGAAAAAACGACGATCTGGCATCGCATCCTGCAGATCCATAGCGACCAGCTGTTTAGTATCGGGATCGTTGCTGGCGCTTTACAGCCCATCGTTGTCAATAAACACCTGCGCAACGTCCCGTCGGAGGGGATTTGGAATTGGGATCCGGGCGCCCATTTCGGGATGTACCGACCCGATACCTTTTGGTTCGACGATGAAGCCCGCCGCGATCGGATGGTCGCCTGGCACAATCCTCCTTAATTTCTGTATTTTAAGATGTTATTTTAAGACGTTTCCTCTGTTTTCGCACGAATATCGTCTGTTACCTTTATTGCAATTCCCGATGAAGTTTGCTTCGTTATACTCCGTTATTTCGGTATATCTCGTTCCCATGGTCTAACCGTCACGGTCTGATGCTCAATTACATCGCCCATCGTTTCATCATTATGATTCCGACCTTGCTCGCCATCAGCTTGCTGGTCTTCGTCATTATTCAGCTGCCGCCTGGCGACTTCCTCTCCAATTACGTCAACGAGCTGCAGAGCCAAGGCGAGATGGTCGATCCTTCCAAACTTGAGTTTCTGCGCGTAACCTATGGCTTCGATCAACCGATGATCGTTCAATATTTTAAATGGTTGATCGGATTGTTGCAGGGGGATTTGGGTTATTCTTTCGAACATAAGATTCCCGTAGCCGAGGTGTTGGCGGGCCGGGTTGGAATGACCGTGGCTTTGAATTTCGCGACCGTTCTTTTCGTTTATATCGTCTCGTTCCCGATCGGAATCTATTCGGCGACGCGACAATATAGTTGGGGCGATTATGGCCTGACCTTTCTTGGTTTCCTCGGTTTGGCAACGCCAAATTTTCTTTTGGCCTTGGTGCTGATCTATCTCTTCAATCAGTGGTTTGGCATTTCGGTCGGGGGGTTGATGGACCCAACCTACATCGACCAGACGTGGAGCATGGGTAAATTCGGTAGTATCGTCGCCCATATGATTGTTCCAACCATTGTCATCGGCACCTCGGGCACTGCGGCGATGATCCGGCGCCTGCGGGCCAATCTTTTGGATGAGTTGCAAAAACAGTATGTGGTCACCGGCCGCGCCAAGGGCCTGCCGCCGGGACGGTTGTTGGTGAAGTACCCTCTGCGGATGGCGCTTAATCCCTTCATCGCTGACATCGGCAGTCTGTTACCGCAGATGGTTTCGGGCTCGGTCATCGTTTCGGTGGTGATGTCCTTGCCCACCGTAGGTCCCATTCTTCTGGCGGCCTTACAATCGCAAGATATGTACCTAGCCGGATCGATTTTGATGATCCTCGCCTTGTTGACGGTGATCGGCATGCTGATCTCGGACCTGGCTTTGGCCTTGCTCGATCCCCGTATCCGGTTGACGGGCGGCGCCACCAAATGAGTGTTTCGGATCTATCATCCTCGGACCGGGGCGGCGCCTTGACCCATTTCGTTTCGACGGAGCCTTTCGACCCTACGCGGTCGAGGCGATGACGCCCGCGCAAGAGCGTTATTACCGCGCGTCGCAATGGCAAATGATGTGGTGGAAATTGCGCCGGCATCGGCTCGCCGTGGTGTCGGGTCTCGTTCTTTTGATTTTTTATGCCACCATTCTTTGCTCGGAGTTCTTGGCACCCTATCAACTCTCGACGCGTCACACCGATCATATTTTTGCCCCACCCCAAGCCGTGCATCTTTTCCATGATGGCCGTTTCGTCGGGCCCTTCGTTTACGGATTCGATTATCGCCTCAACATGGATAACCTACGGCGCGAATACACATCCAATCCCAACAAAGTCGAGCGCTTGCGATTCTTTTGCCGCGGCGACCGTTATAGCTATATGGGATTGATCCCAGGAAACCTCCATCTGATCTGCCCTGCCGAGGGGGGGACTTTGTTTTTGTTTGGCACCGACCGCCTCGGCCGCGATTTGCTCTCGCGCATCATTTATGGCACGCGGATCTCTCTCACCGTTGGCTTGTTCGGCATTATCATCAGCTTTGCCATCGGCATTGTCGTCGGCGGTTTGGCCGGATACTACGGCGGCTTGGTCGACAACCTTGTGCAGCGGGTGATCGAGATCCTCCGCTCGCTTCCCGAGCTGCCGCTTTGGATGGCGCTGTCTGCCGCCTTGCCGGTTTATTGGTCGCCGATCCTGGTTTATTTTGGCATTACGATTATTCTGGGCTTGTTGGATTGGACCGGTCTTGCCCGTGCCGTGCGTTCAAAACTTCTGGCTTTGCGGGAAGAAGATTTTTGTACCGCCGCCCAATTGATGGGCGCATCTCCCACCCGCATTATCGGACGACATTTATTGCCGAGTTTTGCCAGTCATTTAATCGCCTCGGCAACCTTGTCGATCCCATCGATGATTTTGGGGGAGACAGCCCTCAGTTTCCTTGGGCTTGGCCTGCGACCACCGATCACCAGCTGGGGTGTCCTGTTGAACGAGTCCCAGAACATCAATGTAGTCGCGCTCTATCCTTGGCTGATGTTGCCGGCGGTGCCCGTGATCATCCTGGTGCTGGCGTTTAACTTTCTCGGCGATGGCCTGCGCGACGCCGCCGATCCATATAAGTGACCTATCGTAAAATCTTTTGAAACGGACGCAGCCTATTAACAGTCTTTGGTAAACCTAATGACCGAAGACCATCTAAATAATTCTCCGCTGTTAGAGGAGGATTTTTCAAACGGCGGCGACAGTTCTGTGTCGCAATCAGTACTGCAGCTTCACTCAGGTCCATTTGATAGGTAAGAAAATCATCCGGATGGATCGCTTCCAACGCATATTTGCGCAGAATGTTTCCTGGAAAATCTTTGAGATTATAGGTTACGATTGCATTGGCGCGCGCATGAATGGCCGCCGCGACAACATGGCGATCATCAATATCCGGTAATTCAATTGTATCGATATGATGCGCGTAGTCTGAGACAAGACAATCCATAACAGCTTTATCCATCAAGTCTTTTCTGCGTAAAAGCTGCTGTCTTGTTATGTCGGGACGTTTTTCCAGAAGATTCCGAATCCATTCTTCATGGATTTGCTCTGTCCATTTAGCCTGGAACAAATCTGCATTGGCAAGCTCAACTAACAAATCACAAAGTTTTGCCGGGTAAAGAACACACGCATCAAAGACGATCGTGAATCTTGCCACTCTTAATCCAGGTTCAGTTCTTGAGCTTGTGCGGATAGCTCATCCCGTGCCTTGTTGCGCTCTTCATCTTGTCTTTCTTTAAAGAGATGAAGATCGCTATAACGAATACGGCGATGCGTACCTATTTTGTGGTATTTGATCTTGTTGGTCTCTAATAAATTGATCAGATATGGCCGTGATACGTTTAAAAAGTCTGCCGCTTCCTGAGTTGTCAGTTCGGCGTGAAACGGCACAACGGTTACGGCGTTACCACGCGACATTTCTATCAGCATATAGTACAGCAGATTCTTGACTTCCTCAGGCAAGACAAGCGGCGTTCCATCACTCAGTTGCACGCGCAGTTCTTTTATGGGTTCTTTTGATAAAGCCCGACTGGATTCTGTTGCTAAAGCTATACTCTGATCCGTCGGTATAACGGCGTGAGGTCTTTCGATAAGCCTGTCCATTTTGGCCTCCTCGGAACTTTCCGACTCGCCAGTTTATATAGGATTTTTTCGAACAAACGCAATAACCGCAATACCTGCACAAAAAACGTATTGATAATGAAATAATAGAATCAAAACGTTATGTATAACATTCTTTCGTTGCGTTTATTGCGTTTACCTTCGGGTCTCGAGCCACAAACTTGATTCGCGCGCGCCTTTCGGCAAAGGCAGCGACGCCACCACACTCTTCGCGAGGCGATCCATCATGCGCGTTCCCACATAGTGGCTGGCGAAGACGGGTTTGAACCGTTCCATCATCAAAAGCGGGGTCAGCGCTTGTTGTTCGTTATAGCCGCGCCACGCCCAGTCCCGTGGATAGGAGTCGGGTAAGAAAATATCATGGATATGAATCAACACCTCAGCCGGGAGATGCGGCAAGATGCGGCTGAACAGAATATCGACATCACTTCCTGGCAATAACAGATGACTGGAATCGATGAAGAGAACATCGCCCGGCGCAAGAGCCGCGAAAACGTCGGTGCCGACGTCTTGAACATCCGCTGCGATATGATGCACCGCAAGCCCATCTAATTTCGCGCGCGGATCGGGATCGATAGACTTGATCTCGGTATCGATCTTTGCATCGCGCACCGCGCGCGCCAAAAACCGGGTCGAGTGCCCCGCGCCGATTTCGAGAATCCGCTTCGGCGCTCGGGCGCGCACCAAGGCATAGGCAACCGCCGCATCCAGCCGCGGGAACCACGTTTGCGAAAAGCGCGGCGGCTTTCGATCGCTGGCGCTGCGACTTTTCCCATTGGCATTGGCGATGGCCAGCAAATCCTTGGCCACACCATCAACCGCATCAAGAACAGCAGCGAAGGTAGGTTCTGCCGCTTGAAAAAAGCTTTCCACCTCGGGCAAGACATCGGGGGGCGCTAAGCGACCGACATAGCGATAAGGAATGAAAACGCCCAGGCGTTGAAGCCCGAGAAGGGTTGTCAGACCGAATCCGTGATAGCGTAAAAAAGACCGCATGACTTTTGTCTCGCCATCCTCAAGGCAGAAGTACTGTCGACCCTGTCGTTTTGCGCGCTTCAAGATCGCGATGCGCCGTCGCAGCCGCGGCCAAAGGATAGGTTTGCCGAACCTCGATCTTCACCTTGCCGCTGACCACCACATCAAATAACGCTTGAGCTGTTTCCTGCAATTCGCTGCGCGTGCTGGTGTAATGCACCAGGGTCGGCCGCGTCACATACAGCGATCCTTTCTGACTCAAAATTCCAAGACTAATCGGCGGCACCGGACCCGAAGCATTACCAAACGACACCATCATCCCGCGCGGCGATAAACTATCCAGGGATCCTTCCCAGGTGTCTTTACCCACACTATCATAAACCACCGGCACACCCGCGCCTGCGGTAATCTCGCGGACCCGCGCCGCCACATCTTCTTGGCGGTAAAGAATCGGATGATGGCATCCGTGCGCCTTGGCTAGCGCAGCTTTTTCCTCCGACCCTACGGTACCGATAACCGTGACCCCCAAAGCCGACAACCATTGACACGCGATTAAGCCGACGCCTCCCGCTGCCGCATGAAACAACACCGTCATCCCCTTTTCGACCCGGAAGGTCCGACGGATTAAATAAGCCACCGTCATGCCCTGCAACATCATCGCCGCCGCCACTTGTTCTTTGATCGCGGCCGGCAGAACCACCAAACGATCCACGGGCATAACCCGCATGGTCGCATAAGAACCAAGAGCACCCCCCGCATAGGCAACCCGATCGCCCGGTTTCATATCGGTGA
Organism: Alphaproteobacteria bacterium; assembly: GCA_041396725.1. Taxonomy (GTDB): domain Bacteria; phylum Pseudomonadota; class Alphaproteobacteria; order JAWKYA01; family JAWKYA01; genus JAWKYA01. The sequence continues at coordinate 6,826 of JAWKYA010000040.1, forward strand.
CATCGGGTCCCACAGCCTCGATCACCCCGGCGCCTTCAAGCCCTAGTCCCGAGGGTAGCGGAACAGGATAAAGCCCGGTGCGATGATACACATCGATAAAATTAAGCCCGATCGCCGTTTGCCGAAGTAAAACTTCACCGGGTCCCGGTGCATCAATCTCCATCGTATCAAACCGCAAAACCTCCGGGCCTCCGGTTCGATCAAATCGTATCGCCTTCGCCTCTGTCATTTCCTTTTCCAATTCCAGCTCTATTCCCCTGCGCGGCGTGCACAGCCTATCCTATATACGGTCGCTCTGCTGCAAAATACTGCGTGTAGAAGAAAGTCAGGTTAATTTTTATCCTGGGC
>JAWKYA010000041.1:0-5797 GCA_041396725.1 Alphaproteobacteria bacterium
CGGAGCGTTTCAATCACATCATCGATACTGGCACCGGCAGAAAATCTGTATTCCCCAGCCTTCAAACTGCGGTCCGCGCCTTCAATGCGGAATTTGACCTTAAGAATAGCCGAAGAGTGAACGATACCTTCTCTTGCCAGTAACTCGGCGATACTGCCCGAGGTTGCGCCACGGGCAATAGCGATGATCTTATCTTCGGTCAAAGGACCTAGGCGTGCAAACTCCATCCCGATCCAGACGAGCGTACCACCCGCCGCTAGAACGACAATAATGACAAGAGTGACGAGGTTTGCAAAAAAGCGGCGCATGCCTTTAATCTCGCATGCTTTCTATGGCCTTTCTAGGGCGCCGCGGCAAAGATTAAAGAGGCGTTCGTACCGCCAAAGCCAAAAGAATTAGATAAGATGTTCTTGACCTTCCGCTGCTTAGCTTGATGGGGAACCAGATCGATATCGCATCCCTCCGATGGATTATCCAAATTAAGGGTCGGAGGAACGGCTTGGTTCTGGATAGCTAAGATCGAGTATATCGCCTCCACGCTACCTGCAGCGCCTAAGAGATGACCGATCGCCGATTTCGTCGACGACATTGAGAGCTTGTACGCTGCATCCCCAAACAGTCGTTTAATCGCACCCAACTCAATCTCATCCCCAAGAGGAGTCGAGGTACCGTGAGCATTAATATAGTCAATATCCTCAGGATTTAGTTTAGCGCGGCGCAGTGCCATTTGCATACAGCGATAAGCCCCCTCACCATCGGGCGTCGGTGCCGTAATGTGATGGGCATCGCCCGACAAACCATACCCTATTAACTCTGCATAAATCTTAGCGCCACGCTTTTTCGCATGCTCGAATTCTTCGAGCACGACGATACCTGCACCCTCGCCCATGACAAAGCCATCACGGTCTTTATCCCAGGGCCGCGAAGCCTTTTGTGGAGTCTCATTGAAACCTGTCGATAGCGCTCGTGATGCCGCAAATCCCGCGATGCCAAGGCGACATACTGCGCCTTCGGCACCTCCTGCAACCATAACATCAGCATCATCCATCATAATGAGCCGCGCCGCATCACCAATTGCATGGGCGCCAGTCGAGCAAGCTGTGACCACAGCATGATTCGGGCCTTTAAAACCAAAAGCGATCGAGACATGCCCCGATAAAAGATTGATGAGCGCGGATGGAATGAAAAATGGACTCATCCGACGTGGCCCGCGGTCACGGAGCAGTACCGAAGCATTATAGATAGACTCTAATCCGCCAATGCCCGAACCGATCATCACACCGGTTCGCAACTTTTGAGCCTCGGTCTCGGCGCTCCACCCACTATCGGCAATAGCTTGTCGGGCCGCCCCCATACCATAAAGGATAAATTGGTCTACCTTGCGCTGATCTTTTGGCTCCATCGCTGCATCAGGATCGAACTTACCCTCCGTCGTGGCGCCACGCGGAATTAACCCTGCAATCTTGGCCGGAAGATCCGAAACATCGAAATCGGTAATGGCCGCAATGCCGGAACGGCTAGATGCAAGCCCATCCCAATTAGCCTTAACCCCAACGCCAAGGGGGGTAACAAGGCCGAGGCCCGTAACAACAACGCGACGCATGGCGATCGTATCCCCCGAGGTCAAGACCAACGCCGGCAACGGCATGATCCGTTGTACCGGCCGATCTGAAGAGAGAAGAGGGCAAAGATCTTACTTGCCGTTCTGTTTGATGAAAGCAATGGCGTCTTTGACGGTAAGAATTTTCTCAGCCGCATCGTCCGGAATCTCAATTCCGAACTCCTCTTCAAAAGCCATGACTAACTCGACAGTATCGAGGCTATCTGCCCTAAATCATCGATAAAGCTGGCATTGTCGGTCACCTTGGACTCTTCAATGCCTAAATGCTCCAACAACAATCTTTTTACCCGCTCGGCGACATCGCTCATGTCGATGGTTCCCTAAATGTATATACAGAATTTGCGAATGAAATCGCAGGGTTAAGACTCGTCGCCCGTGCCGGATTCGACCCGGATTCGACATGGACGGCCGGCCTTCTAGCACAGATCCTAGAGCAAGGCCAGCACGCTAGCAGTAGAGAAATAGCTATATCATAGCCATTCCGCCATTCACATTTAGAGTTTGCCCTGTCATATAGCCAGCTTCCTCGCTGGCCAAGTATACTGCCGCGTGACCAATATCGTCGATTGATCCCAGCCGCCCCATAGGGATTTTGGCCAGAATCGTGGCTTTTTGCGCCTCAGTCAGGGCATTTGTCATAGGGGTATCAATAAAACCAGGAGCGATCGTATTGGCGGTAATACCCCGCGAAGCCACTTCTTGGGCTAAAGCCTTTGTAAACCCAATCATCCCGGCCTTGGATGCCACATAGTTAGCCTGGCCTGGGTTGCCGATCACTCCCACAACGGAAGAAAGACCTCTGATCCGCCCCCAACGTCGCTTCATCATGCCCTTCACGGCTGCCCGTGCAAGTCTGAACCCAGCCGTCAAATTGACGTCGAGTACCGACTGCCAATCTTCGTCCTTCATCCTCAGAAGAAGGCCATCGCGTGTCATACCAGCATTATTGACTAAGATATCGATGCTTCCCGTCATAGCTTCGGCGCGCTCGACCAAATTGGCTGTCACTGCCGTATCCATAAGGTCGGCCTGAATAATCGCGACACGATCCTTGAGTTGTGCCTGAAGAGATTCCATGGCTGCAAGCCGGGTACCAGAGATCACCACATGCGCCCCAGCCTTATGAAGGGCACAGGCTATGGCCGCGCCGATTCCCCCAGATGCTCCCGTCACTAAGGCCGTTTTATTTTTGAGACTAAACATCCTTCTTCTTATACCCCTTTAATAAAAGACTCGATATCCGCAGGGGTCTGTAAGGAGACCGCCGCAAGATCTGGATCTATCCGTTTTGTAAGACCGGTTAGAACACGCCCTGCCCCACACTCTACTAACTGATCGACGCCTTGCGCCTTCATTGCAATGACACTTTCGCGCCAGCGCACACGGCCCGTAATCTGTTCCACCAAAAGCCGGCGAATATCGTTCGGCGATTCAACCGCACTGGCCGTAACATTAGCGATAAGCGGTGCAGCTACCGGTGCAATAACGGTCTGTGCCAGAGCTTCGCCCATCGTGTCCGCTGCAGGTGCCATGAGACGACAATGAAAAGGCGCGCTGACAGGTAAAAGAATGCTCCGTTTTGCCCCTTTTGTTTTTGCAATCTCTACTGCCCGTTCAATAGCGCCCTTATGACCAGAAACAACGATCTGACCAGGCGCATTATCGTTAGCGACATCGCAAACTTCATTTTCGGATGCTATCTGAGCAACCTCGGTCGCGGCCCCAAGCTCTAGCCCTAGGAGGGCAGCCATAGCGCCTTGCCCAACGGGAACAGCTTTCTGCATTGCTTGGCCGCGCGTTCTCAAAAGAGTCGCAGTCGTAGAGATCGGCAGCGCTTGCGCCGCTGCAAGCGCCGAATATTCCCCGAGAGAATGACCGGCAACATAAGCAACCTTGTTCGCGATATCATAGTCCGCTTCGCGTGCAAGAATGCGAATAACCGCAAGGCTAACCGCCATAAGTGCTGGTTGTGCATTCTCTGTCAGAGTAAGAGTTTCTGCCGGCCCCTCAAACATAATCTGCGATAGTTTCAGCGACAGAGCATCATCAATCTCTTCAAAAACCTCGCGCGCCGAGGCAAAAGCCTGTGCGAGATCTTTCCCCATGCCCACAGCTTGGCTGCCCTGCCCTGGAAATACAAACGCTCGAGACATCCATCTTCCTTTGAGACTGCTTATACTGTGAGGGACAAAACCCGGCCTAGAGTGATGTGTCAAGACTTGGCCGGTCCGATCTATCGCGTCGAGCAAGCCATCCTATCCTTGCCATCAAAATCGTCGATAAAAGAACCGCACCTGAAAAAAGATAGATCCCCGGATGAACCGCAACACTGGTAATAAAACTGGACTTAATGCTCACAACAATCAACGCGACCACGACAACATCGATCATCGACCATTTTCCCATCTGATCCACGATCGTTACAATTTTAGATAAACGAGCTGTTTTTCTTTCTAGAACAAACCAAATCAAAAGGGCGAGCGCTAATTTAGCGATAGGAAAAATAAATGAAAAAACCAGGAGAATAAGGGCAAGCCCCCACTCTTGTTGTTCCGTGAGTATAGTCAGAGTCCCTATAAACGAATAGGTTTCACTGAACAGAAACACCCGCCGTATCGTCATCAGCGGCAGCGCATAGGCCGTAAGCAATAACAACAGGTTAACCACCAATCCTATGCCAAGAAGGCGATCAATTCCTCGGGCCGTCTTCGCAAAGGTTTTATAATTTTGCACGTGTGGCAACTTAGATTGGATTACGTCGGTTTTTCAACGATACGCGGCTTCCTATTTTCATCAATCGCAACATAGGTGAAAATCCCCTCTGTGACCTTGACCTTTTCGCCTCCTGCTCTGCGGACAACCCATGCTTCGATTCGATAGGTGATCGACGTGCGTCCAACCTTCACACGGTCGGCATAGGCACAAAGAATGTCACCGATAAAAACTGGGCGATGAAAAACCATAGATTCGATTGCCACTGTAGCGACACGGCCTTTTGCGTACCCCATAGCCGCGACACCGCCAGCAATATCCATTTGTGCCAGAAGCCAGCCCCCAAAGATATCGCCATTGGCATTTGTATCGCTCGGCATAGCGACAGTCCGAATCATAAGTTCGCCTTTAGGTATTTCTTGAGTTTGGGTCATTCCGCAACCTATTGTGGGTATCAATCTAGAATCCTACGATATATCGGCAATTTACTTGCTCCAAGTAAAGTTGCGCTTTTATACTGCCGGACATGAACGATCTTTTTCAATCAGCCGCCCGCAAGGGCGGGTATACCGCCCAAGATATTGAAGTTCTCGAAGGCCTTGAACCTGTTCGTCGCCGGCCCGGCATGTATATCGGGGGAACAGATGAGCAAGCCATGCATCATTTGGTGGCCGAGGTTTTTGACAATGCTATGGACGAGGCCGTAGCAGGTCACGCGACTCGGATCGAGCTAACGCTGAGTAAAGATGGGACCGTTACGGTTAAAGACAACGGGCGGAGCATACCCATAGACCCTCACCCAAAAATGAAGGGGAAATCTGCTCTTGAAGTCGTTTTAACTACCCTTCATTCCGGTGGAAAGTTCTCTGGGAAAGCCTATCAAACTTCAGGAGGTCTGCACGGCGTCGGTATTTCCGTTGTGAACGCTTTAAGCGAAAATCTCAGCATCGAGGTCGCACGAGAGAAAAAAGCCTGGCGCCAAACCTATAGTCGTGGCACCCCGACTAGTAAGTTAAAGTCGATTGGTGCTGCGAATTGGCGTGGGACTTCGATAACCTTCTCCCCTGATCCACAAATCTTTGGCAAAGCGGCGCGGTTCAAGCCAGCGCGCCTCTATGCCATGGCGCGATCGAAGGCCTACCTTTTTAAAGGGGTAGAGATAAGGTGGAGTTGCGATCCAACGCTTCTAAAAGGAGACGAAACACCTGCTGCAGCCACACTTCACTTTCCAGGTGGTCTTGCCGGTTATCTCACTGAGACATTAGCGGGGAAGGAAACTCTGACGCCGGAGTTCTTTTCAGGGAGTGCCGAGTTCCCCGATAAAGCCGGACGAATGGACTGGGCCATTGCTTGGCCTGAAAATGATGAAGGTTTCTGCCATACCTATTGCAATACGATTCCAACACCCCAAGGCGGAACCCACGAAGCAGGAATGCGCACTGCGCTCGCTCGCGCTATGCGCGC
>JAWKYA010000042.1:0-3828 GCA_041396725.1 Alphaproteobacteria bacterium
GCCACTACGACGATCATACAACCAGCAAACATAAGTTCTGGCCAAGCACGTCTCGGTGCCTTCTCCTTCTCACGGGAAGAGGCGCCTTGTGGCGCCTCTTTTTGTGAAAGATCGGAAGAACTCACTTCACTAATCCGATTTCTTTTAATACACCAGCGATGCGGGTCTGTTCCTCCGCCAGATAGGTTACAAACTTATCTCCCGCAAGATACTGATTGTCCCAACCCTTTTGCTTGAGTGTTTCCTGCCAAGATGCCGACTTCACAGCTGCATCGATAGCTTTTAGCTGATCCATCTTGGCGGTTTCGGATAATCCCGAGGGACCGAAAACAGCGCGCCAGTTCGCAAGCTCAAGATTAACGCCTTGCTCTTTTGCCGTCGGCACATCGATGCCCGGGATTTTTTGTGGCGCCGAGATCGCTAGGGCGCGAAGTTTGCCGGCCTTAATCTGACCTTCGAACTCACCCCAACCTGAAACACCTGCCGCAACCTGGTTACCCAAAAGTGCCGCCAAAGCCTCGCCACCCCCGGAGAAGGGAACATAGTTGATTTTGGTTGGATCAACGCCAACCGCCTTGGCAAACAATCCCACAAGAATATGGTCGGTACCGCCAGCAGATCCGCCAGCAAAAGCAACCTTACCAGGATCAGCCTTTAAGGCTTTCACAAGATCGCTCAAATTTTTGAAAGGCGAATCAGCAGGAACAACGATCACTTCATATTCGCCTGTTAGCCGAGCCAAGGGTGTGGTTTGACTGAGATCCACAGGGGACTTATTTGTCAGAAGCGCACCCACCATGACCATACCTGCCACCATCATGGATTGGCCATTGCCCTTATCTCCAGCGAATTGAGCCAAGCCAATCGCGCCGCCAGCGCCTGGGACATTGGTCACTTGCACCGATTTCGCAACATTGGCTGTTGTCATCGCTGTTTGTAGGGCCCGTGCAGTTTGATCCCAACCGCCACCTGGCGATGCGGGAGCCATCAGCTTCACATCGTCCAGCGCCAAGGCTGACCCAGCGACACTTAAACTCAAGACCGTAGCTGTGGCAAAACGTAAAGCGGTTGAGGAAATTATACGTATCATAAGGTCGTTCTCCCTCGTCGTTAAGGCCGTGCCTTCTCATTGGGGCAACGGCTAGTAAAGAGAGCCTAACTACCTCTCGATGACTCGACAAGGCAGAGAATGGGGTTTCCAAAGCTAGGTGAAAAATCGAAGCTAGAACAAAAGGTTCGTGACCTATAAAAGCTTTAACCTTAGGAACAGCAAGAAACGGAATGCAGATTTCGAAAGAGTCCGTTACATCCTAGGGATACATCGTTACTCGTATCATGACTGCACCTTGACATGCCCATGATCGGAATAACGGCCCTATTATTCTCAATGGATTTTAAAATAGGACGACATGACCGACCCTTCACATCATCCTGTCATCCATCGCACTATGACACTGCAAGAGTGGGGATTGCTGCTCGCTCTATCCGTGTTATGGGGTGGATCGTTCTTCTTCGCTGGAATTGCGATTAAAGAACTCCCGCCTTTCACGATTGTTGCATTGCGCGTTAGTATCGCTGCGATTGCCTTACACGCCATTCTCGCTCTTCAGGGTATGCGCTTATCCACAAATGGTGCTGTATGGCGTAGTTTTCTTGTTATGGGAATTTCGAACAACGTTATTCCTTTTTCGCTGATTGTCTGGGGGCAAAGCCATATCGCCAGTGGCCTTGCGGCGATCCTGAATGCCACGACTCCTCTTTTCACCGTTGTCGTCGCGCATCTCTCAACCCCTGACGAGAAAATGTCGGCACGTCGTTTGCTTGGAACGATTATTGGGTTTACTGGTGTAACGATCATGATCGGCCGTACAGCTATATCCTCCATCGGAATGGCACCTTTCGATCTTTTGGCACAACTCGCTTGCTTGGGCGCCGCGATCTCATATGCGATCGCGGGCGTCTATGGCCGACGGTTCAAAGTCTTGGGTATTCCGCCTTTAATGACTGCGACCGGCCAGGTAACGTGTTCAAGCTTAATCCTTATCCCTCTGATGCTCATGGTCGATCGGCCATGGCATCTTGCCTTGCCAGAGGGGTACACCATCGCCGCGTTGCTCGGGCTTGCTCTTTTATCGACTGCGCTTGCTTATATTCTTTACTTTAAAATTCTCAGTACAGCCGGTGCCACCAACCTTTTGCTCGTCACTTTTTTGATTCCCGTAACGGCAATCATGCTTGGCGTTTTTGTCTTAGGAGAGAATCTCGCCCTTCAGCATCTCATAGGCATGGGGCTGATTGGTATGGGGTTAGCCGCAATCGATGGGCGACTATGGCACCGCGTGCGGTATAGTCAAAACCGCTGATATCATCAAGTAAGAGGGGTCTGACCATTTGGGAAAGCAACGATGTTTTGATACCCAAATAATTCGACCGTTGGCGAATTATATTCGCCCAAGGAAACAAGACCATCTTGAACAATGCGATAAAATCGATGTCGAGGAAGTATTTGATAAAAATCGTACATAAAGATACGACTGAACACGTTCATTGTATTAAATTCAAATTGAATAATCCCAAGGCGGTCTTCCTTGATTAATTTAGCTCCACCACGCAAGACTTTATAGTCATACCCTTCTGTATCAATCTTCAAATAATCGATGTATTTGGTTCCTAATCCCTCTGAGACCTTGTCGAGAGTTTTAACGTGAATAGGTAAAAGTCTTTTGCCATTATTTTTATAAATGGCATCAACTGCTGCTTCTATGAGAGAAGCTCCCTCCGAACCGCCTTGTAAATCTGGATCGTATAAATTCGCTTCACACTCTTGGTCTCCTAGTGCGAATGAATGAATAGCGAAGCGACCCCGGGCATTCACGGTCAACTCCTCGATAACTTTAGGATTAGGCTCGAACCCATGGATGATCAGATCGGGTCGACTTGCCGCAAGATAGCACGCATAAGAGCCTTTATAAGCGCCCACATCATAGACTATTCCGTTCTGAGGAAGAGTCTGCGTTAACCGCATAAGTAACCGGCGCTCCCCTTTTTCACTGCGCGGCCCATAATCATCGATACCCAATCCAGCGAGACCTCGGCGCAACAAGCTCTTATTCAATTTTCCAAAACGTTGTCGCGCAAATAAATTCAGCCAGGTCTTTTTATAAAAATCCATGAATACGAAATCCATCGCAAAGGACTGAGGACAGGGATCCAGTTACCAAAGCTATCCCACATCGACGCAGACATCTACATACGATGAAGTGTTAATAACCCGTAAAGTGAATCCTTGCCGCTAAGACTATAGCTTCTTTACAAAAGTAATCACGAAATAATGGTGTATTAATAAAATTATTGCAAACCCTGTTTATTCAAAACTATCAATAACAGCACCTAAATAATCAGAATCTAACCACAGAGGATGTGGGCTGGGATTGTGAATGGCCCACCTCCTGGGTATTCATTACTGTAGCAAAAAGTTACTAAACCACTTCATCTGACGCCTCAAAAGGACTTGTTATCAGGCTAACCATTTTCTGCGACCCAAACGTCCCTTGGAGCTAAAACCAGTTTAAGATGCAATACCCGCATTGAAAGAGAAGGGAGCATAAACGTGACGATTGAATTTCAGATACTAGTATGGAGTACAATCTTGGGTTTAGTGCAGATAATTTTGGCTGCTCATTTTGCCAGTCACCAATATGGCTATCGGTGGGCAGCCAGTTCTCGGGATCAGATCATGCCTCCCCTCCAAGGGGTTGCCGGTCGCTTAAACCGCGCTTTGTATAATTTCTTGGAAACCTTCCCTTTTTTCGTCACCGCCGTGCTCGT
>JAWKYA010000043.1:0-3057 GCA_041396725.1 Alphaproteobacteria bacterium
CACCTCTGCTGACTTTCGCCGTTCCCGGGGGCCTTACACTTGGATCATCGGAATTGCTTTCGCCTCATGCAGGAATGATGGTGTTGTTCCCAAGTTGGCTAGTGCATGCCGTCAGACCTTATCGCGGTACGCACACCCGTATCTCCATTGCTTTCAATCTGAGTCTCTAACCGTATGGTTCACCGTAAAACAGTCACCATTTTGGGCGGAGGTGCTTGGGGATGTGCGCTGGCAATGGTTGCCGAAATGGCGGGTAGCCGCCCTATTGTCTGGATGCGCGATCCTGAAGATGCAGCTAAGACCAATCGGACTCGTATGGCGCCTCGCCTTTCCGATTTTTCTCTAGACGAAGATATTATTGTTACCGCGGACATTGCTGAAGCCGTTGGCCAAGCGAAGGATGCAGTGGTTTTAGCAGTTCCGGCGCAGGCAATTAGAGAAGTCACAGCGATTGCTGCGCCGTATTTATCAAAAAATACGCCATTGATTCTCGCAGCCAAGGGAATTGAGACGGAAACTGGGCGGTTATTAAGCGAAGTCATTGAAGCTATTTTACCGCAAACCACGCTCGCAGTTTTGTCGGGCCCCAGTTTTGCCGACGAAGTCGCGCGGGGTTTCCCTACGGGTCTTACCCTCGCATGTCGTGATACGCGAAAGGCTCGGCACCTCGCCTCTTTGTTTATGCTTCCGCATTTTCGCCCTTATATTTCAAATGATCCGATTGCCGCGGAAATCGGCGGGGCCTTAAAAAATGTCATGGCGATCGCTGCAGGCATTATCATTGGCCGTAAGCTGGGAGAAAATGCGCGGGCAACCCTTCTGACTCGAGGTCTGGGCGAGATGATTCGTTTAGGCAAAGCAAAGGGTGCGAAGGCGGCTACCTTCTCGGGTTTATCTGGTTTGGGCGATCTTATCCTTTCAGCAACCAGTGAACGCTCACGGAACTATGCTCTAGGTATCATGATTGGACGTGGTACGTCTGTTCATCAACTCATCGGTAACGGTCAACCGCTGGTTGAAGGTGTCCCAACGGCCGCCGCCGCTACCCTTTTAGCAAGCACCCTGAATATTGATATGCCGATAACCGCTGCTGTTGATGCTATTTTGCACTTGGGCGCGCGGATCGAAGATCGCATGATTGAGCTTCTTGCACGGCCTATTGGTAGAGAATAGGGATGGGATGGACCATGGCGTATTGGTTATTGAAATCGGAACCCAGTGCTTTTTCGTGGTCAGATCAAGTAAAGGTTAAGATTGAACCTTGGAATGGTGTGCGCAATCATCAGGCTAATAAGAACCTAAAATCGATGACGATAGGTGATCGCTGTTTTTTCTATCATTCGGTTGATGAAAAGCAGATCGTTGGTGTCGTCGAGGTTGTACGGGAATGGTACCCAGATCCTAAAGCGCCAGGCACGCCGTGGGGCTGTGTGGATGTTCGAGCTGTGGGTCCAGTGAAACATCCAGCAACCCTAGCCGAGATAAAAGCAAATCCTAAACTAGCGGACCTATTATTGGTTCGCCACGCGCGCCTGTCCGTCGTTCCGGTTAGTTCAGCGCATTGGAAAATATTGGCACAAATGACCGGATGGAAAGACTAGGCATGGTGACATATTGCCTTGGTCGTACCCAAGATATTGCCGAGGGCAGGGGCAAGGGTATTCTCGACCCAACGGGGCGCGGCAGAGATTTTTTTATTATTCGCCAAGGTGAAAATATTTTCGCCTATCGTAATACTTGTCCGCATAAGGGAACACCTCTAGATCTTATTCCCGATCATTTCATTTGCCGCTATACGGGCCATATCCTTTGCGCGACCCACGGCGCCTTATTTCGCATCGAAGATGGGATGTGCCTTGAGGGACCATGTCCTGGTGCGCACCTGACCCCAATCTCTGTTCACGTAGAAGATGGCATGATTTGGGTATCGATAAGCTAAGGATGCGGGTAATCCTTGTAGGTAAGCGTATTTCGAGAAATAATCTTCCCATAAAACAAGCCCTAACGAGGGGCGCCACTAAGGGAGGAATTCAATGACTGAATCTCGTCGCTTTGACGTTCGTTCCGATTGGGCTAAGCGCGCTTGGTGCGATGCCGATACCTATCGTACCATGTATAAAAAGTCGATCGACGATCCCGAGGGTTTTTGGCGCGAGCAAGGGAAACGCCTCGAGTGGATCAAGCCTTATACGAAAATCAAAAACACGACCTTTGGGCCAAGCAAAGTTGCTATCAAATGGTTTGAAGATGGAACCCTGAATGTGTCGTACAATTGCCTTGATCGGCATCTTTCTAAGCGGGGCGATCAAACAGCCATCATTTGGGAAGGAGATGACCCTCAGGAGTCGAAATATATCACCTATCGCGAACTGCACCGCGAGGTATGTAAATTTGCTAACGCCCTAAAAAGCTTAGGTGCTAAGAAAGGTGACCGGATTACCATCTATATGCCTATGATTCCGGAGGCGGCTGTTGCGATGCTGGCTTGTACGCGGATCGGTGCTATTCATTCGGTGGTGTTCGGTGGGTTTTCTCCGGATAGTCTGGCAGGCCGCATCCAAGATTGCGATTCGACCATCGTCATAACGGCGGATGAAGGGTTGCGCGGAGCCAAGAGAATTCCTCTTAAAGCAAATGTCGATGCGGCAATGGAGAAATGCCCCTCGGTGCAGTCCGTAATTGTCGTCCGTCGCACAGGGGCTAAAGTAAATTGGCAAACCGATCGGGATCATTGGTGGCATGATCTTACAGCCGAAGCGTCCGATACATGTCAATCTGAAGAAATGAATGCCGAAGATCCGATGTTTATACTTTATACATCAGGATCGACGGGAAAACCTAAGGGCGTTCTGCATACGACAGGGGGCTACTTGGTTTATACATCGATGACTCATCAATATGTTTTCGATTATCACGATGGCGATATTTATTGGTGTACAGCCGACGTCGGCTGGGTAACGGGTCATAGTTATATTGTGTATGGTCCGCTCGCAAATGGCGCTATTACCTTGATGTTTGAAGGTGTGCCTAACTATCCTGACGCTAGCCGATTTTGGC
>JAWKYA010000044.1:0-1777 GCA_041396725.1 Alphaproteobacteria bacterium
ACGACCCTTTTGTTCTTAACGGTTTTTGTACTTGCTCTAGGGACTGGTCGCGCCGAAATCGGCGGCATTTCCTTTGCAGCCTTTCTAGCTCCCGGTCTTGCTATGATGGTCATGATGCAAAATGCTTTTGCGAATACATCTTCTTCCCTTGTGATCGCTAAGGTACAAGGTAATATCGTCGATCTTTTGATGCCACCATTAAGTCCGCGCGAGGTTTTGATAGCTCTTGCCTTAGGTGGAACGACCCGGGGAATTTTGGTAGGTGTTTTAGCTCTCGGCGTTATGACGCCATTTATTGATCTGCAATTAATGCATCCAGGTTATGCGATTTTTCACTGCGTCGCAGCGGCGCTTCTGTTGTCCTTAATTGGAATTATTGGTGGTATTTGGTCGGAGAAATTTGATCACATCGCTGCTGTAACAAATTTTATTGTAACGCCTCTCACTTTTTTGTCGGGGACTTTTTATTCGGTTAAGCGTCTACCTCCGGAATGGAGGTTTATTGCGGATCTGAATCCGTTTCACTACATGATCGATGGATTTCGTTATGGATTCATTGGTCGTGCTGACACAAATCTTACAACCGGAGTTTTCGTAATGTTAGGTTGTAATCTTATTTTGTTGGTTCTAGGTGAACGAATGTTTGCGACAGGGTACAAACTAAAACCCTAAGTGGCGGTGTCAAAAAAACTTCATATCAAGGTTATTTTGGTATCGTTTTGTAGATACTAATTGTTAAGCGCGCCCCCTCCTAAGTAACCCCGAGATCGCAAGATGCTTGCCCATGGTGGAGCAGCACGGACCGCGGTCTAGGGGGCTTCTTCAGGAGAAATCACATGATTGGCAAGGTGCATTCAAGGAGATGGCGAGGTACGTTGCTTGGTACGACTGGCATCGCCCTACTCCTAAGTATTCCAAGTTATGCAGCGACTGAGAATCCAAGCTTTAGATCGTATTTAGCAGAGCGATACGAACAAATCGCTCAAGCTGCTGCGCAAGAGCCTGGGTACGACCAGTTCTCGGCCTATTTCCTCGATAAAGCAGAGAAGATCAGACAAGGAGCTGAAATTGCACCAGAGCAAACGGGGCAACTTGATTTATTAGCTGGGATCTACGTTTCCGAACAGCGGCAACGATTATTAGATCTTTTGAATTCAAATCAGATAGAGCAACAACCGCAAATCTTGGCAGAAGCGTTAGTTAATTTTGACTGCGTTGTTGGCGGCAGTGGAAGTATCTCAGAATGTGCAAATGCCTTTCAAACGGCGATGGCAGCGCTGCAATCGCTTCCTCCATCAGGGGCACCTGAAGGCTTTGCGATTCTAGCACCCGAAATCAAAGATAACCGAGAGACTGGAGATTCATCGGGTACCGAAGTATCCGATGCGGGCACTGACGATGATGGTAGTTCGGGTGACGGTGGTCAGGGCTTTTTCCCGGATAACCCAGGCGATGGCACGGGCGGTGACGAAGGGCACGGAGACGGGGGTGGCGGCGATGACACCGGCGGTGACGAAGGGCACGGTGATAATGGTGGTCACGATGGCCATGGTGGTCACGATGGGGATCATGATCATGGTCATGGGAACAATGGCGGTCACCAAGGTGGCGGTCATGGCGACGACGATGATCATGGTCATGGGAACAATGGCGGTCACCAAGGTGGCGGTCATGGCGACGACGATGATCATGGTCATGGGAATAATGGCGGTCACCAAGGTGGCGGTCATGGCGACGACGATGATCATGGTCATGGGAACAATGGCGGTCACCAAGG
>JAWKYA010000045.1:0-1456 GCA_041396725.1 Alphaproteobacteria bacterium
CAAGATCGCGCGCGCTTGTCATATGACCTTCAGCGGGAAGACCATCAGCATTTAAAAAATGACTATGCGTCATCCCGAGCTCCGCAGCCTTACGATTCATCATCTCGGCAAAACGAGCTTCATCCCCAGCAAGTCCCTCTGCAACCACAACGGAAGCATCATTACCCGATTGAATAATGATACCACGGATGAGATCTTCGACCCGCACCCGTTGCCCTAAGGGCACAAACATTTTCGAGCCACCGGTGCGCCAGGCTTTCTCACTGACCATGAAGGTCGTATCCATCGTGATGGCGCCCTTCTTCAGTTGCTCGAATAAAAGATAGATTGTCATGATTTTGGTCATGGATGCCGGCGGTATCGGTCGATCGGGATCTTTTTCTAATAAGATCGTTCCTGTCGAAAGATCGACCATCACGGCAGTTCTTGCCTTGGTTTCAAAAGGCACCCCGCCGAGGGTTACAGTCGGCGCAGCTGAGATTGGTGTTGGACTTGCGGCTGGTGTGGGTGCCGTGACTGCCGGTTTTGCCTGAGGTTTTTTCGCACTTTTCTTTGTCGCCGAAAAGCCTGGTGAAGCTATAACGAACACCGCCGCCACCAAACCGCAGATAAGCAGATTTTTACGCACCATCACCTCACCATTCCCAAAGCCTATTCTGCCTTGCTTACTCTACAACAATCCGTGCCTGCGCATGACCCATCACGATAGCCCGCGCCATAATTTCATCAGCAGTTGGGACATCGGGGAGCGGCCCTACCCGCACCCGCCAAAGCTTTTGCCCGGCGACCTCGACAGGCGAGACGACGACCGGACCAAGCTCAGCCATCTGCGTGCGGGCTCTCTGGGCATTGGCTTCCTGCGCAAAAGCTCCTGCTTGAACAAAGATATCGGTCTGCTTAGTTGGCTTCATCGTAACAGCCGTTGTCGGGGCTCCGCTTTGAGGGGATATCGTTTCCGTCGTTTTCAGTGTCGGAACGGGCGTGGGAGCTGCTGAGGCCACCTGAACCGTTCCATCGTACTTCTGTCCGCGCAAGGCCGCTTCCTTGATCCGGCGACTTTCATCGGCGACAAGCTGGACCCGCACCTTGGCGGTACCTGGACCCGACACACCAAGTAGATCCGCGGCGCGCTTGGATAAATCGATGATGCGGCCGCGAGCATACGGCCCGCGATCGTTAATTCGCACACGAACGCTCCGCCCATTTTCTAGATTGGTTACCTCAACGATACTCGGCATAGGTAAGGTTTTATGCGCTGCCGTTAGATCGTTCTGGTTATAGGATTCACCATTTGCGGTGCTCTTGCCATGAAAGCCTGGACCATACCAAGAGGCGATACCCGTCTCGTTATAATCCCAATCTTCGGCTGGGTAGTACCAAACATTATCAATCTCGTACGGCTTGCCGATCTTATAACTTCCTTGCGATTGCCCCCCTCCCTGGCTAGAGGAAGACG
>JAWKYA010000046.1:0-1196 GCA_041396725.1 Alphaproteobacteria bacterium
CGCTTTGGCGCGCTGCTCTTCCAAGTTTAGAAGCGGCTTTTGCAGCGCGTGGCCAAAGACTCTTATATGGTACGCCTTGGACTGCCGACGGTTTATGGGCAAAGGGCCCGATTTTAGATCTGCAAGGCCTGCAGGGCCTAAAAGTCCGAGTCTCCCCAGATCCTGTTATTGTTGATGCGCTGGCCGCCTTGGGAGCCCAGCCTATTGCTTTATCCTTTCTTGATGTGGCATCCCATTTGGATGCAGGAAATCTTGACGCTGTTTTGACTAGTGCTGAGGCTGGTGTAAATGCGCGATTATGGCGGCATTTTAAGACCTTTACCTCTCTTGATGCGAGCATACCCCTTAATGTTATGCATATAAATGCTGCAAGGTTCGATGCTTTGCCACCTGACTTGCAAAAGGCTGTGCTCGACGCGGCCAAAACGGCATCGGACTTCGCATGGAAAACAGCTCGGGATCGTACCCTACAAAATTTGCGTGACATGAATAGCAATGGGGTTACGATTGTTGAATCTCCTGCTGATGTACGTGAAGCTTTGATCGAAGAAGGTAGACGTACCCTAAATGAATGGCTTGCTAAGGTTGGACCGGCAGGGCAAACCATTATTGCGACTTATCAGCAAAGCCTCACGCGGCGCTAAAACGGAATGGCGAAGAACTAAAGAGCTATTGTGGTGATTTCATACCTGCCTATACTAAAACTATAGAGTGAATGCAGATAAAGTAGGAAAAGGGGAGTGGGGGAAGCATGGCGAAGGTTGATGTCGCCGAGACAGAAATTGTGCCATCTCCGAAAGGTACTCCTCTTGTTGCCTTAATTATGGGAAGTCGCTCGGATTGGCCAACTCTTCGCCATACGGCGCTTGTATTGGCAGAACTTGGCATCCCCTTTACCGCAAAGATCGTTTCTGCACATCGGACGCCAGAACGTTTGGTTGAATTTGCCAAAGGGGCGCGGCCGGCTGGGTATAAGGTAATCATCGCTGGTGCCGGTGGGGCAGCTCATCTTCCGGGAATGGTCGCCGCGATGACATCCTTGCCTGTTTTAGGCGTTCCTGTTCAAAGTCAAGCGTTAAGGGGTATGGACAGCTTATTGTCGATTGTTCAAATGCCTGCGGGTGTGCCGGTAGCAACTCTTGCTATCGGCACAGCTGGGGCGATAAATGCAGGCCTTCTCGCAGCATCTATTCTTG
>JAWKYA010000047.1:0-1064 GCA_041396725.1 Alphaproteobacteria bacterium
CGGCATCGAAGCGGCATAGATTAAATGACAAAAGGCATCGAGCGGCGCTGGACCCAGACGAAGAAACAATCGTGTCGAGAGACCTGGGGGACGACCCGCATAGGATTGCGGCTCATCCTTATAGGTCAAAACCGTATTAAAAATATGAGCACCAAAGCTTGTTTCAGCGACATGACCTGAGGTTTTATCTTCATATCGGAATAAGGCATGCAGCCAACCGTCAGCGCCACCACCGTCTGTAAAGTCATACATGAGCTCCATATGACCAAACCCACCAGCAAGCTTGGCGTGGCCATTCAGCAAGGCCCCGACCTCGGCAGCGCTATCGTGATGACGCGGCAAGCACCCCATGCGATGCTCTAGCACCTCATGCCCCGCCGCATCGTATAGGCGTAATGCAACAGGCAGATTCGTTTGCGCTGTTGACATCGGCGTCGGCAAAACAATGGAGCGGTAACGATCAAGAGGTAAGATCGGTGCCGGTAAAATATAGGTTTTACCTAAAAGATTCCCGAGATCGGGGATCGTTTCATCTATTTTGAGATCGCTGCGCTCGACATTAACGTGGGCGATGCGCTGGCGTGTCATTTTTTTTGTTTGATCGGTGCGAACAACCTCATAGCGGGGACGCACACAGTATTTACCTGCATTAATCTCGATTTGTTGCGGCCACTGCACTTTTGGCAGGAATGTTCCCACATCGATTGCTATCGATCCGAAGGGTGGGATCGCATCAGGAAAAGTGACGCCCTGGGACGATCCCATCACATTCATAGAAATAGCACGCGCAGGAATGGTACAGGGATGGGAATTTTGTATCCAAAGAATGACACGCTCATCCGACTGCGGAGCGGGCAAGCCCGCATAAAGTTCGGACGGCCACGCATTGGCATCATGCGTACAAGACAAAACCGTTGGCGCATCCCCATAGGTGTCCAAGGCATATTTTACCACATCGTGACCCCGAGGGTTCAGGACATGAATAAAGAGCTGTCCCGTAAAAGGGGCTAAATTAAAACGGTGGCGAATTTCCTGGCTGTCGAGAACGATTGCTGCGGCGCCTT
>JAWKYA010000048.1:0-1021 GCA_041396725.1 Alphaproteobacteria bacterium
ATGGAGCCAATCAATATTCTGGCAATAGGAAATCACACGCTCATTAGCGACATACCCGGCAAAACGACACTGGCGATCATCAGGATCAAGACGTAGGTAATGGGCGATTAACGAGTCTGTATCGCCAGACAGCAGCTTACGAATAAGGTGCATACCAGGACCTCCATTATCCATAGGCGTTTCCTAGTAGCCGCTGCTTTACAAGCAGTCTGTCTTTCATCAGTTATCTTTGGTGTCGATCGCGTCAAAAACAAGGCGTAAGATCGCATGGGTGTAAAATTTACTATGAATCAAAGCATTATGGCAATTTTTGTGATATGCCTAAACCAGGGCTGATTTAGTTGTCATAACGGAAATCCGTATGGATGATTTACGACTCGTGCAGACGCTATCCCCTAATCAAGAGCCACGATCGAAGGGGGGAGCTGTCGATATTCTCGTGCTTCACTATACCGATACCGTAGACGCAGCCTCGGCCTTGGAAATCTTGTGTGATCCAGCACGTAAAGTGAGTGCGCATTATTTGATCGAAGAGAGTGGCGTTATTCATAGCCTTGTTCCAGAATCCCAGTGTGCTTGGCATGCAGGGATTTCATTTTGGGACGGAGCAACCAACATAAACGATCGCTCGATTGGTATAGAGCTTGTTAATCCAGGCCATTTGAATGGATATCGCCCTTTTCCTGCAGTGCAAATAGAAGCGCTTATTGCTCTGAGTAAGGGGATTCTGAGTCGTCATAAAATTCCGCCACAGCGGGTGCTCGGACATTCTGATGTAGCACCGCAACGTAAGAAAGATCCTGGTGAGTTATTTCCATGGCAACGATTAGCCATGGAAAGTGTAGCGATTTGGCCTAACCTCGTTATGCAGCGCCGCACGCTTTCTTCTATCGCTATCCTCCAAGCTAAATTGGCGGCTTTTGGTTATGCCGTGCCTCAATCTGGCGTTTTAGACGACGAAACACGTCATGTTGTTCTGGCTTTTCAGCGCCGATTTCGTCCCTATCTTCTTTCCGGTCTT
>JAWKYA010000049.1:0-4027 GCA_041396725.1 Alphaproteobacteria bacterium
CGTAGCGGACATCTGCATATTCATCATAGACAGCCCATCCGAAACCATCGTACCGCTGCCAATATTGACTAAAAACGGGTTGTCGTGGACTTGGTAGGAGCCCATGTTAGAGCCGGTCTGATAGACTGTATTCAGGTTCCAACCGATGTAGGACATGTACTTTGTAATGGCTGACGAGTCGCCGAACAATGTGGAGAAGAAATCCGAGTTGCTAACTCCTCGGATGATGCTCTGTAGCAGGTAGTGGAAGCCGAAATTCGAGTAGGTCACGCCAGGACGTAGTCCCAACATGCAGAGGCGCGGGATTACATATATGACCACCAGCCCGACGCCGGTCATGCCGAAGAACAACGCCGCTGAAAGGACTACTAGGAAGGGAGCCGATAGGGAGAATATGGAGGAGATGATGCCAGTCGCCAGCAAATAGTCCAAGACGAGGATCATCGCAGGCACAGCGATCAAGAACATTGTCACTAGGATGAACGAGATATACAGGACGCCTCTGAGTGCAGTACCGTTCTTGCCTTCGATTTGACAATAGTTAGAGGACGTCTCGACCGCAGGCGAGCCATGGTAGTGCTTGCCATCCGGCACACGCTGGCCGCTCTGCAAAGATGAGACATGACCAAGCTGTGTGTTGTCCCCCATAGCAGTGTCGATGTCGAGTACGCTCGCTTCACCTACGAACGCGTTGCTGCCTATTGCTACTGGGCCCATATGGATGAAGTTTGACTGTGCGCGATATCCGAGCAGGATCGAGTCCTTGCGGACTATGGTGTTGTCACCGATCGTTACAAGGTCGGTACAGACCGGAGGGCACCTGCAGCTTATGATCACGTTGCGGCCGATCTTGGCGCCCATCAGACGCAGATAAACGTGGTAAAGTGGTGTTCCCATGAAGGCAGCCAAAGGGGATGTGCGCATCAGGGTCCTGACGACCCAGAAGCGGAAATATGCAAAGCTCCAAATTGGAATAGATTGTGCCTTGAAGCGACCGATCAGCAGCCATTTCGCAGCAATTGGAATAAAGGTCAGTAGAACAAACAATCCTGTGCCGAGAGCAACACTACGCGCGTAGATCTCTACCGCGCTTTCTGGGGCGATCGCCCATTGAAAGCTAGCCACAAGGATCCAGAGTCCGAACAGTAGATAGACTGCGGAAAACCCAATTTGCATGGCGCCACACGTGACGTACGACAGTGTCGACGGAACATGGAAGTGTTCCGACTTTGTTGCGACAGATCTGTCGATTGACGACTCGATATGATGCGCGAGCCTGGCAATCGTCGGATTCATATAGATATCGCGCATTGACACGTTCGACATATCAGGATTCCTTCGTATCGTCGCACAGACGCGCGCCATCAACAGGGAGTTAGCGCCGAGATCATCGAAAAAGTGATGTTCGGTGGAGACATGCGTGACACGAAGGACCTCGGTTACCGCATCGTGCAGCATGCGCTCACGTTCAGTTTTCGGCTTGACATATTCCTGCGCGTCAGAAAAACCCTGCAACTGCGGCTTTGGCAATCTCTTGTAGTCGGCCTTATTGCTCAGCGTCATCGGTATGGCGTCGACCTGTTCGAGGAAGGCCGGCACCATGTAGACGGGAAGCTTGCTGCGCAGCTCCTGCGAGATCTCGCTACGAGGCAACTCGACACCCTGCTTGAGGGCGTAATAGGCGACAATTTCGACGATACCCTCCTGTGGTTCGAATGTCGTCACGGCAGCCTGCGCAACCTGTGGCAGGTCAAACAGCACCGCCTCAATTTCTTTGAGCTCGATACGATAGCCGCGGATCTTGACCTGTGTGTCGATCCGTCCATGATAGTGAATCTCGCCATTCTCGTCAACCCGACCAAGATCGCCTGTGCGATAGATTCGTCCAGAGGGATTATTTTCAATATGTAGGAAATCCCTAATGAACTTCTTCATCGTCAGGTCATCACGATTTATGTAACCGAACGCCACTCCAACACCCGCGATACCGATCTCGCCAAGCTCGCCATTTGGAACGATCTTGTCCTCATGAGGATCAAGGATGACGATAGAATAGGTCGGGAGCGGTACGCCGATCGTGATCGGCTTATCCGGCCGCAGCTCGGTCATTGTCGCTGTTACAGTCCCCTCGGTGGGACCGTATGTGTTGAGAATGCGACGGTCGGGGCGATACCATCGTGCCACAAGATTTTGTGGGCAAGCCTCACCCCCTACCACTAAGATCCGAATATCCGGCACGTCCTGTTCCATAGTGGAGAGCAACGTAGGACTACAAGCCATCACGGTCACACTGGTTTCACGCAGAAACTCGCTAAGCTCGTCGCCCATCAGGGTCGTTCCAGGCGGCCCAGGCACAAGCGTAGCACCAACCATCAGCGACACCCAGATCTCCTCGACGGAAAAATCGAACGCGATCGACATGCCCTGATAGACGCGATCGCCTCGAGTATAGCCATAAAGCTCTGCGGCGACGCGCACGAAATTGCAAATGCTTGCGTGTCTGATACCAACACCTTTCGGATTACCGGTGGTGCCAGATGTGTAGATGATGTAGCATAGCGGCTCGATCTGCGACGCCAACCCAGTTAACGTCAACGGGTCCGCCCTCTGTGCATCAATCGCCTGCCTCTCCGAATCGAGAAATATCTTGTCGACCTGTAGGCCTGAGAGACGCTTAGCGAAACTTGACATTGACATGATGGCGGAAATGTCGGCATCCATGAGGATGAAGCGGATGCGTTCAATAGGAAAGGCGGCGTCTAGCGGCACATAGGTCGCATTGACTTTCATCACCGCAAGCATTGCCACGTATGTTTCTGGTGATCTGTCGAACATCATTGCGACGCGGTCGCCGGCCTTGATTCCGCGTGCAAGGAGATAACGCGCGAGCTGATTTGCACGTTGTTCGAGATCTCGATAGCTCAGAGAGATGTCGCTTCCGATAACGGCATCATTCGTCGCAAAGCGGTTGCAGGCTTTCTCAATGAGATGATTGAGTCGTTCGCCAGGAACCCAGCGAACTGCATTGCTGACATGCTCTCGTACAACAATTTGAGGTTTGTCTAGGCAATAGACTTTTTTCAGATCGGGTTGCCGTTTTGCGAGCGGACGAGACTTGACGATCGACTCTTCTCCAAGGTGGTAGCCATTCGATCGTAGAGGGAATATTAGATTTATAGCAGTAGATACACAAAAATCCAAATCTTCTCCGACTTGATCGGCATTCGATCTTAGGGGAACAGATTGCGGCATGACATGATCCCCTCTATAACTACCATTCACCAATAACGAAATAAGTAAAATATTTTTATCCTATAGGTATACAATGCAAGACAAAGTATCGAATTAGATATATGATGAATCAAAACCTTTCTGTTCTCCACAATTGAGTCATGACCAACATCCATGATAGCTTTGAGATTACGTATTTTTGTCACAATGGGAAAGCATATTACCAGATATTGATAAAGATTTTGGGGATAAAAATTGATATTTATTTGATTGTATAAATTTTTTAAATCTAAAAAAATAATTAATAATGAATCTAAATCTGTTAATAAAATATTTGAATGTTTTATTGGCAGGATAATTAATAATTTTATTATATGATACCAGTAAATTATAGACAATTTTTCGGCGCCGAAAAAGACTTTGTCAGTTAATAATGGAGGAAATCGATTATACTCTATCATTTATCTATAACATTTATAGAATTATTTTAATTTTTAAGCAGAAAATATTGGAATATTTTTAGCTTATTAAATGCTAGAAAAATTGACTTAAAATTACAATCGAAAGGAATTGAAAATAGTCTTAATAGAAAGTATTCAATGGAAAGTATCCAATAGAGGTATTTTTTAGATTATGATATAATTTGCGACTCAGTTAACTTAATCAGAAACAGATATAGCTAAGAACATTCGATCTATCATTTGAATCAAATCAAATTTGAAAGAACTAGAACATCTAACTATATGTAATGTATTCTCTTTATTTGTATTTTCTTGGTCTGTCTCCGTAATACATC
>JAWKYA010000050.1:0-1952 GCA_041396725.1 Alphaproteobacteria bacterium
AAAAGCCAATGACGAGTATGATGCCGCCAAAACCGCTTTTGAGGCGTCAAAAACAGCTCTTTCTGAAGAGCTCAGCAAAATCGGCATTGAGTATGAGGGCTATTCGATCCCTGAGCTGCTCGCGTCGTGCGACAAGGCGATCGTGGAATGGCGGCGACAAACCGCTGACGGGCAAAACGCTGAGGAAAGTTTGGCCGCTGCAGAGAAGTCGCTGGCGGATCGCCAGAAACGTTATGACGCCGCCGAGGCGATTCGAGATGATTGGCTTGCTAATTGGTCGAAGACACTCAACGCTTCGTGGATGGGTTCATTTGATCCGGAGTTGTCCACAACCGCAGTGAGCGAAAATTTGCGCGTACTTGATGATATCTCGGCGGCGCTGCGCGAGATTAGGAAATTAGAAGATCGTATTAAAGCGATGAAGGAAGATCGCGAGGCTTACCAAGAGGAAGTTCAGCGATTGGCCGCCGCTGTGCGTATTGAATATGATAAGGCCGATCCATTGCAAACTGCAGATATTTTAAGACGTGAGCTGGCGCAGGCGCGCAGGAACAGAGAACGAGTGGACGAGAAACGCAAAGAAGCCTCCGCTAAATCGGAGGAGTTGGGCGAGCTGAAGGCGGATAAAGACGAGATAGATGAACGATTCAATGAGTTTGCAGCGGTTTTCCAGGCGGAGAGTTTTGAAGAGTTAATTGACGCCATGAAGCGCGCCGAGAAACGATCATCGTTGCTTGAGGCGTTAGAAAAGGACTCCGAAATACTTTGCGGCCTGCTTTCTCTTCCGGACATTGAGGCGGTTGAGGATAATTTGGGTCCTGTCGCTGATTCAGCGGACGCAGTTAGCGAATTGAAGGCTGAACAGCAACTCCTCGCTTCTGGCGCGGAAGCTGAGGATAACAATGTGCGTGATTTGTACGCGGCCTGGAAATCTGCAGAAAGGGCTCTGGCCACTATCGGCGGTGATGCGGCAGTTGCAAGATTGGAGGAGCAAAAGCACGCGCTTCATCTGGAAATAGTCGAAAAATCGGAAAAATTTCTTCGCCTTTCAGCAGGCGTCAAGGTAGTCCAGCATGCTATTGCGCAATATCGTGATACACACCGCAGCTCCATGATGAACCAAGCGAGCAAGGCATTCTCGCTCATTACTAGAGGAGGGTTCTTGGAATTAAAAGCGCTTGCGGATGGTGATCAGGAGTTGCTGGTTGGCATCAAAAGAAACGGATCTTCGCTTGTCGCATCGAAAATGTCTCGCGGCACTCGATTTCAGCTTTATTTAGCGTTGCGAATCGCCGGGCATGCTGAATTTACAAAACATCGCGAGTCTCTTCCATTCTTTGCTGACGACATATTGGAGCCTTTCGATAACCCTCGTTCAAAAAAGACCTTTTCATTGTTGAATGATCTGTCGAATTCGGGACAGGTGATCTATCTGACGCACCATGAACACTTGTGCGAACTTGCCAAAGAAGTCTGTGGGGACCACGTAAATATTATCAAATTACCAGATCCATTGGATAATGCGGCCTGATGCGAATTCGCAGTTTATTATGCTGAAGGCAAATACGCTTAAAGAGCGTGCTTGTTCATTCTACGTTAAATCGGCCGATTTTCATATTCAAAGGATTTCTAATTATTAGCTTCGCTTCTGCAACTTAATGAAAACCCCAACTCACAAGTAAGCGCTTTTCTTGCTGGCGCGGATGCATCGCTGGGCCGGTGTTGGCTTCTTATTGAAGCGTGATGCCTGACGGTCGTCAGGAACTTGTTTTTTGACTTCATCGGGGAGCGGCCCCGTCATATCGATACGGTCAGATTGGATCACGGTAAACAAGGTTACTAGCTTTACGCTCTGTCCCTGAGTCTCCCTGTGAAACCCTTCATAACTGCGAGTGACTTTTTAGGCTTGGTAAGTCGATGATTGATTCGCGAAACGCCGCAAAGCGGTTGCG